>NZ_JBFUBW010000025.1:0-118425 GCF_056405555.1 Variovorax sp. P1_G12 | reverse complement strand
CCAGCAGGAAGAACCACAGGATCACCATCACCAGCGGAATGCTGCGCATGCCGTTGACATAGATGGCCGCCGGCAGGTCGAGCCACTTGTTGCCCGACAGCCGCATCAGCGCGAGCAGGGTGCCGAAGAAGATGCCGCCCAGCGTGGCGACCACCGTCAGGAACACGCTGAAATAGAGGCCTTTCAGCAGAAAGGCGCTGACGACGTCCCAGTGGAAGAAGGTCAGATCGAGATTCATGTCAATGTCCTCCCGTTCCGCCGGCCGCGACGAACCCGGGCACTCGGACCCGCTTCTCGACCCAGGCCATGATGCGGTTGATCACCATCGCCGAGATCACGTAGAGCACGGTCACGGCCATGTACATCTCGGTCACGCGGGCGGTCTCCTCGCCGGCCTGCATCGCGAACTGGATCATCTCGGGAATCGACACCGCGAATGCGACCGACGAGTTCTTGAAGATGTTCATCGATTCGCTGGTGAGCGGCGGAATGATGATCCGGTAGGCCATCGGCAGGATCACGTAGCGGTAGTACTGCGGCGTGGTGAAGCCCACTGCCATGCCCGCGTAGCGCTGGCCCTTGGGCAGGGCCTGGATGCCGGAACGCAATTGCTCGGCGATCCGTGCCGAGGTGAAGAAGCCCAGCGCGAACACCACCAGGATGAAGGGCGGCAGGCCGGCCATGACCGGGAATATCTTCGGCACCACGTGGTACCAGAGAAAGATCTGAACCAGGAGCGGGATGTTGCGGAACAGCTCGACCCAGGCATTGCCGAAGCGCACCAGCCAGGGGCTGTTGGGCAGCGTGCGGATCACGCCGACGAGAGACCCGAGCACCAGCGCCACGACCAGGGAGCACAAGGACACCGAGACGGTCCAGCCCCACGCCGACAGCAGCCACTGCCAGTAGGTGGGTATCTTCCCGCCCGGGTCCTCCAGGAAGACCTGCCAATCCCATTTTCCCATTTCAACTCCTCGATGATTGTTGGAGGCATCTCATAAAACAAACGCCCGCCGGAAGAGGCGGGCGTTCGTTCACGCGTCAGCCCACGCGTTTTTACTTCTTGGCGTAGTCTTCCATCGGCTTGTCGTTGGGGTTGGCCCACGCAGCCTTGGTGGCATCGGACAGCGGCAGGCCGACCTTGGTGTTGGTCGGCGGGATCGGCTGCATGAACCACTTGTCGTACAGCTTGGCGAGCGAGCCGTCGGCGATCTGGCGCTTGATGCTGTCGTCGACCGCCTTCTTGAAGGCCGGATCGTCCTTGCGCAGCATGCAGGCGATCGGCTCGACCGAGAGCGGCTCGCCGACGATCTTGAAGTCGGCCGGGGCCTTCGACTTGGCGATGTTGCCGGCCAGGATCTGGCCGTCCATCACGAAGGCATCGGCACGGCCCGACTCGAGCAGCAGGAAGCTGTCGGCGTGGTCCTTGCCCATGACTTCCTTGAAGTCGATGCCCTGGGCGCGCTCGTTCTTGCGCAGGGTCTGCACCGAGGTCGTGCCGGTGGTGGTGGCGACGCTCTTGCCGTTGAGGTCCTTGATCGAGTTGATGCCCGAGTTGGCCTTGACCGCGATGCGGACTTCCTCGACGTAGGTGGTCACCGCGAAGGAGACGTCCTTCTGGCGGGTCGCGTTGTTGGTGGTCGAGCCGCACTCGAGGTCGACGGTGCCGTTCTGCACCAGGGGAACGCGGTTCTGCGAGGTGACCAGCTGGCGCTTGATGTCGAGCTTGGGAAGGCCGAGCTGCTTCTGGATATCGGCCAGGACGCGTTCGGACATTTCGGTATGGAAGCCGACGTACTTGCCGTCGCCGATCGTGTAGGCCAGCGCGCCGGAGGAGTCACGCACGCCCATCGTGACGCTGCCGCTCGACTTGATCTTGGCCAGCGTGTCATTGGCCTGGGCGAAGGCGCCTCCTGCGGCGAGCGCCATGACGGCCAGAGCCAATACTTGCTTCTTCATATGGAAACTCCTGTGACTGAGAGATAACACGAAATTCTAGACGCCCGCATTCTGCGCCACACCGGGACCAACCCGGTGCACGACGCACCGCCGCAAGGCGCACCGGGTGTTCGGCAGCGCCAGCGCTCCCAACGGAACTCTCAAAGCAGCCTTTGTGCCCGGAAAAAACGTGGGGCAGACTTTAGAGGGGACGGAGGTCGGCGCCCAATGCCGATTGCGGCGCTCGCCATGTCGCCGCCTCATAGTTTGTGCGCCGCACAAGAACAGACTGTCAGGCCGCAGGCTGGGTCTGCAGGAGGTAGGCCCACAACGCATCGGCCGCGCCCTTGAGCCGCGGTGCCGCGCCGTCGCCGCGGCCTGTCCGACCGGTGGTCTTGGCCGACGCCGACGCGCCGGGCCGCTCGCGGTAGGCGCGGATCTCCATCGTGGCCTCGAGCCGGTCGATCTCGGGCGGCAGCGCGCTCACCAGCGTGCGGGCGCGGACCTCCTTGCGCACCGCGCTCTGCGGCAGGAAGGCGATGCCGTGGCCTTCGAGCGCCATCGCCTTGAGGCCCTCGGCCATGTCGGTTTCGTAGACCCGATCGAGATGGATCGCGGTGCCGGATTCCTTCAGCAGCTGGTCCACCACGCGCCCCAGGTAGGCGCCGGGTGCATAGCCCAGATAGGGAAGCGGCTGGCCGGGCCGGCCGGGCAGGCAGTAGCGCGGGGCGCCCTCGGCATCGGGCCTGACCCAGGGAGCGACCACCTCCTCCCCGAGGCTCACCATCTCATAGCGGTTGGCGTCCAGCGGCAGCGGCTGCGAGGGGTGGTGGTAGGCGATCAGCAGGTCGCAGCTGCCCTCGACCAGGCGCAGCACGGCGTCGTGCACGTTGAGCGCGATGAGCCGGCTCTTGATCGGCCCGAAGTGCTCGCGCAGCCCCGTCACCCAGGAGGGAAAGAAGGTGAAGGCCAGTGTGTGCGGCACGGCGATCTCGATCACGTCCTGCCCGGCCGCGGAATGGCCGCGCAGCATGGCGCGCGTGCTCTGCAGCGACTGGAGCATCTCGATGGCCTGGCTGTAGAGCGTCTGGCCCGCGGGCGTGAGGCGGGTGGGGTAGGAACTGCGATCCACCAGGTCGGTGCCGGCCCAGCCTTCGAGCGCCTGGATGCGGCGCGAGAACGCCGGCTGTGTCACATGTCTCAGTTGGGCCGAGCGGCTGAAGCTGCGCGTTTCCGCCAGGCTGATGAAGTCTTCGAGCCACTTTGTTTCCATACGCGGCGATTATGCGAGCGCCGCGCCATACTGGAACCCGCGTCTGCCCCTCTCCTTTCTTCCCTCGCCCGCCATGCCATCCGCCGACCTGCTCGCACTCAGCGCCACCGAACTTTCGCGCCGCATCGCGGCCCGCAGCGTGTCCTGCCACGCGCTGATGCAGGCCGCGCTGGCCCGCATCGAAGCGCTCAACCCGCGCTTCAACGCCATCGTGTCGCTGCGCGAGCCGCAGCAGCTGCTGGCCGAAGCCGGCGAGCGCGATGCCGAACTGGCGCGCGGCGTGCGACGCGGCTGGATGCATGGCTTTCCGCTCGCGGTGAAGGACCTGAGCCACGCCGCCGGCCTGCCGACCTCGATGGGCTCGCCCCTTTCGCCGCGCTCTCCGGCGCGTGCCGACAGCCTCCACGTGGCGCGCATGCGCGCGGCCGGCGCCATCGTGATCGGCAAGACCAACACGCCCGAGTTCGGGCTCGGCTCGCACACCTACAACACGGTCTTCGGCACCACGCTGAACGCCTACCAGCCCGCACTGAGCGCCGGCGGCAGCAGCGGCGGCGCGGCCGTGGCGCTGGCCCTGGGCATGCTGCCGGTGGCCGACGGCAGCGACATGGGCGGCTCGTTGCGCAATCCCGCGGCGTTCAACAACGTGATCGGCTTTCGGCCCTCGCGCGGCCGCGTGCCCGGCGCCCCGGAAGACGAGCTCTTCCTGCAGCAGCTCGGCACCGAGGGGCCGATGGCGCGCACGGTCGAGGACGCCGCGCGTCTGCTCGCGGTGCAGGCAGGCTTCGACCGGAGGCTGCCGCTTTCATTGACCGAAGCCCTGCCCGCGCCCGACACGATGCGGCTCGACAGCGATCCGAAGGGCCTGCGCATCGGCTGGCTCGGCAGCCTGTGGCCCGATCTGCCGCTCGCGCCCGGCGTGCGCGAGCTCTGCGAGCGCGCGCTGCAGACCTTCCGCGACCTCGGCTGCGAAGTCGACACGCATCAGCTTGATGTCCCGCGCGAGCAGAACTGGACCGCGTGGCTGCGCCTGCGCCAGTTGCTGGTCGGCGGCAAGCTGGGCGCGGCCCATGCCGACCCGGCGCTGCGCGAGAAGCTGAAGCCCGAGGCGCGCTGGGAGATCGAGCAGAGCCATCGGCTCGATGCGGCGGCGCTCTACCAGGCCGCGGTCTATCGCTCGAATGTCTACCGCGCCTTCCTGCGGGCCTTCGAGCGCTTCGATTTCGTGGTCGCTCCGACGGCGCAGGTCTTTCCCTTCGATGCGGCGCTGCCGTGGCCCGCGTCGGTCGGCGGCGTCGAAAGCGACACCTATCACCGCTGGATGGAGATCGTCACGCCCTTCACGCTGGCCGGCCTGCCCACGCTCAATGTGCGCGCGGGCTTCAGCGAATCCGGCCTGCCGATGGGGCTGCAGATCGCGGGGCCGATCCACGGCGACCTGGCGGTGCTGCGGCTGGGGCATGCGTACGACCTGGCTTGCGGCTGGGGCTCCGTGCGGCCGCCGGTGCTTTCCGAGGGCGTCTGAACCGACGGCCCTTTCGCTTCGAAACTAGATCGGCGACACCACGCCGCGTCCGGCGAAGTGTCCTTCGGCATTGGCCATGAAGCGATCCAGCGAAGCCTGCGTCGCCTCGGGTGACCAGCCCGCCATATGCGGCGTGAGCAGCACGTTGTCGAGGCCGATCAGCGGCTCGGGTGGCAGCGGCTCGCTCTCGTAGACGTCGAGACCGGCCCCTGCGATGCGGCCTTCGCGCAGGGCCGCGGCAAGCGCCTCGGTATCGACCACGCTGCCGCGCGAGATGTTGACGAGGAACCCCTTCGAGCCCAGTGCGTCGAGGATCCGGGCATCGATCAGATGCCGCGTGCCGGCACCGCCCGGGGTCGCCACCACCAGGATGTCGGCCCATCCGGCCAACGCCTGCACGCTGTCGAAATAGCGGTGCGGCACCCCCTCGCGCGGCTGGCGGTTGTGATAGCCGATCTCCATGTCGAAGCCCGCGGCACGCCTGGCGATCTTCTGGCCGATGGTGCCGAGCCCCAGAATGCCCAGGCGCTTGCCCGAGACATTCGGCGGATGCGGAATCGTTTCGCGCCGCACGCCTTCGCGGCACAGCCGGTCGAGCGTACGGACGTGGCGCATCGCGCCGATCAGCAAGCCGAAGGCATGGTCCGCGACGCAGTCGTCGTTGGTGCCGGCACCGTTGGCGAGCACGATGCCACGCACCCGCGCCGCATCGAGCGCGATGGCTTCGTAGCCCGCGCCCATCGCGCAGACCAGTTCGAGCCTGGGCATCGCGGCGATCTCCGCCGCCGTCAGACCGATCGAGCCGATCGTCAGCACCGCGCGGAAGCGGCCGCCCTCTGCCGCGATCAGCGCATCGCGCTCGGCCGGCGTCGGCACCGGCAGATAGGTCATGTCGTAGACCGCGGCGACCTGCGCCTGGTGGGTTTCCGACAGGCTGTTGAGGACCAACAGGGGAATCTTCTCCGACATTCGAATCGCTCCTGAATCAATCAATGGGGGTCACAGCACCGGCTCGGCCTCGAGCTTCTGCAGCCGCCACATCTGCGCGTACTTGCCCTGGCCCGCCAGCAACTGGGCGTGCGTGCCGCGCTCGACGATCACGCCGCTCTCGAGCACCAGGATCTCGTGCGCATCGACCACGGTCGACAGGCGGTGCGCGATCACCAGCGTGGTCTTGTTGCGCGCCGCGCTCTTGAGCTCCGACTGGATCGCCCGCTCGTTGGCCGAATCGAGCGCCGAGGTGGCTTCGTCGAAGATCACGATCGGCGGGTTCTTGAGCAGCGTGCGCGCGATCGCCACGCGCTGCTTCTCGCCGCCCGAGAGCTTGAGCCCGCGCTCGCCGACCATGGTTTCGTAGCCCTTCGGCGTGTGCGCGATGAAGTCATGGATACGCGCCGCCCGCGCGGCCTCCTCCACCTCTTCGCGGCTCGCGCCCGGACGGCCGTAGGCGATGTTGTATTCGACGGTGTCGTTGAACAGCACCGTGTCCTGCGGCACGATGCCGATGGCGCGACGCACGCTGGCCTGCTGCACGTCGCGGATGTCCTCGCCGCCGATCGTGATGCGGCCCTGCTGCACGTCGTAGAAACGGTAGAGCAGCCGGGCCAGCGTCGACTTGCCCGAGCCCGAGGGGCCGACCACCGCCACCGTCTTGCCGGCCGGAATCTCGAAGCTCACGTGCTTGAGGATCGGCCGCGCGGCCTCGTAGGCGAAATTGACGTCCTCGAAGCGCACGGTGGAATCGGCTCCCGCCAGCGGCCGGGCATCCGGCGCGTCGCGCACTTCGCGATCCTTCTCGAGCAGCACGAACATCTTGTCGAGGTCGGTCAGGCTCTGCTTGATCTCGCGGTAGATCACGCCCAGGAAATTGAGCGGGATGTAGAGCTGGATCATGAAGGCGTTGACCATCACCAGGTCGCCCAGCGTCATGTGGCCGTCGACCACGCCCTGCGTGGCGCGGTAGAGCATCGCGACCAGGCTGACCGCGATCAGGCATTGCTGGCCCGCATTGAGCAGGCTCAGCGTGGTCTGGCTCTTGACCGCCGCCTTGCGGTAGCGCTCCAGGCTGGCGTCGTAGCGGCCGGCCTCGAAGCCCTCGTTGTTGAAGTACTTGACCGTCTCGTAGTTGAGCAGCGAATCGACCGCTCGACTCTGCGCCACCGAGTCGAGCTCGTTCATGGTCTTGCGGAACTGGGTGCGCCACTCGGTCACGGTCACGGTGAAGCCGATGTAGACCACCAGCGCCGCCAGCGTGATCCAGACGAAGCCCGAGTCGAACTTGACGCCCAGGACGGTCAGCACCAGCGTCAGCTCGATGATCGTCGGCACGATGCTGTAGAGCGACATCGAGATCAGCGAATGCACGCCGCGCGTGCCGCGCTCGATGTCGCGCGTCATGCCGCCGGTCTGGCGCTCCAGGTGGAAGCGCAGGCTCAGCGCGTGCAGGTGCTGGAACACCTCCAGCGAGATGCTGCGCGCCGCGCCCTCGGTGGCCTTGGCGAAGACCAGTTCGCGCAGCTCGTTGAAGACCGCGGTGGAGAGCCGCAGCAGGCCGTAGGCGACCAGCAGGCCGACCGGCACCACCAGCAGCGCCGCCGCGCTGCCGGGCTTGATCGACATCGCGTCGACCAGGTTCTTGAGCAGCACCGGCACGCCGACATTGGCGACCTTGGCGCCGATCATGAAGGCGAGCGCAGCCATCACGCGCCATTTGTAGCGCCACAGGTAGGGGAACAGCCGGCGCAGCGTGGCCCAGTCGGAACGGTCGCTGCGGGCGGGCGTGCCCGCCGAGGCGGGGTGGTGGGGGGAGGAAAGTGCTTCGCCGCTGCGGCGCATGGGGGGACAATCGTGGCTGTTGTTTTCAGAGGGGTCGGTCGACCCACCCCAGATTGTGCCCATGTCCGCCAAATCCAGCGCCAACCTCACCGCCAAGCTCAAAAGCCTCCCGGCCGACATGGAGCTGGTGCTCAAGGTCATCCCGATGCCGGCCGACTGCAACGCCAACGGCGACATCTTCGGCGGCTGGGTGATGGCGCAGTGCGACCTGGCCGGCTCGGTGATCCCGGCGCGCTACGCCAAGGGCCGGATGGCCACCGTCGCGGTCAACGAATTCATCTTCAAGCAGCCGGTGCGGCTGGGCGACATCCTGTCGTTCTACTCGAAACTGGAGCGCATCGGGCGCACCTCGGTCACCGTCAAGGTGGAGGTGTTCGCCGAGCGCTTCAAGTCCCAGGGCGAGTACATCAAGGTGACCGAAGCCACCTTCACCTACGTCGCGATCGACGACAGCGGGCGGCCCCGCCCCATCGAGAAAGCATAAGCTCGCCCCCAGGTTGGGCTCACTTCGTGTAGCCCGCCCACCCCCTACCGGGGGCGCAGTCAGCGGCCCGGCGAAGCCGGTTCCGCGACTGCCCACCAACAGGCGCGCTGCGCGCAGCCGAAGAACAAACACAGCGAAGGCGACGGTGTTCCCTCGGCCGGCGCAGCCAGGCCCGTTGGCGAAACGCCGCGGAACCGGCTTCGCCGGGCCGCTGGTGTTGCCCCCGGAGAGGGGGTGGGCGCCCCGACACGAAGTGCGGGGCAACCTGGGGGAGATCAAATGTTCGAAAAGTCCGGCTTGCGCTTTTCCATGAAAGCCGTGAAGGCCTCGCGCGCCGCCGGCTCGCGCAGCATGCGGCCGAAGCTCTGGCCCTCTTCAGCCATGCGCTCCAGCACCACCGGCTGCTGCGACTTCTTCATCAGGCGCTTGGTCTCGATCAGGGCGCTCAGCGGCTTGGCCGCGAGCTTGCGGGCCTGCGCCTGGGCGATGGCATTGGCCTCGGTCGGCGGTACGACGCGATTGACCAGGCCCACCTCCAGCGCCGCCTCGGCCATGAAGGGCTCGCCCAGCAGCAGCGCCTCGGCCGCGCGGTGGTAGCCGAACATCTGCGGCACCAGCAGGCTCGACGCGGCTTCGGGGCAGAGGCCTAGATTGACGAAGGGCATCGAGAAAGCCGCGTTGTCGCCCGCGTAGACCAGGTCGCAATGGAACAGCAGCGTGGTGCCGATGCCCACCGCCGGACCGCAGACCGCCGCCACGATCGGCTTCGGGAAACTGGCGATGCCGCGCAGGAAGCGGAACACCGGCGACTCTTCGGTCGACGGCGGCTTGTTGAGGAAGTCGCCGATGTCGTTGCCGGCACTGAAGATCGTGGCGTCGCCCTGGATCAGCACGGCGCGCACGGCGCCGTCCTGCTCGGCATTCGCCAGCGCGTCGGCCAGCTCGCCGTACATCGCGCCGGTGATCGAGTTCTTCTTGTCGAGGCGGTTGAAGGTCAGGGTCATCACACCGGCTTCGGTGTGGACGAGGATGTCGCTCATGGGAGGTCCTTGAAAAAAATGAATGGTCGGTCAGGCGCTAAGCGCCTCGCGGACGAACTCGAGCCGGTCCTGGCCCCAGAACATCTGGCCGCCGACGAACATCGTCGGCGCGCCGAACACGCCGCGCTGCACCGCTTCCTGGGTAGCGGCCTTGAGCTGGTCCTTGACTTCCTGCGTGTTGGCGAGCGCAAGCAACTGCGCTGCGTCGAATCCGGCTTCCTGCAGCACGGCGCCGACGGTGGCCGGCTCGTTGAGGTTGCGCGGCTCGACCCACATCGCGTGGAACACCGCGTCGACATAGGCGCGGAAGCGGTCGGGCTCGCGCATCTGCAGGCCGGTGGCGCCGCGCATCAGCAGCAGCGTGTTGATCGGGAAATGGGGGTTGTGCTGGAAAGGCACCCCATAGCGGCGCGCGTGACGCTTCAGGTCTTCGTTGAGGTAAGGCCTCTTGGCCGGGATCTCGGCCGGCGAATGGTTGCCGGTGGCCTGGAACACGCCGCCCAGCAGCATCGGCTTCCAGACCAGCGCCGCGCCGGTGTCCGCGCACAGGTGCGGCAGCTGGGTATAGGCCAGATAGGCGGCGGGGCTGCCGAAATCGAAATAGAAGTCGACGGATTTCGTCGTCGTCATGCGGGTCTCCTTGCGCTGCCCCTCATTGTCGCGGCAGCGGGCCGGCGCCGGGCCGCCCCAAGGCGGCCCGCAGCCCCCTCGGGGGGCAGTGAGTACACGAAGTGACGGTGCGTGGGGGCCATGTCTATTCCTTGAAGTAGACGATCTGGCTGCTGGTCGCCAGCAGGGCGCCCGCCTCGCTCCAGAGCTGCGCAGCCTGGTCGAAGTATCCATTGCGGAACTGCTGCCCGGTGGCCCGGCCCAGCAGGTAGCCGGTGCCCACTTCGGCCAGCAGCGCGGCGTCGGTATGAAAGTAGGTCGTGAGCGACACCGTGCCGATCGGCACCGGCGTGGCGCGCCGCAGCCAGACCCGCGGGTAGAAGGTGTCGCTGAGCGCCATGAGCGCGGCGAAATCCAGCGGCCGCGGCTCGGCGTCGCGCAGCCACATGCGCGTCTCGCTGGCTTCGCCGCTGCCGTCCCAACGGCTCGGGATCGAGCCGATGATCGGCCGCATCTCGTAATGCCGGACCCATTCCACGCCCTTCGGGCCGATTTGCATGGGCTCGACCGCCGAAGGCGGCGGCGCCTCGGGCATCGGAAAGTCGTTGGCGCCCCAGGTCTCGCGCCGCAGCGCCGTGACCGCCGTGCCCGTGGTGGTCACGTGCAGCTTGCCGTCGGCGCCGGTCTGCGACATCTGGATCGTCCAGTGCTGCGTCGAGCGGTTGGTGCGAACCGGCACGGCGAGCACCTCGAAGGCGCCTTCGCCGAGGGCTGCCGCGAAGTTCACCGTGGCCGCCACCGGCTCGCCGAGCAGGTCCGGATGCCGCAGCACCGCCTGCAGCATCACCGCCGCGGTCATGCCGCCGAAGGGGCCGACCATGTTCCAGTAGTCCGGACTCGTGGCGCCGAAGAAGTGGCCGGCCTGGAGGTCGCTGTGCGCGAGATCGAGGGCCTGGTCGAGAGGGTGTCGTTTCATGGTCGCAGTGTGCCTCCGTGTCGGCAAGTCGTGCAGTCGTATCGGAGACGCCTGCGCATGGTCACAAACCCTGATGGCCTAGACGCGCTCGAAGATCCCCGCCGCGCCCTGCCCCATGCCGACGCACATCGTGACCATGCCGTACTTGAGCTTCTTGCGCTGCAGTGCGTGGATGACGGTCGCCGAGCGAATGGCGCCCGTCGCGCCGAGCGGATGGCCCAGCGCGATCGCGCCGCCCATCGGGTTGACCTTGGCCGGATCCAGGCCCAGGGTGTTGATCACCGCCAGCGACTGCGCCGCGAAGGCTTCGTTGAGCTCGAACCAGTCGATGGCGTCCTGCGTCAGCCCGGCATAGCGCAGTGCCGCGGGAATCGCCTCGATCGGGCCGATGCCCATGATGTGCGGCGGCACGCCCTTGCTGGCAAAGCTCACGAAGCGCGCCAGCGGCTTCAAGTCGTACTGCTTGCAGGCCTTCTCGCTGGCGATGATCAGCGCGCCGGCGCCGTCGGAGGTCTGCGAGCTGTTGCCGGCCGTGACCGAGCCGCGCGCGGCGAACACAGTGCGCAGCTTGGCCAGCCCTTCGAGCGTGGTGTCGGGGCGCGCGCCCTCGTCGAGGCTCACGATGCGGCTCTTCGCCTTCGATTCGCCGGTGGCGAGGTCGGGCGTGCGGTCGGTGACTTCGATCGGCGTGATCTCGTCGGCGAACTCGCCGGCCTGCTGCGCGGCCAGCGCGCGGCGGTGCGACTCGAGCGCAAAAGCGTCCTGCGCCTCGCGGCTCACCTTCCACTGCTGCGCCACCTTCTCGGCCGTGAGGCCCATGCCGTAGGCAATGCCGACGTCGCCTTCGCGCTCGAAGATCGAGGGCGACAGCGACGGCGAGTTGCCCATCATCGGCACCATGCTCATGCTCTCGACACCGGCCGCGATCATCACCTCGGCCTCGCCGACGCGGATGCGGTCGGCCGCCATCTGCACCGCCGACAGCCCGGAAGCGCAGAAGCGATTGACCGTGATGCCGCCGATGCTGTGGGGCAGGCCGGCGAGCACCGCGCCGATGCGCGCCACGTTGAGGCCCTGCTGCGATTCGGGGATCGCGCAGCCGCAGATGATGTCCTCGATGGCCTTCGGGTCGAGCCCGGGCACGGCCGCCAGCGCCGCCTTCAGCGTGGTCGCGAGCAGGTCGTCGGGGCGGTAGTTGCGGAAGAAGCCGCGGTGCGACTTGCCGATCGGCGTGCGCGTGGCGGAGACGATGTAGGCATCTTGAATCTGTTTCATGAGGAGCTCCTGAAATCTCTGTTCGGGGAACACCGAGGAACCGGCTTTGCCGGGCCGCTGGTGTTGCCCCCTGGAAGGGGGTGGGCGCGCGCGACACGAAGTGCGCGAAGCCTTGGGGGTGGGCTAGTTCCTCACCGGCTTGCCGGTGCTGAGCATGCCCATGATGCGTTCCTGCGTCTTGGGATGCACGATGAGCGAGCAGAAGGCCTTGCGCTCGAGCGTCATCAAATACTCCTCGGTCACCAGCGAGCCGGCATCGACGTCGCCGCCGGTGACCACTTCGGCGATCAGGCTCGCGATGTGGAAGTCGTGGGCGCTGATGAAGCCGCCGTCGCGCATGTTGACCAGCTGGCCCTTGATGGTGGCGGCGCCGCTGCGGCCCGCGACCTTGAACATGCGGCGCAGCGGCGGGCGCCAGCCGGCGTCGGCCATCGCCTTGGCCTGCTGCAGTGCCACGTACAACAGCTCGTCCTTGTTCGGCACGATGACGTCGCTGTCGAGCAGGTAGCCGAGCTTCTTCGATTCGAGCGCGCTGGTGCCGACCTTGGCCATGGCCGCGGCGGTGAAGCCTTCGGTCAGGAAAGGCAGCAGGTCGTTGCCGGTCGATGCGGCGGCGTTCTCGGCCGCGCGGCGCGCGATGTAGGTCAGGCCGCCGGCGCCCGGGATCAGGCCCACGCCGACTTCGACCAGGCCGATGTAGCTTTCCATCGCCGCGACGCGCTTCGCCGAATGCACCGCGAGTTCGCAGCCGCCGCCGAGCGCCATGCCGCGCACGGCCGACACCACCGGCACGCTGGCGTAGCGGATCTTGAGCATGACGTTCTGCAATTCCTGCTCCGCGCCTTCGACCGCGCCGATGCCCGCGACCACGAAGGCCGGCAGCATCGCCTGCAGGTCGGCGCCGACCGAGAACATCTCGTCGGGCGACCAGATCACCAGCGCCTTGTAGTCGCGCTCGGCCAGCTCGACGCCGGCCGCCAGCGCTTCGGCGACATCGGGGCTGATGGCATGCATCTTCGAGTGGATGCTGGCGATCAGCACCTCGCCGTCGAGCGTCCAGAGGCGCACGTCGCCTTCGTCCTGGATCGTGGTGCCGGCCTGGCTGGCGTCGGGTGCATCGGCGCCGAGCACGCTTTCGGGGAAGAGCTGGCGTTCATGCACCGGCAGCTTGCGGGCGGCCACGAAGCCGTTCTTCGAAGCGCTCCATGAGCCTGCGGGCGTATGGACGCCGCCGGCTTCGGCCACCGGCCCTTCGAACACCCACTTCGGCAGCGGCGCGCTCGACAGCGCCTTGCCCGCATCAATGTCTTCCTGGATCCACTTGGCGACCTGCGTCCAGCCTGCTTCCTGCCACAGCTCGAACGGACCCTGCTTCATGCCGAAGCCCCAGCGCATCGCGAAGTCGATGTCGCGCGCGCTCTCGGCGATGGTCGCCAGATGCACGGCGGCATAGTGAAAGCTGTCGCGCAGGATGGCCCACAGGAACTGGCCCTGCGCGCCTTCGCTCTCGCGCAAAAGCTTCAGGCGCTGCGCCGCGGGCTTCTTGAGCATGCGGCCGTAGACCTCGTCGGCCTTGTCGCCCGAGGGCACGTAGTCACCCTTGGCCAGGTCGAAGCGCAGGATGTCGCGCCCGGCCTTCTTGAAGAAGCCGGCCTTGGTCTTCTGGCCCAGGTTGCCCAGTTCGAGCAGCTTGGCCAGCACCGGCGGCGTCGCGAAGTTGGGGTAGAACGGATCGCTCTTCTCGTCGAGGTTGTCCTGCAGCGTCTTGACCACGTGGGCCATCGTGTCGAGGCCCACCACGTCGGCGGTGCGGAAGGTGCCCGAGCTCGCGCGGCCCAGCTTCTTGCCCGTGAGGTCGTCGACCACGTCGGGCGTGAGGCCGAACTTCTCGACTTCCTTCAGGGTCGCCAGCATGCCGGCGATGCCGACCCGGTTGGCGATGAAGTTGGGCGTGTCGTGCGCGCGCACCACGCCCTTGCCGAGCGCGCTGGTGACGAAGGTCTCGAGCTGGTCCAGCACTTCGGGTTCGGTGGTCGGCGTGTTGATCAGCTCGACCAGGAACATGTAGCGCGGCGGATTGAAGAAGTGGATGCCGCAGAAGCGCGGCTTGAGCGCCTCGGGCAGGGCCTCGCTGAGCTTGGTGATCGACAGGCCCGAGGTGTTCGAGGCCAGGATGGCATGCTTCGCGACATGCGGCGCGATCTTCCTGTAGAGATCGAGCTTCCAGTCCATGCGCTCGGCGATCGCCTCGATCACCAGGTCGCATTCGCCGAGCTTGGTCAGGTCGTCTTCGTAGTTGGCCTGCTCGATCAGCACAGCATCGGCCACGTCGGCCAGCGGCGCGGGCTTGAGCTTCTTGAGGTTGTCGATGGCGCGCGTGACGATGCCGTTCTTCGGGCCTTCCTTTGCAGGAAGATCGAACAGCACGACCGGCACGCGCACGTTGACGAGATGCGCGGCGATCTGCGCGCCCATCACTCCGGCGCCGAGCACGGCGACCTTTTTCACTTGGAATCTGGACATAACTTGCTTTCGAAGTTCTGATTCTGTTCGGGAAACACCGTGGAACCGGCTTTGCCGGGCCACCGGTGTTGCCCCCTTGAGGGGGAGGCTGCTACACGAAGTGAGCAGCATTCGGGGGTGGGCTATTGAATGCGGTTCCAGGTTTGGGTGCGCCAGAAGGGCCCGAGGTAGCCGCGCACTTCGAGCTTTTTGCCGCCGTCGATGGGCGTGAAGCTGGCGCGGTATTCCTTGCCGTTCTCGGGGTCGAGGATCTTGCCGCCTTCCCAGACGTCCTTGCCCTCGGCCTTCTTGCCGCCGCGGATGATCTCCAGCCCCGTGATCGACTTGCCTTTGCGCTCGTCGGTGCACTCCTCGCACACCGCATCGGCCTTGGCATCCTTCTTCAGCGACTTCTCGATGCGGCCGGCCAGCGCGCCGCCCGACTCGGCGATGCGGATCTCGGCTTTGGACTCGCCGGTCTTGTCGTCGATGCTGCGCCAGACACCCACGGGGCTCATCTGGGCAAAGGCGCTGCCGCTTGCCAATACAAGCACTGCGGCAAGCGCAGCGAAGCCCGTTCGGGAACTGCCGCGGAACCGGCTTTGCCGGGCCGCAGGCAGTGCCCCCTTGAGGGGGAATCCGAAGCGACACGAAGTGCGCGGAGATTCGGGGGTGAGCATATTTATGCCAGCGCGGCGTCGGTGTTCATCAACGGGGCGCTGCCGGCGCGCGCGGTGCGCATCAGCGTCGCGGTCTCGGGGAACAGCTTGGCGAAGTAGAAGCGCGCGGTCTGCAGCTTGGCGACGTAGAACGGGTCGGTGTTGCCGGCCGCGATCTGCCGCAGCGCGGTGCGCGCCATCAGCGCGAACATGTAGCCGAACACGAAGTGGCCGGCGACCCGCAGGTAGTCCACCGCGGCGGCGCCGACTTCGTCGGGGTTCTGGAAGCCCTTGAAGCCGATCTCGGTCGTGAACTTGGTGAGCTGGTCGCCCAGCACCGCCACCGGCGTGATGAATTCGCTCATCTTCTCGTTGACGCCCTCTTCCTCCACCAGCTTGCCCACCAGCTTGCCGAACTTCTTCAGCGTCGCGCCGTTGTTGCCCAGCACCTTGCGGCCCAGCAGGTCCAGCGACTGGATGGTGTTGGTGCCTTCGTAGATCATGTTGATGCGGTTGTCGCGCACGAACTGCTCCATGCCCCATTCCTTGATGAAGCCGTGGCCGCCGAAAACCTGCATGCAGGCGTTGGTCGCGGTGTGGCCGTTGTCGGTCAGGAAGGACTTCACGATCGGCGTCAGCAGCGCGACGATCTCGCCCGCGTCCTTGCGCACCTTCTCGTCGGGGTGGTTGTGCTCCTTGTCGAGCAGCAGCGTGCAGTAGATCGCCATCGCGCGGCCGCCCTCGGCGTAGGCCTTGGCGGTCATCAGCATCTTGCGCACGTCGGGGTGGACGATGATCGGATCGGCGTCCTTGTCCTTGGCCTTGACGCCCGACAGCGAGCGCATCTGCGTGCGGTCCTTGGCGTAGGCCAGCGCATTCTGGAAAGCCACTTCGGTCAGGCCGAGCGACTGGTTGCCGACGCCCAGGCGGGCGGCGTTCATCATCACGAACATCGCCGCCAGGCCCTTGTTGGGCTGGCCGACCATCGTGCCGGTGGCGCCTTCGATCACGATCTGCGCGGTGGCGTTGCCGTGGATGCCCATCTTGTGCTCGAGGCCGCCGCAGTAGATGCCGTTGCGGCTGCCCAGCGAGCCGTCGGCCTTGACGTTGAACTTGGGCACCACGAACAGGCTGATGCCCTTGCTGCCCTTGGGCGCGTCCGGCAGGCGGGCCAACACCAGGTGGATGATGTTGTCGGCCATGTCGTGCTCGCCGGCCGAGATGAAGATCTTGTTGCCGGTGATCTTGTAGCTGCCGTCGGCCTGCGGCTCGGCCTTGGTGCGCAGCAGGCCGAGGTCGGTGCCGCAATGCGGCTCGGTCAGGCACATGGTGCCGGTCCACTCGCCGCTCGTGAGCTTGGGCAGGTAGGTCTTCTTCTGTTCGTCGGTGCCGTGCGCCGCGAGCGCCTCGTAGGCGCCGTGCGACAGCCCCGGGTACATGGTCCAGGCCTGGTTGGCCGAGTTGAGCATCTCGTAGACGCACTGGTTCACGACATAGGGCAGGCCCTGGCCGCCATAGGCCGGGTCGCAGGAGAGCGCCGCCCAGCCGCCTTCGACGAACTTCGCGTAGGCATCCTTGAAGCCCTGGGGCGTCTTCACCTCGTGCGTGCTCTTGTCGAGCACGCAGCCTTCCTCGTCGCCGCTGATATTGAGCGGAAAGGTGACCTCGGAGGCGAACTTCCCGCCTTCCTCGAGGATCGCGTTGATGGTGTCGGCGTCGACCTCGGCGTGCTTGGGCAGCGCCTTGAGTTCCTCGGTGATGTTGAACACTTCGTGCATCACGAACTGCATGTCGCGCAGAGGCGGGGTGTAGGCGGGCATGGAAAGGTCTCCGGAGGGCAAGTGGAAAGGAAGAAAACGAAGGGAATCGAACCGTGCGCGTTCAGCGCGCGGCCTTGAGCCGCCGTGGCGCCGGGCTGCCGGCGGCGGGCTGCATGTCGGTCGCGCCGCTGCGGCGCAGGATGTTGTCGAAGCCCACGTTGGCGCGAGCCAGCGAGTCGGGCGAGCGCAGGAAGCGGGCCTCGTAGTGCAGCGCCAGGATCAGCGCGTGGATCTCGAACGCGATCTGCTTCTCGTCGGCATCCTCGCGCAGATGGCCTTCGGCCTTGGCCTGCACCACGGCGCGGTACATCGCCGCCAGCCAGGTCTTGACCGAGTCGGCCAGCGCGTCGCGCACGGGGCCGGTGCGGTCGTCGAATTCGACGGCGCCGCTGATGTAGATGCAGCCCGAATCGATCTCGGTCGAGGTGCGCTTCATCCAGTTGGCGAACATCGCGCGCAGGCGCGGCAGGCCGCGCGCGGCCTTGAGCGCCGGGTAGAAGACTTCCTGCTCGAAGCGCGCGTGGTACTCGCGGATCACGGAGATCTGCAACTCTTCGCGCGAGCCGAAATGGGCGAAGACGCCCGACTTGCTCATCTGGGTGACGTCGGCCAGCGCGCCGATCGACAGGCCTTCGAGGCCGATCTGGGCGGCCAGGTTCAGGGCTGCGTCAATGATGACGGCCTTGGTCTGCTGGCCTTTCGCGGGCGCGCGGACGGGCTTGGCAGGAGCGGCGGTGTCGGGCATCGGGGGGAATTGGAATAAAACGAACGGTCGTGCTATTTTGCAGGAAATTTCCGGGTTGCCAAAGTCAAAAGACCCACGCAATTTGCGGGTCTTTCGGATGGTTGGCCGCGTGGAGGGTCGGCATCGCGAAGCCGGCCTCCCGGGCCGGCTTCTGCGGGTTCTTCCAAGGCCACCCGAGGCCGAGGGTGTTCGTTCGATCGAATTTCGCATCGAATCGGCATTCGCTTGCGATGCATCAACAAGACGTTCGCCGCGACTGCTACCGTGAACGCTGAACGCGCGGCGCCAACGCCGCGTCCTCCCCCGCGAGCTCACACCATGTCATTCACTTCGCGCTCGTCTCCCCGCCGCCGTGCGCCGTGCCGCGTGGCGCCCTGCCGTTTCGCCGCATGATGCCGAAAGTTCCACGCTGGCGACGCTGGCCGCTCGGCCTCAAGCTGATGCTGGTGGCCGCGCCGTTCCTCGCGTTGTCGCTGGGCGCCATCGCCGCGCTGGTCTGGATGTCGGTGCAGCTCGAAGGCGGCGCCGCGGCCGTCAACGAAGCCGGCCGCATGCGCATGCAGACCTACCGCATGCTGCTGGCGGCTGGCACCGGACAGACGCAAGACCTGCCGCGGCAGGTGGCGGAATTCGAACGCAGCGTGCAACTGCTGCGCGACGGCGACCCCGAGCGGCCCTTGTTCGTGCCCTGGGATGCAGGCGTGCGCAGCAGCTTCGCCGTGGTCGAGCAGGAATGGGCGGCGTTGCGCGAGCGGCTCGCGGCGCCGCACGAGCCGCAGGGTCCCACGTCCGTCGCGGCGGACGCCGACGCGGCCTCGGTGTTCGTGCGCCACATCGACGTGTTCGTGCGGGGCATCGAGGCGCACATGGCGCGCTGGACCGCGCTGATGTATCTGCTGCAGATCGCCATGATGGGGCTGGCGCTCGTCGGCACCGCGGCGCTCCTGTTCACCGGCTACCTGTTCGTGCTGGAACCGGTCGGCCTGCTCTACCGGGCGATCTGCAGCGTGCAGGCCGGCAACATGGACGCGCGCGTCGAATGCGAGACCCACGACGAATTCGGCACCCTGGCCGAGGGCTTCAACAGCATGGCGAGCCAGTTGCAGGCGATGTACCGCAACCTGGAAGCCCGGGTGCGCGAGAAGACTGCCGAACTCGAGGAGAAACGCGGCCGGCTCGAGAGCCTGTACGAGGTTACCAAGCTGGCGAGCCAGGCCACCACGCTCGAGGCGCTGGCGCAGGGCTTCACCCGCAGCATCGCCGGCATCGCGCACGCCGACGGGGTCGCGCTGCGCTGGTCGGACCAGACCAACCGGCGCTACCTGATGCTTTCCTCTCAAGGTCTGCCCGAATCGATGGTCGAGGCGGAGCACTGCCTGATGGCCGGGGACTGCCACTGCGGCTCACCGCAGGCACCGCACGGCGCGCGGGTGATCCCGATCCGGTCGATGCAACCGGCGCGCATGCGCAACTGCGCGCAGGCCGGCTTCGAGACCGTGGTGTCGATCCCGATCCGGCTGCACGATCGCCTGATGGGCGAGGTGGACCTGTTCTTCCACGCGCAAGTCGGCATCACCGATGCCGAGCGATCGCTGCTGGAAGCCATGACGGTGCATCTGGCCGGCGCCATGGAGAGCTTGCGCCTCAGCGCATTGGAGCGCGAGGAAGCCGTCTCGCAGGAGCGCAGCCTGCTGGCGTCCGAACTGCACGACTCCATCGCCCAGTCGCTGGCGTTCCTGAAGATCCAGGTTCAGCTCATGCAGGATGCGCTCGACGCGGGCAACGCCGCCCAGGCCCAGCACGTGCTCGGGGAGATCGGCCTCGGCGTGCGCGAGAGCTACGGCGACGTGCGCGAACTGCTGCTCCACTTCCGCACGCGGGCCAATGACGAGGACATCGAACCCGCGCTGCTCACGACCCTGCGCAAGTTCGAGCACCAGACCGGCGTCCAGGCGACGCTGCGGATGCAGGGCCATGGCATGCCGCTGGCGCCCGACATCCAGATCCAGGTGCTGCACATCGTGCAGGAAGCGCTCTCGAACGTGCGCAAGCATGCGGGCGCGACGCGGGTCTGGCTGGACGTGCAGCAGCAGCCGCGCTGGCGCTTCGAGGTGCGCGACGACGGCGTCGGCTTCGACCGCCTTGCCGGCCGGCTGGACGAAACCCACGTCGGGCTCGACATCATGGCCGAGCGCGCCGCGCGGCTGGATGCCGCACTCGAGGTGCGATCGACGCCGCATTCCGGCACGTCCGTCATCCTGACTCTTCCGGCGATTCGGACCGCGACACCGGAGACTCCGCCCGTGTTGCCCTCCACCCCACCATTCGCTGCCGCCCTGCCATGACCGATTCCACCCCCCGCATCCGAATCCTCGTGGTCGACGACCACACGCTGTTCCGGCGCGGCCTGACGGCCCTGCTGCAGCGCGATCCGCAGTTCGAGGTGGTCGGCGACGCCGGCGATGCCGGCGAAGCCCAGCGCCGCGCCGGGGAGCTGCAGCCCGACGTGATCCTGCTCGACAACCATCTGCCGGGCGTCCATGGCGTCGACGCCCTGCCGGCGCTGCACGAGGTGGCTCCGGCCGCGCGCGTGCTGATGCTGACGGTCAGCGAAGACGAGCGCGACCTCTCGGCCGCACTGCGCGGCGGCGCCTGCGGCTACCTGCTCAAGACCATCGAGGGGGATGCGCTGTCGAAGGCGATCCGGCGGGCCGTGCGCGGCGAGAACGTGGTCTCCGAGGAGATGACGGGCAAGCTGGTGGCCGCCTACCGCGACGCGGCGGCACCCGCTGCGCAGCCGCCCGAACCGCCGGCCTCGGCGGGCTCCAGGCTCGATCTGCTGTCTCCGCGCGAGCAGGAAATTCTCCAGGGCATCGCCCGCGGCGGGGCCAACAAGGAGATCGCGCGATCGCTCGGCATCGCCGAGACCACGGTGAAGATCCACGTGCAGCACATCCTGCGCAAGCTCGGCGTGAGCTCGCGGGTGCACGCCGCCGTGATCGCAAGCGAGCACAACCTGGGTTGATCCAGCGCAAGCGCGCGCTCTTTTTTCGCGCGCGTAGTTCTTCAGGACGATGCCGGCCGCGCGCCCATCGTTCCTCTGCCGTCGGCCGGCCCTCCTCCCGAAGGATGCCGCGACGGGCGCCGAATTCCTACAGTCGGTTCATGACTGATGAGCGGACTGCAGGATGACGAAAAAGAGCCAAGGACTCGCGGTGCTGCTGGTCAGCACGCTGGCCTTCACCGTGTGTTTCATGGTGTGGATGATGTTCGGCGTGATCGGCATCCCGATCAAGAAGATGCTGGGCCTGAACGCCACCGAGTTCGGCCTGCTGACGGCCATGCCGGTGCTCACGGGCTCGCTGATCCGCGTGCCGCTGGGCATCTGGACCGACAGATACGGCGGCCGCATCGTGATGGCCGTGCTGATGGCGGTCACCGTGCCGGCCATCTGGCTGATGAGCTACGCCACCGAGTATTGGCACTTCCTGGTCATCGGCCTGTTCGTCGGCCTGGCCGGCGGTTCCTTCTCGGTCGGCACGCCCTACGTCGCGCGCTGGTTTCCTCGCAACCGCCAGGGCTTCGCGATGGGCGTGTACGGTGCGGGCAACTCAGGCGCTGCCGTCAACAAGTTCGTCGCACCGGCGCTCATGGTGGCCTTCGGCTGGACCATGGTTCCGATGGCCTACGCGGCCATCATGCTGGGCACCCTGGTGCTGTTCTGGATGTTCAGCGCCAGCGACCCGGCGCATCGGGTGCCCTCGAACACGAAGTTCGCCGACCAGCTGAAGATGCTGAAGGAGCCGAAGGTGCTGAAGTACTGCCAGTACTACAGCATCGTGTTCGGCGGCTACGTCGCGCTGTCGCTGTGGATGGTGCAGTACTACGTCGGCGAGTTCGGCCTGGACATTCGCGCCGCCGCCTTGCTGGCCGCCTGCTTCTCGCTGCCCGGCGGCGTGCTGCGCGCCGGCGGCGGCTGGCTGTCCGACAAGTACGGCGCGCACAGCGTGACCTGGTGGGTGCTGTGGGTCAGCTGGATCTGCCTGTTCCTGCTGTCGTACCCGCAGACCGACTTCACGGTGCTCACCGTCAATGGCCCCAGGAGCTTCCACCTCGGGCTGAACGTCTATGCCTTCACCGCCCTGATGTTCCTGCTGGGCATCGCCTTCGCATTCGGCAAGGCCAGCGTCTTCAAGTACATCAGCGACGACTACCCCGAGAACATCGGCACCGTCAGCGGCATCGTCGGCCTGGCCGGCGGCATGGGCGGCTTCGTGCTGCCGATCCTGTTCGGCGTGCTGATGGACCTCACCGGCATCCGCTCCAGCGCTTTCATGCTCATGTACGGCGTGGTCTGGGTGTCGCTCATCTGGATGTACTGGACCGAAGTGCGCCGCACCGAAGTCATGGGCCGCAACGCCCCCGCGTTCAACCTCGGTGGCTAGCCAGACATCCGACCCTGCAAGGACTGACATGACCGAATCCCTTCGCGCGGCATCTCCCGCACCCGCATCCGCCAGCGGCGCCGACATCTCCGACTGGCGCCCTGAAGACGAGGCGTTCTGGGAATCCTCCGGCAGGCGGATCGCCTACCGCAACCTCTGGATCTCGGTGCCCGCCCTGCTGTGCGGCTTCGCGATCTGGGGCATGTGGGGAATCATCACGGTGCAGATGCTGAACCTGGGCTTTCCGTTCAGCCAGGCCGAGCTGTTCTCGCTCACGGCCATCGCGGGCCTGGCCGGCGCCACGATGCGCATCCCGGCCTCGTTCCTGATCCGCCTGGCCGGTGGCCGCAACACGATCTTCCTGACCACCGCGATGCTGCTGGCCCCGGCACTCGGGACCGGCATCGTGCTGCAGCACAAGGACTGGCCGCTGTGGTCCTTCCAGCTGATGGCGCTGTGGTCGGGCGTGGGCGGCGGCAACTTCGCCAGCTCGATGTCCAACATCAGCACCTTCTTCCCCAAGCGGCTGCAGGGAACCGCGCTCGGCCTGAACGCCGGCCTCGGCAATTTCGGCGTCACCACGATGCAGATCGTCATCCCGCTGGTGATGACGGTGGGCCTGTTCGGCAGCTTCGGCGGCGAGCCCATGACGCTGGTGAAGGACAGCGGCTGGATCCTCGGGAAGATCCTGGCCGGCACGCCGACCTACATCCAGAACGCCGGCTTCGCCTGGCTGCTGTCCCTGGTGCCGCTGTCGGCGCTGTGCTGGTTCGGGATGAACAACCTCAAGAACGTGTCGCCGAACACCGGGGGCACGATCGCGGCGTTCCTCAAGATCATCTGGCTCTACACGCTGTCGTTCCTGCCCGCGGGCCTGGGCCTGTACCTGTACCTGCCCGCGCCGACCGGCCTGGGGCTGCTGAACATGTGGGTGGCGATGCCGCTGATCATCGTCGGCACCCTGGGCGTGATGAAGCTCACGGCCTTCGGCACCATGAAGGACAACATCGCCGCGCAGTTCGCCATCTTCAGGAACAGGCACACCTGGGCGCTCACGCTGCTCTACATGGTCACCTTCGGCTCCTTCATCGGTTTCTCGATGGCGCTGCCGCTGGCCATCACGGTGATCTTCGGCATCAGCCACGTGCCCGATGCGGCCGGCGTGCTGCAGCACACGCTGAAGAACCCGAACGCGCCCTCGGCGCTCACCTACGCCTGGATCGGCCCCTTCGTCGGCGCCGGCGTGCGCCCGATCGGCGGCTGGATCTCCGACCGCTTCGGCGGCTCGATCGTCACGCAGATCATCTCCGCGGTGATGGTGGTGGCGTCGGTGGCGGTGGGCTACGTGATGCTGCTGGCCTACCAGTCGGCCACGCCCGAGCAGTACTTCCTGCCGTTCATGGCGCTCTTCGTGCTGCTGTTCACCGCCAGCGGCATCGGCAACGGCAGCACCTTCCGCACCATCGGCGTGATCTTCGACCGCCAGCAGGCCGGCCCGGTGCTGGGCTGGACCTCGGCGGTGGCCGCGTACGGCGCCTTCATCGCGCCGGTGGTCATCGGCGCGCAGATCAAGGCCGCCACGCCGCAATACGCCATGTACGGCTTTGCCGTGTTCTATGCGCTGTGCCTGGTTCTCAACTGGTGGTTCTACCTGCGCAAGAACGCGTACGTGAAGAACCCCTGAGCCGCACACCCACCCGCGAATTTACGGAGACTCTCCATGAGCCATTTTCTGGATCGACTGACCTATTTCTCGAGCCCGCGTGAGGCGTTCTCGGGCGCCCACGGCGTGACCACGGGCGAAGACCGCACCTGGGAGGACGCCTACCGCAACCGCTGGGCGCACGACAAGATCGTGCGCAGCACGCACGGCGTGAACTGCACCGGGTCCTGCTCCTGGAAGATCTACGTCAAGGGCGGCATCGTGACCTGGGAGACCCAGCAGACCGACTATCCGCGCACCCGCTGGGACATGCCCAACCACGAACCGCGCGGCTGCGCGCGCGGCGCCAGCTACAGCTGGTACCTCTACAGCGCCAACCGGGTCAAGTACCCGATGGTGCGCGGCCGGCTGCTCAAGAGCTGGCGCGAGGCGCGCCTGTCGCACGAGCCGGTGGCCGCCTGGGCCAGCATCGTCGAGGACGACGCGAAGCGGCGCGACTACCAGCAGATCCGCGGGCTCGGCGGCTTCGTGCGCTCGAGCTGGGACGAGGTCAACGAGATCGTCGCGGCGGCCAACGTCCACACGATCAAGAAGCACGGCCCCGACCGCATCATCGGCTTCTCACCGATTCCGGCGATGTCGATGGTCAGCTATGCGGCGGGCAGCCGCTACCTGAGCCTGATCGGCGGCGTCTGCATGAGCTTCTACGACTGGTACTGCGACCTGCCGCCGAGCAGCCCGCAGGTCTGGGGCGAGCAGACCGACGTGCCGGAATCGGCCGACTGGTTCAACTCCAGCTTCATCATCGCCTGGGGTTCCAACGTGCCGCAGACGCGCACGCCCGATGCCCACTTCTTCACCGAGGTCCGCTACAAGGGCACCAAGACCGTGGCGGTGACGCCCGACTACTCCGAAGTCGCCAAGCTGGCCGACATCTGGATGAACCCCAAGCAGGGCACCGATGCCGCCGTCGCGATGGCGATGGGCCACGTGATCCTGAAGGAGTTCTACTTTCCCGACCGCGGCGAGCGCAGCGCCTACTTCGACGAGTACGTGCGCCGCTTCACCGACATGCCGATGCTGGTCATGCTCAAGGAGCACACGCTGCCCAGCGGCGAGGTCGTCACCGTGCCCGACCGCTACCTGCGGGCCTCCGACTTCAACGGAAACCTGGGCCAGGCCAACAACCCCGAATGGAAGACCGTGGCCTTCGACGAGGCCGGGCGGGTGGTGCTGCCGAACGGGGCGATCGGCTTCCGCTGGGGCCCGGATGGCCGCGCCGACGAAGGCCAGTGGAACCTGCAAGCCAAGGAGGCGCGCCACGGCGAGGAAGTGCGGCTGCAGCTCTCGGTGCTCGAGGGCGACGCACCGAGCGGCGAGACGGCCAAGGTCGGCTTCCCGTACTTCGGCGGCATCGCGAGCGAGAACTTCCCGAACAATGTGCAGACGGATGTGCTGGTGCGCACGGTCCCGGTCCGGCGCATTTCGCTGGGCAAGGCCGGCGAAGCCCGCGATGCGCTGGTCGCGACCGTGTTCGACCTGCAGGTGGCGAACTACGGCGTGGCCCGCGGCCTGGCCGGCGAGATGGCCGCGAAGGACTTCGATGACGACACGCCCTACACGCCGGCCTGGCAGGAGCGCATCACCGGCACGCCGCGCGCGCAGCTGATCGCGGTGGCCCAGCAGTTCGCCGAGAACGCGCACAAGACGCAGGGCAAGTCGATGGTGATCATCGGCGCCGCGATGAACCACTGGTACCACAGCGACATGAACTACCGCGGCGTCATCAACATGCTGATGCTGTGCGGCTGCATCGGCCAGTCCGGCGGCGGCTGGGCGCACTACGTGGGCCAGGAGAAGCTGCGCCCGCAGACCGGCTGGACGCCGCTGGCCTTCGCGCTCGACTGGGTCCGCCCGCCGCGGCAGATGAACAGCACCAGCTTCTTCTACGCCCACACCGACCAGTGGCGCTACGAGAAGTTGGGCATGGAAGAGGTGCTCTCGCCGCTGGCCGACAAGAAGCTCTACGGCGGCAGCATGATCGACTACAACGTGCGCGCCGAGCGCATGGGCTGGCTGCCGTCGGCGCCCCAGCTGCAGACCCATCCCATGCGGGTGGTGCGCGACGCCGCCGCCGCGGGCATGGACCCCAAGGACTACGCCGTGCGGGGATTGAAGGACGGCAGCCTCCAGCTGAGCTGCACCGACCCCGACCATCCGGACAACTGGCCGCGCAACATGTTCGTGTGGCGCTCCAACATCCTGGGCTCCAGCGGCAAGGGCCACGAGTACTTCCTCAAGCACCTGCTGGGCACGAGCAACGGCGTGCAGGGCAAGGACCTGGGTGCGGAAGAGGCCAAACCCACCGAAGTGGCATGGCACGACAAGGCGCCCGAAGGCAAGCTCGACCTGCTGGTCACGCTCGACTTCCGCATGAGCACCACCTGCCTGTACAGCGACATCGTGCTGCCCACGGCCACCTGGTATGAGAAGAACGACCTCAACACCAGCGACATGCACCCCTTCATCCACCCGCTGTCGACCGCGGTCGACCCGGCCTGGCAATCGCGCAGCGACTGGGACATCTACAAGGGCTTCGCGAAGAAATTCAGCGAGCTCTGCGTCGGCCACCTGGGCGTCGAACGCGAGCTGGTGCTGTCGCCGCTGATGCACGACAGCCCGTCGGAGCTGGCGCAGCCCTTCGACGTCAAGGACTGGAAGCGTGGCGAGTGCGAGCTGATCCCCGGCAAGACCGCGCCGAACATGCTGGTCGTCGAGCGCGACTATCCGAACACCTACAAGCGGTTCACCGCGCTCGGCCCGCTGATGAACAAGGTCGGCAACGGCGGCAAGGGCATCGCCTGGAACACCCAGGCCGAGGTAAAGCAGCTCGGCGAGCTGAGCGGGCTGGTCACCGCCGAGGGCGTGACCTGCGGCATGCCGCGGATCGAGACCGACATCGATGCCTGCGAGACGATCCTGCAGCTCGCGCCCGAGACCAACGGCCATGTGGCGGTCAAGGCCTGGCAAGCCCTGGGCAAGCAGACCGGACTGGACCACACCCACCTGGCGATCCACCGCGAGGACGAGAAGATCCGCTTCCGCGACATCCAGGCCCAGCCGCGCAAGATCATCAGCTCGCCGACCTGGAGCGGCATCGAGAGCGAGACCGTCTCGTACAACGCCGGCTACACCAACGTGCACGAGATGATTCCCTGGCGCACGCTGACCGGGCGCCAGCAGTTCTACATGGACCACCCGTGGATGATCGCCTTCGGCGAGGGCTTCACCAGCTACCGCCCGCCGGTCGACCTGAAGACCACCTCGGGCATCCAGGGCATCAAGCCCAACGGCAACACCGAGATCGCGTTGAACTTCATCACGCCGCACCAGAAGTGGGGCATTCACTCGACCTACACCGACAACCTGCTGATGCTGACGCTCAGCCGCGGCGGGCCCTGCGTGTGGCTGAGCGAGGACGACGCCAAGCGCGCGGGCATCGTGGACAACGACTGGATCGAGCTGTTCAACCTCAACGGCGCCATCGCGGCGCGCGCGGTGGTGAGCCAGCGCGTCAAGCCAGGCATGGTGATGATGTACCACGCCCAGGAGAAGATCGTGAACACGCCGGGCTCCGAGATCACCGGCGCGCGCGGCGGCATTCACAACTCGGTGACGCGCATCGTGCTCAAGCCGACCCACATGATCGGCGGCTACGCGCAGTTCAGCTACGGCTTCAACTACTACGGAACCATCGGCACCAACCGCGACGAGTTCGTCGTGGTCCGCAAGATGAACAAGGTCGACTGGCTGGACACCCCCGTCGCCGACGAACTCATCGCCAAGGTCCAGGCACAAGGAGAAGTCGCATGAAGATCCGCGCCCAGATCGGGATGGTGCTCAACCTCGACAAGTGCATCGGCTGCCACACCTGCTCGGTCACCTGCAAGAACGTCTGGACCAGCCGTCCGGGCATGGAGTACGCCTGGTTCAACAACGTCGAGACCAAGCCCGGCATCGGCTACCCGAAGGAATGGGAGAACCAGGACAAGTGGAACGGCGGCTGGGTGCGCAAGGCCAACGGCACGATCGAGCCGCGCCAGGGCGCGAAGTGGAAGCTGCTGATGCGCATCTTCGCCAACCCGAACCTGCCCGAGATCGACGACTACTACGAACCCTTCACCTTCGACTACGGGCATCTGCAGTCGGCGCCCGAGATGAAGGCCACGCCGACCGCCCGCCCGCGCAGCCTGATCACCGGCAAGCAGATGGACAAGATCGTCTGGGGTCCGAACTGGGAGGAGATCCTCGGGGGCGAATTCAGCAAGCGCAGCAAGGACAGGAACCTCGAAGGCTTCGAGGCGATGCAGAAGGACATGCTCGGCCAGTTCGAGAACACCTTCATGATGTACCTGCCGCGCCTGTGCGAGCACTGCCTGAACCCCGCGTGCGTGGCCTCGTGCCCGTCGGGCTCGATCTACAAGCGCGAGGAAGACGGCATCGTGCTGATCGACCAGGACAAGTGCCGCGGCTGGCGCATGTGCGTCTCGGGCTGCCCCTACAAGAAGATCTACTACAACTGGAAGAGCGGCAAGGCCGAGAAGTGCATCTTCTGCTACCCGCGCATCGAGGCCGGCCAGCCGACCGTGTGCAGCGAGACCTGCGTCGGGCGCATCCGCTACCTCGGCGTGCTGCTGTACGACGCCGACCGCATCCAGGAAGCCGCCAGCGTCGAACACGACCGTGATCTCTATCAGGCGCAGCTCGACATCTTCCTCGACCCGAACGATCCGAAGGTGATCGCCCAGGCGCAGATCGACGGCATCCCCGACAAGTGGATGGAGGCGGCGCGCAACAGCCCGGTCTACAAGATGGCGGTGCAGTGGAAGGTGGCGCTGCCGCTGCACCCCGAGTACCGCACGCTGCCGATGGTCTGGTATGTGCCGCCGCTGTCGCCCATCAGCGCCGCGGCCAACGCCGGGCACGTCGGCGCCAACGGCGAGATTCCGGACGTGAGCCAGCTGCGCATCCCGGTCAATTACCTGGCGAACCTGCTGACGGCGGGCGACACCGCGCCCGTCGTGCGCTCGCTCGAACGGATGCTGGCGATGCGCGCCTACCAGCGCGAGAAGCACGTCGACGGGCGGATCAACGAGGCCGTGCTCAAGCAGGTCGGCATCACCCAGGCCGAGGTGGAGGAGATGTACCACGTGATGGCCATCGCCAACTACGAGGACCGCTTCGTGATCCCCACCACCCACCGCGAATACGCCGAGAACACCTTCAACGTGCGCGGCGGCTGTGGCTTCAGCTTCGGCAACGGCTGCTCCGAAGGCAGCAGCGAAGGCAGCCTGTTCGGCAGCGAGAAGAAACGCACCATCCCGATCCGGGCGGAGATCTGACCATGTTCACGCTGAACGCCACCCGTCCCATGTCGACCAGCCTGCGCGTGCTCGGCGCGCTGCTCGGCTACCCCGACGCGCCGATGCGCGCCCACCTGCCGGAAATGCGCGTGCTGCTGCGCAGCGAAGGCGCGCTGCCGCCGGCGCGCATCGATGAGCTCGCCGCTCTGATCGACGCCCTGTTGGGCGCCGATCCGCTGGACGCCGAATCCGACTACGTCGAACTCTTCGACCGCGGGCGCGGCACCTCGCTGCACCTGTTCGAGCATGTGCACGGCGACTCGCGCGAGCGCGGTCCGGCCATGATCGACCTGGGCCAGACCTACGAGAAGGCCGGGCTGATCCTCGCCGAAGGCGAACTGCCCGACTATCTTCCCGCGGTGCTCGAGTTCGTCTCGACCCAGCCGGTGCGCGAGGCGCGCGCCTTCCTCGGCGAGATGACGCACATCTTCAACGCCATCTTCGGCGCCCTGCAGCAGCGCGAGAGCGCCTACGCCAGCGTGCTCGGCGCGCTGCTGGAGCTGGCGGGCGAGAAGGCCCGGCCGGTCCAGCCGCCGGCCGAGGAGGCGCTCGACGACAGCTGGGCCGAACCCATCGTTTTCGACGGCTGCTCGTCCAAGGGCCAGGCCCGGCCCGGCGAGGCGCAGCCGGTACGGATCGTACGCAAGAACAACATGCCACAAGGAGCATCGTCATGAACGGCGTCCACGGTTTTCTCTTCCAGGTCTATCCCTATGTCTGCCTCGCCGTGTTCCTGCTGGGCAGCCTGATCCGCTTCGACCAGAACCAGTACAGCTGGAAAAGCGATTCGTCGCAGCTGCTGCGCGCCGGCCTGCTGCGCTGGGGCAGCAACCTGTTCCACTTCGGCATCCTGTTCCTGTTCTTCGGCCACATGGTCGGGCTGTTCACGCCGCACTCGGTGTACGGCATCTTCATCAGCGCCGGCACCAAGCAGATGCTGGCCGTGGTGGCCGGCGGCATCGCAGGCGCATTCTGCTTCGTCGGCCTGTCGATGCTGCTGTACCGGCGCGTGTTCGATCCGCGCATCCGCCTGACCAGCCACCGCACGGACATCGCGATCCTGCTAATCCTGTGGGTGCAGCTGGTGATCGGCCTGATCACGCTCCCGTTCTCGTGGCAACACGCCGACGGCAGCACGATGATGATCCTGGCCGACTGGGCGCAGCGCATCGTCACGCTGCGGCCGGTGGATGCGTCCGCACTGGCCGTGCTGCCCTGGCCGTATCAGGTCCACATCGTGTTCGGCATGACGATCTTCCTGCTGTTCCCGTTCAGCCGCCTGGTGCACGTGTGGAGCGGCTTCGCCACCGTGGGCTTCCTGTTCCGCCCGCACCAGGTGGTGCGCAGCCGGCGCCTCAATGTGCCGGCGGACCACAACCAGCCGCGCCAGCCCGGCGCCGGCGTCTGAGATTCACCAGGTGACGACCATGCAAATCGAATCTGCAGCACCTTGCGCCGTGGTGGCGCGCATCAACGGCGTGCCGCTGAACCTCGCCACCGAAGCGCTGGGTCCGGACGCCCTGCGCCAGCGCGCCTGCACCGAGCTTCTGCGCCAGGCGGCCCAGCGGGACGGCCTGCTCGATGCGGCCGACGCGCGCACGGACGACGGCGTGGTCAGCGAAGCCGCGTCGCAGGCCATCGACGCCTGGCTGGAGCGCGAGCTGCAGCTGCCCGAGCCGTCGGAGGAAGCCTGCCGGCGCCACCATGCCGCGCACGCCGCGCGCTATCGAACGGGCGAACGTGTGCGGGCGCGCCACATCCTGTTTGCCGTGACCCCCGGCATGGATGTGGTGGCGCTGCGCAATCGCGCCGAGGCCTGCCTGCTCGACGTGCGCTGCCACGACGGCAGTGCCGACGGCAGCTTCGGCAAGGCTGCGCGCGAGCTGTCCAACTGCCCGAGCGGCGAGCTGGGCGGCGAACTCGGCTGGCTCGTCGCTGCCGACTGCGCGCCGGAATTCGCCCGCGAACTGTTCGGCCATGCGGAGGTCGGCGTGCTGCCGCGCCTGGTCCACAGCCGCTTCGGCCTGCATGTGGTCGAGGTGCTCGAACGCGAAGCCGGCACGGCGCAGCCTTTCGCGGCGGTCCAGGGCGCCGTGCGCCTGGCGCTGCGGCAACAGGCCTGGGTGACCGCGCTGCGCCAGTGCCTGCAGGTGCTGGCCGGCGAGGCCGAGGTCGAGGGCGTGGCGCTCGACGCCACGGACACGCCCCTGGTGCAATGACCCCTCCGCCTGCGGACGACGAACTGCTGCTGCGGCTGCGCCGTTTCAGGTCGGACTACTTCCCGCTGCACCAGCAACGCTTCGAGGATCTGGTGGCCGGCGGCCAGCATCCCAAGACGCTCTTCATCGGCTGCTCGGACTCGCGTCTCGTTCCTTACCTTCTGACCGGTGCCGGACCCGGGGAGCTGTTCATCGTGCGCAACGTCGGCGCCTTCGTACCGCCCTACGACGGCTCGCACGGACTGCACGGTACGACGGCGGCGATCGAGTTCGCGGTGCTGAGTCTGGAGGTGGAGAGCATCATCGTCTGCGGCCACAGTCACTGCGGCGCCATCCGCGCCGCCTACGAGGGCGTGCCGGAGGAGGCGGTCGCGCTGCAGGCCTGGCTTCGCCTGGCGACCGAGGCGCTGCTGCCCGTGCAGGCCGGTCCGGAGGCCCTGCTGCGCAGCGAACAACGCGCCGTCGTGCTGCAACTCGAGCGCCTGATGGACTACCCGATGGTGCGCCGCCAGGTCGAACGCGGCCGACTCACCCTGCACGGCTGGCATTATGTGATCGAGGAAGGAGAAGTCCATGTCTTTGATGCGCAACAAGGCGGCTTCGTGGCGGCGTCCGTAGCCTCCAACAGCGGAACCGGACCCTACCTGGCCTATGTGGAACACGATGGACAAATCACTGAAGACTGAAACTCTCGTCGGCGACAACGTCACAGCGCTGCCGCGCGCGCCGCGTGGCATGCGCACCGTGGCGGCGAATCCCCCCGCCCTGCCCGGTCAACCCATCAGCGACGACGTGCTGCGCGAGAAATACCTCAAGGCCGGCGAGAGCAGCGTGGAGGATCTCTACCGCCGCGTGGCTCGCGCGCTGGCTTCGGTCGAGCCGCAGGCGCAACAGGCGAAGTACGAGGCGCTCTTCCTCGACAACCTGCGGGCCGGCGCCATCGGTGCGGGCCGCATCATGAGCGCGGCCGGCACCGCGATCCAGGCCACGCTCATCAACTGCTTCGTCCAGCCCGTCGGCGACTGCATCCAGGGCCAGGACGACGAGGGCTGCCCCGGCATCTACGAGGCCCTGCGCGAGGCGGCCGAGACGATGCGGCGTGGCGGCGGCGTGGGCTACGACTTCTCGCGGATCCGCCCGCGCGGCGCACAGGTCAAGGGCACCGCGTCGATGGCCTCGGGCCCCTGCAGCTACATCAACGTGTTCGACCAGTCGTGCGCCACCGTCGAGAGCGCGGGTGCGCGTCGCGGCGCGCAGATGGGCGTGCTGCGCATCGACCATCCGGACGTCCTGGAGTTCATCACGGCCAAGCGCACGCCGGGGCGCTGGAACAACTTCAACGTCTCGGTCGGCGTGACCGACGCCTTCATGGAGGCGCTGGCCGCCGGACAGGACTGGCAGCTGGTGCACCGCGCGCCCCCCGGCGAGGGCCAGCTGGCGGAGGGCGCCTTCCGCCGCGACGACAGCCTCTGGGTCTATCGCAGCGTCGCCGCGCGCGCGCTGTGGGACACGGTGATGCGCTCGACCTACGATTTCGCCGAGCCCGGCATCCTCTTCCTCGACCGCATCAACGAGGACAACAACCTGCGCTATTGCGAGACGATCGCGGCCACCAATCCCTGTGGCGAGCAGCCGTTGCCGCCCTACGGCTGCTGCGACCTCGGTCCGATCGTGCTGACGCGCTTCGTGCGCCGGCCCTTCGGCATCGGCGGCGAACAGGCGTTCGACTTCGCCGCGTTCGAGCAGTCGGTCGCCCTGCAGGTGCGCGCGCTCGACAACGTGCTCGACCTCACCTTCTGGCCGCTGCCGCAGCAGCGTGCCGAGGCCATGGACAAGCGGCGCATCGGCGTCGGCTTCACCGGCCTGGGCAACACGCTGGCGATGCTGTGCCTGCGCTACGACCGGCCCGAAGGGCGCGCCATGGCGGTGCGCATCGCGCGCAGCATGCGCGACACCGCCTACGCGGCCTCGGTGGCGCTGGCGCAGGAGAAAGGCCCGTTCCCGGCCTTCGATGTCGAGGGCTACCTCGCTCCGGGCGGCTTCGCCAGCCGGCTCGACGCCGCGCAGCAGGCGGCCATCCGCCAGCACGGCATCCGCAACAGCCACCTGCTGTCGATCGCGCCGACGGGCACCGTCAGCCTCGCCTTCGCCGACAACGCCTCCAACGGCATCGAGCCGCCCTTCTCGTGGAGCTACCGGCGCAAGAAGCGCGAAGCCGACGGCAGCACGAGCGAATACGAGGTCGAGGACCATGCCTGGCGGCTCTACCGTTCGCTCGGCGGCGACGTGGCGCAATTGCCGGACTACTTCGTCTCGGCGCTCGCCATGCCGGCCGAGGGTCACCTGGCCATGATGGAGGCGGTTCAGCCCTTCGTCGACACCGCGATCTCGAAGACGGTGAACGTGCCGGCCGACTTCCCCTACGACGACTTCAAGGGCCTCTACCTGCAGGCCTGGCACGCGCGGCTCAAGGGCCTGGCGACCTACCGGCCCAACGCCATCCTGGGCTCGGTGCTGGACGCCGCGCCGGCGCCGCAGGCCGATACGGCATCGCAGCCGGTACCGGTCGACCCGATGCGTGCGGTGATCGAGAGCCGGCCGCAGGGCGAGCTCGCCGCGGTGGCCGAGAAGGTCGACTACTGGACCCAGCAGGGGCGTCACACGCTCTACCTGATCGTGTCCTTCCTGCCGGTGGCGGGTGGCCAGGAGCGGGCCATCGAGTTCTTCATGCCGGTCGGCCAGAGCGGCGAATCGCAGCAGTGGATCACCTCCAGCATGCGGCTGCTGTCGCTGGCCGCGCGCGGCGGCTTCCTCGACCGCGCGCTGGCCGACATGCGCAAGGTGGCGTGGGACCGCGGTCCGGTTCGCCTGGGCAGCTACGCCAAGGCCGATGGCACGCAGGTCCCGATGTGGCACGACTCGGAAGTCGCCGCCATCGCCTACGCGGTGCAGTCGCTGATCGCGCGGCGCAGCGGCCCTGCGTTGGCGGGGCCGCCCGCCGCGGGAAGCGATCCGGCGCCGTTGCCCGGCGCCAAGTGCCCCGAATGCGGCGCGCGCGCCATGATCCGAAAGGACGGCTGCGACCACTGCACCTCCTGCGGCCACTTGGGCAGCTGCGGATGAGCGCACTGGCGCCGGATGATCTGGCCGCTCTGCTGGAAGCGCGCCGCACCGTGCTGCCCAAGCGCCTCGGCGCGCCGGGGCCGGGCCCCGCCGAGCTCGGGCAGATCCTGGAGGCGGCCGCTTCGGCGCCCGACCATGGTCGGCTGAGGCCGTGGCGCTTCGTCATCGTGCCGGCAGATTCGCGCGGGCGGCTGGCCGACGTGTTCGAACGCTCGCTGGTCGAGCGCGACGCCGCGGCCACGCCGCAGCAACGCGGGCAGGCGCGCGAGAAGGCCTTCCGCGCCCCGTTGCTGATGCTGGCGATCGCCCGCCTGGGCCCCGCCGAAGAGGACATCCCGGCCGCCGAGCGGCTGCTGTCGGCCGGCTGCGCGATCCAGAACATGCTGCTGATGGCGACCGCGCTCGACTACGGCTCGGCACTGACCACGGGCAAGGCGCTGTCATCGGCCAGCCTGCGCGCACTGTTCGCGCTCGACCCCACGGAGGAGCCGCTGTGCTTCGTCAGCCTCGGCACCGTGCTGGCGCACCGACCGGCACCGGTGCGGCCAGGCAGCGGGCTTTACGTCACCGAACTGGAGGCGCCATGAGGGCGCATGGCCGCCTGCACGCCACCGTCGCGCTGCGGCCTCAGCCGAACTGAACCGGCTGGCCCTGGGTGTCGAGCGCCAGGTAGCCACCGAAGCTGCCGCGGCGCACGTTCTCCACCATGGCCTCCAGCGCGCTGTCGATGCGGACCTGCGACGGCGGCTGGCCATGGGTCCCGGCCAGCGCCGCCACGAACACCACGCGCCAGGGCAGTCCGGTGCGGCGCGACTCGAGCGCCAGCGCCTCGAAGGTGCTGAGCTCGGCAACGCTTTTCTCCACGCAGGCGCGCGGCGCCAGGGCACCACCGCGGCCGGCCTCGAAGCCGGCGCGCTGCGCCTCGTCGGCATCGTCGGGCAGCTCGGCATCGGCAAAGACGAACAGCAGGCGCTGCGGTTCACGCTGCTGGCGCGCGGCTTGGAGAAGCTGGTCGAAGTGAGAAGTCATCCCCCCAGTCTGCCAGCTCTGGATCGCGCCGCATTGCACTGGATCAAGGCACACTCGTCCAAATGCAAATGAAAGGTCCCCGTCCTATGAATCGACGCTCTCTCCTCGGCGCGCTCGCCACGCTGCCGCTGCTGCAGACACTCCCCGCCCATGCGGCATCGAAGGTCCAGGTGTACAAGAACCCGAGCTGCGGATGCTGCACGGCATGGGTCGACCACCTGAAGGCCGCCGGCTTCGCCGTCAACGTCACCGAGGTGGACGACACCGCGGCGGTGCGCAAGCGCCTGGGCATGCCGGATCGCCTGGCCGGGTGCCACACGGGCATCGTGGAGGGCTACGCGCTCGAAGGGCATGTCCCGGCCGCCGACGTCAAGCGCCTGCTGGCATCGAAACCGCAGGCCGTCGGGCTGGCCGTGCCGGGCATGCCGGTCGGCTCGCCAGGGATGGAATACGGAGACCGCAAGGACCGCTACCAGGTCATCCTCGTCGATCGCAAGGGCCGCGAGACGGTGTTCGCGACCTATCCCGCCTGAGCGGCCTGAAGCCTCCGGGCCCTCTTCGGGCCATTGCCTTGCACCCGCCTCTTCGCGATGATGAAATGCGTGGGCGAGCCCAGGGCGCCCTGTGCGCGGTTCATCGTTCCAAACCAGGTGGTCCCACATGCCAACGCCGTCAGAGGGATGCAGGAAGGTCGTAGCGATCGACCGCGGCAGCCGAAGGGGCCCCGGCGCTTGGGTGAGCCTGCGGCGATGCATGGGCCTCGCGCTCATCGGGGCGGCGCTGTGGCTGTGCGCTGCGCCTTCGTTCGCCGCCGAGGCCGCGCCAGAACACCCCCGTGCGCTGCGCGTGGCGACGGGCGCGGTGGCGCCTTTCGTGTTCGTGCGGGAAGATCAGGTGACAGGGTTCAGCGCCGACCTCTGGAGCGAGCTGGCGCGCCGGATGCGCATCGAGTTTGCCTGGGTCGACGCAGGGTCGCGCGCCGACCAGCTGGAGAGCGTGCGCCGCGGCGACGCCGACGTCGCCATCTCGGCCATCGTGATGACGCCGGAGCGCGAACAGATCGCCGACTTCTCTCAGTCGTATTTCGATTCGGGCCTGCAGATCATGGTCCGCGCCGAGGAGGAGGGCCCGATCCTCGCGACCTTGCAAGCCATCCCCTGGATGGCCATCGGGAAGCTGTTCGCCGCGGCGATCGTCCTGGTGTTCCTGTGGGCGAACGTGCTGTGGATCATCGAGCGAACCTTCAAGCCCAATCTCGGCAAGGGCTACCTGGCGGGCGTCGGCAACGAGATATGGAACACGGTGCTGATCATCGCCACCGGCGAGCACGGCGAGCGCAGCGATCCGGGCACGTTCAGGCGGATCGTGATCGCATGCGTGTGGCTGATGGGGATCGTGCTGATCACGCAGTTGACTGCGACCGTGACCTCGTCGCAGACCGTGCAGCGCCTGCGCTCGAGCATTGCCGGGCCGGGCGACTTGCCAGGAAAGACGGTCGCGACCGTCCCCGGCACCGTCGCGGCCGATTACCTGACGCATCTGCAGCTGCCGTTCGTGGAGGTTGCCAGCCCGGCCGCCGGCATCGAGCTTCTCAAGCGCGGCAGCGTGCAGGCCATGGTCTTCGACGCGCCCACCTTGCGGTACTGGGCGGCCCGGTCGGACCACGGCGCGCTGGAGGTCGTCGGTCCCGTGTTCAGGCCCGAGAAGTACGGCATCGTGGTGGCGCTCGGCGACCCGCTGCGCAAACGGATCAACGAGGCCCTGCTCGAGATCTACCGGGACGGGAGCTACGAGCGCATCCACGACAAGTGGTTCGCCGCACACCCGTAGCCCTAGGGCGTGTTCACCCTAGCTCCCGCTCGACGCGTAGTGCCTGACGCCCACCCGCCAGACGGCGAATGAAGCCCCCAGGAACGCGAACCCTGCCAGCGGCGACACCCAGCCGACCCAGGTCGGCGCGCCGAGCGGGTCGACCCGCCCGAGGATCGACAGACCCGGGTAATAGACCACGCAGGCCAGCGGCACCACGAAGGTCAGCAGCCGGCGAAACCAGCGCGCGTAGAGCGCCATCGGGAACTGGCCGGCTTCCACCCCGCCATAAGTGAAGACGTTGGCGACCTCCAGGCTTTCGACGGTCCAGAAAGCCAGCGTGCCCTGCAGCACCAGAATGCCGAGAAACAGCGCCACTCCGCCCGCAATGGCGAACAGCGCAAGCACGACGGCTTGCGGCGTCCAGTCGATGCCGCCCTGGAGGGTGGCAAAGACCAGCACCAGCAGGCCTTGAAACAGCCGGCCGAAGCGGCTGAGGCGAACGTCGTGCCCCATCAGTTGCAGCGCCAGCGACCGCGGCCGCAGCAGCAGCCGGTCGAAGGCGCCGGTGCGCAGGAGCTCGGTGCCAAGCGCGTCGAAGCCACGGCCCAGCGCATCGGCCAGCGCGAACATGATGTGGACCAGGCCGTAGAACAGGGCCACCTCGCCGATGCGCCAGCCCTTCACCTCGCCGAAGCGATCGAACAGGGCCCAGATCGCGACCACCTCGATGCCGGTCGCGAGAAACTGCGACAGCGTCAGCAGCAGCGCCGACGCCGGATAGCGCGCCTGGCCCTTGACCGACGCGGCGACGAACCGGAAGAAAAGCGACACGCCGTTCATCTCAGTAGGCCCACGACGCCATCGCATGACCCGCGACATATGAAACCGGCGCAGCCCAAGTCCAGGGATACCGCGGAACCGGCTTCGCCGGGCCGCTGGTATCGCCCCCTTGAGGGGGCAGCGCCGCAGGCGCTTCGGGGGTGTTCCATCCTATCCGCCTTGGACTTCGAGCCGGCGCATGGTGCGCGCCAGGGCGAGCCGGCCGAGCGCGATCAGGGCCACGATCCAGAAGGCCTGCAGCGCGAGGCCGCCCAAGGCCTGCCACCCGGTGAACTGTGCCGAATAGAGCCGCATCGGAATGTCGAGCAGACCGGCCAGCGGTTGCAGCAGCAGCGCCGTCTGCCAGGCGTCGGGCAGCAGCGCCAGCGGCAGCAGGTTGCCCGACAGCACCACCACCAACGGCACCGCGAGCGCATTGATGCCGCGCTCGTTCAGCGCCGCCACGGCCGCCACGTTGAGCAGCATGACCATCGACGCCGACAGCAGCCATGCGAGCGCGGCGGACAGCACGAAGCCCGCGCCGGCGCCGATGTCGCGCGGCAGTTGCCAGCCCCATTCGCCCCATCCGAGCAGAGGCAGCGCCACCGCCGCGAAGCCCGCCATCAGCGCCAGCCGCGGCAGCATGCGAGCAGCGATCCAGCCCGCGCTGCGCACGTACCAGAGCGCATAGGCATCGACCGGCCGCAGCCGGTCGTAGGCGACCGAGCCGCTGCGCACGGCCTGTGCCACCTCCGGGTCGCCGGCCCAGGGCAGCAGCGTGAGCAGCCCCTGCGCGAGCCAGGTGTAGGTGATGGCGTGTGCCAGCGTCATCGGCAGCGGGTCCGCCGTGGCGCCGGCGTAGAAGGCCGCCAGCACCATCACCTTGATGCCGCCCCACCAGCACTGCGTGCCGAAGCCGGCCAGCGCGGCCGTGCGGTACTGCAGCATTTGCAGGAAGCGCGAGGCGAAGGCGGCGGTGTAGGGGCGGACGAGGTCGCGCCAGGTCATTTTTGGCATCTCCGGCGGCTCATGCTTCGGCCGCTCCGTGCATTGCGTAGAAGCGCGCGATGATCTCCTCGATCGCCAGGCCTTCGAGCCTGATGTCCTCGATCGCATGGTCGGCGGCGATGCGCGCGATCAGCGCCTGCGGGGTCACGCGCGCCGGATCGAAGCCCAGCACCGCCGTGCGCCCGTCGCGCGACAGCAGGCCGACGCCGGGCAGGTCGATCTGATCCGGCGCGGCGCCCGCGAAGTCCACCACCAGGCGCCGATCGGCCAGCACCTGGGCGCGCAGCGCCTCGATCGGGCTGTCGGTCAGCACGCGGCCGTGGCCGATGACGATCACGCGCTCGGCCAGCGCCTCGATGTCGTGCATGTCGTGGGTGGTCAGCAGCACGGTGGTGCCGCGCTCGCGATTGGCGCGCCGCACGAAGTCGCGCACCGCGAGCTTCGACGGTGCGTCGAGCCCGATGGTCGGTTCATCGAGGAACAGAAGGTCGGGCTCGTGCAGCAGCGCCGCCGCGATCTCGGCGCGCATGCGCTGGCCGAGCGACAGCTGGCGCACCGGCTGGTCGAGCAGCCGCTCGAGCTTCAGCAGCGCCACCAGTTCGTCGCGCGTGCGGCGGTAGCGCGCCGGCTCGACCCGGTAGATGTCGCGCAGCAGGTCGAAGCCCTCGCCCACCGGCAGGTCCCACCACAGCTGGGTGCGCTGGCCGAACACCACGCCGATGCGGCCGACGTGGCGCTCGCGGTCGTGGAACGGATCGCGCCCGTCGACCGCCACCTGCCCGCCGTCGGGGCGCAGGATGCCGGCGAGGATCTTGATGGTGGTCGACTTGCCGGCGCCGTTCGGGCCGATGAAGCCGAGCAGCTCGCCGCGCTCCAGCGCGAACGACACGCCGGACAAGGCCTCGACCGTGCGGTGGCGCCGATGCAGCACGCCCCGGATCGCGCCGATCACGCCCGGATCGCGCTCGGAGATGCGGTAGGTCTTGACGAGGCGGTCGACGAGGATGTGAGGCATGTGGCGAAGCGCCCGCTGTGCGCGGCGAGAAATCGGCGGGGGGCGAATTCTAGGGGTTCGTGCAAGCCCACCGGCGCGGTGGCGCCCCACCAAGGCGACGCACGGCGCAGGAGACCGCCGACATGCAGCGAGTACGGACGCGTGCGGGATCTGTCCGCGGCCCCGCGCTTTGCCAAATTTTGCCAAACAGCATAAGCTTGCGTCATGAGCACCATGAACGTATCCCTGCCGGACGCCATGAAGTCGTTCGTCGATGAGCAGGTGGTCGAACGCGGCTATGGCACAAGCAGTGAATATGTGCGCGAGCTCATCCGCAAGGACCAACAGAGGCTTCAGCTGCGCAGTCTGCTTCTCCGAGGAGGCCTCTCGGCGCCCGCCGCCGGGGCGGACAAGGCCTACTTCGATGGCCTGCGTGAGAGGGTGCGCGCCTCGGGCAAGAAACCAGATCGGGCCGGCAGCAAAAGGTGAAGGCAAAAACGGTCGTCCCGCGAGAACAGGCAAACCGAGACGTTGACGACGCCATTGCCGTCTACCTGGGAGAGGATGCGAAAAGTGCCGCCCTTAGCTTCATCGACGAGCTCGAAGCTGCCTACATCCACATCAGCCGGCACCCCGGCACGGGCTCCACGCGCTGCGCACATGAGCTCGACTTGCCAGGACTGCGCTTTTGGCCATTGGCTCGCTTCCCACACTTGGTTTTCTACTTCGAACAGCCAGACTGCATCGACGTCTGGCGCGTCCTCCACGGCCAGCGCGATCTACTTGCATGGATGCAGGCGTCGGACATAGGCTCCTGACCTGCGTGCTGGCGAACGCGAACGAGAGGCCGCTTTGACGTCAATCCGCGAAGACTTCGGTATCGACCTCGGTACTGCTCTGCGCGCGGTAGCGTTCACCGACCACGGTGCGCTGGTTGATCAGCGCATCGACCCGTGCGAACAGCTCGGGCGTCAACCGCGCCTCGGCGGCCTGCAGGTTCTCGTGCAGGTGGTCGAGGCTCGTGGTGCCGGGGATCGGGATGACGTGCTCGCCCATCGAGTCCTCGATCGGCACCGACTTGACCCAGAGGTGCACGATGACTTCGCGTTGTGCCTGGCTCAAGCGATCCGCCTTCACTATTTGCTCTCTTGCACGAAGGGGAGATTGCAGCGCTGCGACGGCATCGGGCCCAGAGGGCAGTAGTCGGAAGAGCCCGGATCGTCATGGCGCTGGTGGTAATCCTCGACGCTTTGATAACCAATTGCGGCCCAGTGGTCCCCGCCTTGCTTTGCGATCTCCATGACCTCGTACAGACAGGCCTTGCTGCGCTTCTTGAACCTGTAGGCGACGAAGGGCTTTTCACCCTTGAGGTCGCTCGCGATGACTTCGTATGGGCTCGCCTTGCAGACGCTGAACTGCGCCTGCCATTCGATGGTCCTGGCAGTGATGTTGACACGGCCGTAACACGCGCGCCCCCAACTCGGATAGCTTCCCGCGCAAGGCGGACCGGAGATCGCAGCTGACGTGAACCCCAACACGAGAGCGGCGACGCATGCCGAGAAAAGGGCCTTCATCGTGGACCTCTCTGCCTGACTGCATTCATCGCGTATTCAAGCTTCATCGAATATCTCGGATCGCCCTTCGGTTGGCCGTTGCCGTTGTAGCGCCTTGCCACCATTGAGAAGGTCCAAGGCTTCCAGTCAGCGACGATCTTCCGTATCGACGCCCTCTGGCATTTCAGCACCTGTCCCGCTCTGAGGCCATGAATCCCGGGGTTCAGCTTCTGCATGGTCTCGACAGTGCTGCGGTTCCTTCGTGCCAGCGTACTGAAGCTGTCCCCTGCGCCCGCCGTTACGTCAAATACGTTGGCGTCGTCGGGCACCGTGGTGAAGCCATAGTCGGCCATGCGCATGAGCAAGTAGCCGACGGCACATCATGGCCTTGACCGCAATCGCTGCCGGCCCGGTTGATGCCTTCTTTCCACTTCTGAAATCCGTCTTCGTCGCTGCCGCTTGCTGCCGTCGCCATGGACGCCTCCTTTTTCGATCGAACCGGTTCGGAGGCTACCGTGGGCAAGGTGGAAAACGAGCAGCGACTGGTCTCTTACCCAAACTCTCGGAAAATTCCGGTCACCTTTCGATCAAGTGCCAGCGGATGTGCGGCAGCCAGGCCCGCCTGTCGATGTAGTCCTTCAGGCCTTGGGCCGGCGGTCGAGCTCCGCCTGGGCGAAAAACGCGCTCGATTCCGTGCGAGGACCTGCCAAGCAGCGATGGGAGGGTGGGACTGTGGCCGTACGAGTTGATTCTGGACGAGGCGACATCTCGCGATCTAATGGAAGGGCTGCTCGAATGGGCGAAACCCTCGGGGATGAAGTTCAGGATCTATGCGACCAGGGATCATTTCGAGACGATCTAAGCGAATCATCAGCTGGGCCGATTCAGGGCGGCAACAAAGCGCGCCGGGCGCCTGCGACGAGGTGCCGGGTCAAGCCATCAAGAAGCGCCGAGGCTGCACGTGCATGCTGCCAGTGCAACGGGACGTCCAGCGGTGTCTTCGGCACCAACTCGACGAGCGAGCCGTCCTTCAAGTGCGGCGCAATCAACGCCTGCGGGTGTAGGCCCCAGCCCATGCCGGTCAAGGTCGCGGTCACGATGGCCTGGGAAGACGGAAGGATGTGCCGAGGCAGTTCCACGTGCCGATGGCACAGGCGCTGTGCCCACTGGGCCTGCAACTCATCCTTTGGGTTGAACACGAGGCTGGGCGCGCGGGCCAGACTACCCGCCCCGACGCCGTCGGCAAAATGACGGGCCATGAAATCCGGACTGGCGGCGGGCAGATAGCGCATCGAGCCCAATGGTCGGCTGTTGCATCCGGTGGCGGCACGGCTGCTGCCGGTCACGGCAGCCAGCACCGCGCCGCTGCGCAGCCATTCCGCCGTATGGTCTTGGTCATCCACCACTATCTCCATGAGCACCGGCGCTTTTGCCGCGAATGCGGCAACGGCCGGAGCAAACCATGTGGCCAGACTGTCGGCGTTGACCGCAACGGGCAGCGGCACCCGTGCAATCCCCTCCGGTGCCAGCGCTGGAACAGCTCCTTCAAGGTCTTGCTCCAGCAGGCGAACGCGGTCCACGTGCTGGCATAGGCGCCGGCCGACTTCCGTAGCACGGCACGGCTGTTCCCGCACTACCAGCGCGCAACCGATACGCTCCTCCAACAGCCGAATGCGCTGCGAGACGGCCGAGGGCGTCACATTCAGGGCGCGGGCGGCGCGCTCAAAGCTTCCTTCCCGCACGACGGCAGCAAGCGCGGAGAGCGCCGAATAGTCCAGCATGAAGTAAGTTTCTCTAAAGCGAGCTTAGGAAAGATAGTTTGTCTTCATTGGCTCGCACAGGCAAGCTTCGCCCATGCTGAACTTTCCAGACGCCGATTCGCTCGCGCTTCCGGTCTTCATCCAGGGCCTGGCCCTGAGTTTGGGGCTCATTGTTGCCATCGGTGCCCAGAACGCCTTCGTCCTGCGCCAGGGGCTGCGCCGCGAGCATGTGGGACCCGTTGTGTTGTTCTGCGCGGTGGCAGACGGGGCGCTGATTGCCGCGGGGGTCTTGGGCATGGCGCAGGCCTTGGGTGAACGTCCCGGGCTGGCGCGAGCGCTAGCGCTGGCTGGCGCCGTCTTCTTGGCAGTCTATGGGACCCAGGCGCTTCGCCGTGCACGTCAACCGCATCAGTTGCGGGTAGCGGAAGGGAATGCGGCTTTCAGCCGGGGTGCAGCCGTGGCGCAGGCCGCTGCCTTCACGCTGCTCAACCCGCATGTCTACCTGGACACCGTGCTCTTGGTCGGCAGCATCGGCGCGCAGCAGCCCGGGGCGCTACGTGGGTGGTTCGTCGCCGGCGCAAGCACGGCCAGCATGTTCTGGTTCGGACTTCTAGGCTATGGCGCGCGCTGGCTCGCACCCTGGTTTGCTCGTCCGCGAGCCTGGCAGATGCTGGACGGTCTGGTTGGCCTGACCATGATGGTGTTGGCTGCGCTTTTGGTTGGTCGCGCCTTCACGGGCTTTTGACTTCAGAGGTCAACGTCTCCGACCTGGCGCAACTCCTTGCGGCCAGGCCGCTGACGTCAATCCGCGAAGACTTCGGTATCGACCTCGGTACTGCTCTGCGCGCCGTAGCGTTCACCGACCACGGTGCGCTGGTTGATCAGCGCATCGACCCGTGCGAAAAGCTCGGGCGTCAACCGCACCTCGGCGGCCTGCAGGTTCTCGTGCAGGTGGTCGAGGCTCGTGGTGCCTGGAATCGGGATGATGTCGCCGCTGCGTGCGAGCAGCCAGGCCAGCGCCAGCTGGGCCGGCGTGCAACCGGCCTCGCGTGCGAGCACCGTGTAGGCCGGCAGCAGTTCGAGGTTGCGCGCGTAGTTCTCGGCCGAGAAACGCGGCATCGCGCGCCGGATGTCCTTCGCGTCGAGCGTCGACACGTCATGCAGCACATCGCACAGGAAGCCACGCGCCAGCGGGCTGAACGCGACCAGCGCCGCGCCCAGTTCGCGGCAAGCCTGCAGAACGCCGATCTCGGTGTTGCGACTCCAGAGCGAATACTCGTTCTGCACCGCGGCGATCGGGTGCACCGCATGCGCGCGGCGCAGCGTGGCCGCCGAGACTTCCGACAGCCCCAGCGCCCGAAGCTTGCCCTCTTCCACCAGGCGCGACAGCTCGCCCACCGAGTCCTCGATCGGCACCGACTTGTCCCAGCGGTGCAAGTAGTAGAGGTCGATGACCTCGGTCTGCAGGCGGCGCAGGCTGTCCACGCAATTGCGGCGCAGCGTGGCCGGACGACCGTCGATCACCCGGCGCACCGTGCCGTCGTCGCCGCGCACGCCGGCCATGCCGCCCTTGCTGGCCAGCGTGATGGCGCTGCGGTGCGGCTTGAGCACGCGCCCGACCAGCTCCTCGTTGGCGCCGAAGCCATAGAGCGCCGCGGTGTCGAACAGGGTCACGCCGGCGTCAAGCGCCGCCAGCAGCAGCCGCTCGCCCTGCGCCGCCGACGGCGGCACGCCGTAGGCGTGGCTCAGGTTCATGCAGCCCAGGCCGATGGCGCTGACCGGGAAGGGGCCGAGTTGTCGCTTGTGCATAGCGTTTTTCATCCTAGTGCTCCAGCACGCGATCGCGTGACCCGCGACGCCCGAAACCGTCACTCCCCAAGTCCAGGGATACCGCGGAACCGGCTTTGCCGGGCCGCCGGTATAGCCCCCTCGAGGGGCTGAGGTCCGCGGCTCCAAGCCTGCCTGCGCAGGCTTGGACGGACCCGAAGAGCCGCTGCCTCTGGCAGCGACTCGGGGCGCCGCAGGCGCATCGGGGGTGCTTCATGCCAATTGCTGTTCCAGCTTCTGCAGCACCTGGTAGCAGGGCAGCACCTGGGCCACGCTCGAGTTCGGCTCGCGGCCTTCGCGGATGGCGGCGAAGAACTCGCGGTCCTGCAGCTCGATGCCGTTCATCGACACGTCCACCTTCGAGACGTCGATCGGCTCTTCCTTGCCGGTGAAGAGGTCGTCGTAGCGCGCGATGTAGGTGCCGGTGTCGCCGATGTAGCGGAAGAATGTGCCCAGCGGGCCTTCGTTGTTGAAGGACAGCGACAGCGTGCAGATCGCGCCGTTGGCCGCCTGCAGCTGGATCGACATGTCCATCGCGATGCCCAGCGTGGGATGGATCGGGCCCTGCACCGCATTGGCCTTCACGATCGGGCTGCCGGCCTGGTAGGCGAAGAGATCGACCGTGTGGGCCGCGTGGTGCCACAGCAGGTGGTCGGTCCAGCTGCGCGCCTGGCCCAGCGCATTCATGTTGGTGCGGCGAAAGAAGTAGGTCTGCACATCCATCTGCTGGATGTTGAACTCGCCGGCCTTGATCTTGTGGTGCACCCACTGGTGGCTGGGGTTGAAGCGGCGCGTGTGGCCGCACATCGCGACCAGGCCGGTTTCCTTCTGCAGGTCGACCACCGCTTGCGCGTCCTTGAGCGAATCGGCCAGCGGGATCTCGACCTGCACATGCTTGCCGGCCTTGAGCGCGGCGATGCTCTGCGAGGCGTGCATCTGCGTCGGCGTGCACAGGATCACGGCATCGACTTCCTTCAGCGCCAGCGATTCGGCCAGGTCGGTCGTGACGTGGCCGATGCCGTACTTGGCCGCCACTTCACGCGTCTTGTCGAGTTCGCGGCTGACCAGCGAGACGACTTCCACGCCGTCGATGTTCTTGATGCCGTCGAGGTGCTTGATGCCGAAGGCGCCGGCGCCGGCGAGGGCGACTTTGATGGTCTTGGTCATTGGTTCTCCAGGATGAGATGGCCCACGGCCGTGTTGGACGCGGGAACGTGGAAGAAACGGCGCGCGACTTTCGGCGGCTTGCCGCCGGCGACGTCGGACATGGCGCCGCGCGCGATCAGCCACATCACGAGCTCGATGCCCTCGGAGCCGGCTTCGCGCACGTAGTCGATGTGCGGCATCTTCGAGAGATCGTCGGGGTCGGCGATCAGGCGGTCGAGGAACTTGTTGTCCCACTCGGCGTTGATCAGGCCGGCGCGCGGGCCCTGCAGCTGGTGGCTCATGCCGCCGGTGCCCCAGATCTGCACGTTGAGGTCTTCGTCATAGGACTCGACCGCGCGGCGGATCGCCTGGCCCAGCATGAAGCAGCGGCGGCCGCTCGGCACCGGGTACTGCACCACGTTGACCGCGAACGGAATCACCGGGAAGGGCCAGGCCTCAGGCTGGCCGCACATCAGCGACAGCGGCACCGTGAGGCCGTGGTCGACGTCCATCTTGTTGACGATGGTGAGGTCGAAGTCCTGCTGGATCACGCTCTGCGCGATGTGCGCGGCCAGCGGCGCATGGCCCATGACCGTCGGCACGGGGCGCGGGCCCCAGCCCTCGTCGGCCGGCTGGTACGAATCGGCGGTGCCGATCGCGAAGGTCGGGATCATGTCCAGGCTGAAGGCCGTGGCATGGTCGTTGAAGACCAGGAACACGACGTCGGGCTTGTTGTCCTTCATCCATTGCTTGGAGAAGTCGTAGCCCGCGAACAGCGGCTGCCAGTAGGGCTCGTTCGACTTGCCGAGGTCGAGCGCGGCGCCGATGGCGGGCACGTGCGAGGTGTAGACGGATGCGGTGATGCGTGCCATGTCAGTTTGCCTTCTTGCCTGCGGCGCCTTGCGGCTGCCGATGCGCCTGCGCGCTGCCGTCCTCGCCGATGCGGCGATTGCCTTCGACCGAGCGGCCGCCGTGGATCATCATGTCGCGGTACTCCTCCTCGGTCATGCCGGTCATGCTGCCGGCCATCTGCTGGAAGCTCTTGCCGTCGGTGGCGCCGATCTTGGCCAGGAAGTAGATGTTGCCGCCGAGCGCGATGCAGCGGTTGAGGTCGCGCGCCAGCACGGCCTGCTTCTGCGCCTCGGTCATCGGCCATTCGTCGAGGTAGGCCCGCTCGTCGGCCTTGAAGCGCTCGCGGTTGGCGGCCTTCATGAGCGACATGCAGAACTGGTTCAGGTGGTAGCCGAGGCGCGATTGCTCGGCGTCGAAGATGGTCGTGCCGGGTACGTCCTTGTAGGGTTTTTCGAGCGACATTACTTGATCTCCGGCCAGTACAGGCGCGTCGGGTTGTCGACCAGCAGCTTGCGCTGCAGCTCGGCGGTGGTCGCGATCTGCGGGATGAAATCGACCAGCAGGCCGTCGTCGGGCATGTGGTCCTTGAGGTTCGGATGCGGCCAGTCGGTGCCCCACAGCACGCGGTCCGGGAAGCTCTCGACCACCTTGCGGGCGAAGGGCACGACGTCCTGGTAGGCCGCCTGCTCGCCGTTCAGGGCCTTCGGGCCGGTGAGCGACAGGCGCTCGGGGCAGCTGACCTTGCTCCAGACGTTGGTGTGCTCGCGCATGAACTTCAGGAACAGCTCGAACTCGGGGCCGTCGATCGGCTTGCTGACATCGGGGCGGCCCATGTGGTCGACCACCACCGTGGTCGGCAGGGCGGTGAAGAAGTCCCACAGCTCGGGCAGGTCGACCGCCTCGAAGTAGATCACCACATGCCAGCCGAGCGGCGCGATGCGGTTCGCGATTTCGAGCAGCTCGTCCTTGGGCGTGAAGTCGACCAGCCGCTTGACGAAGTTGAAGCGCACGCCGCGCACGCCGGCCTCGTGCAGTTCCTTCAGCTCGGCGTCGCTGATGCTGCGCTTGACCGTGGCGATGCCCTTGGCGCGGCCGTTGGAGGCCTTCAGCGCATCGACCATGGCGCGGTTGTCGGCGCCGTGGCAGGTGGCCTGCACGACCACGTTCTTGTCGAAGCCCAGGTGATCGCGCAGCGCGAACAGCTGATCCTTCGAGGCGTCGCAGGGCGTGTACTTGCGCTCGGGCGCGAAGGGGAACTGGTCGCCCGGGCCGAACACGTGGCAATGCGCGTCGACGCTACCGGCCGGCACCTGGAAGCGCGGCTTCGAGGGGCCCGCGTACCAGTCGAGCCAGCCCGGGGTCTTGGTGAAGGTGGTCATGGTCTCAGTCCAGGGTGATGTTGGCCTTGCGGATCACGTCGCCGAAGCGCTGCGTCTCGGCCTTGACGAATTGGTTGAACTGGTCGCGTGTCTGCGGGAAGGGTTCATAGCCGAAGCTCTTGAACTTCTCCAGCACGTCGGGGCTGGCCAGCGCGGTCTCGATGTCCTTCTTGATCTTGTCGGTGACCGCCGGCGGCAGGCCCGGCGGCACCGCGATCGCGTTCCAGCCCGTGACCTCGAAGCCCTTCGGGCCGCCCGACTCGCCCACCGTGGGCACGTCCGGGAAGCTGGCGTTGCGCTGCGGCGCGGTCACGGCCAGGAAGCGCAGCTTGCCGGCGCGCTGCAGCGGGCCCGCGGTGGCGGCGCTGCCCAGCGCGAAGGCCAGTTCGCCGGTCGACACCGAGGTGTAGAGCTGCGTGGTTTCCTTGTAGAGCACGTGCTCCATCTTGATGCCGGTGGCGGATGCGAACATCTCGGAGCCCAGGTGCACCGGGTTGCCGATCGACCAGGAACCGAAGTTGAGCTTGCCCGGATGGGCCTTGGCGTCGGCGATGATGTCGCCGACCGTCTTGTACTTGCTGTCGGTCGCGACCGTGAAGAAGAAGTAGGTCTTGAACAGCGGCAGCAGCGTGTCGAAGTCCTTCACCGGGTCGTAGGGCAGCTTCTTGAACAGCGCCGGGTAGGCCGCCAGGTGCACGTTGTCGAGCACGATCATGTCGGTGCCGTCCTTGGCGCCGCGCTTGAAGGCGTCGATGGCGATGAAGCCGTTGCCGCCCGGACGGTTTTCCACCACCACCGGCTGGCCCCAGGCACGCGAGAGCTTGTCGGCCACCAGGCGCGCCACGCCGTCCGGACCGCCGCCGACCGGGAACGGCGTGATGATGCGCACCGGCTTGGTCGGGAACTGCTGGGCGAAGGCACCCATCGGCAAGGCTGCGGCGGACAGTGCGCCGGCAGCGAGGGCGAGCGTGCGGTTCGTCAGGAAGCGTCGAGTGATTGGCATGGGAGGATCAGGTGAGGATGGAAGGAAATCAGTCGATATAGCGCAGGCCGGCCTTCTCGAGGGGCTCGCGCATCTTGTACATGTCGAGGCCGAGCACGCCGGAAGCCAGCTTCTCGCGCTTGGCGCCTTCGTTGGCTTCACGCGCCACAGCGGCCTCGAGTGCCTTGGCCGCCATTGCGCGGGGCACGCAGACCACGCCGTCGTCGTCGGCCACGATCACGTCGCCGGGCGTCACCAGCATGCCGGCACAGACCACCGGGATGTTGACCGAGCCGAGCGTGGCCTTGATGGTGCCCTTGGACGAGATCGCGCGGCTCCAGACCGGGAAGTTCATTTCCTGCAGGGTCTTCACGTCGCGCACGCCGGCGTCGATGATCAGCGCGCGGGCGCCGCGGGCCTGGAAGCTGGTGGCCAGCAGGTCGCCGAAATAGCCGTCGGTGCATTCGGCCGTGACCGCCGCCACCACCACGTCGCCGGGCTGGATCTGCTCCGCCGCCACATGCATCATCCAGTTGTCGCCGGGCTGCAGCAGCACCGTGACCGCTGTGCCCGACACCTGCACGCCGGGATAGATCGGCCGCATGTAGGGCTTGAGCAGGCCGACGCGGCCCATGGCCTCGTGCACCGTGGCCGAGCCGAGCTTGGCCAGCGCGTCGGCCGTGGCGCGGTCGGTGCGCTGGATGTTGCGATAGACGACTCCGAGTTCGTACATGGTCATGTCTCCTTGAATGGTCAGAGGCCCTTGGCCTTCAGGGCGGCGTCGAGCCGCGGGAACACGCGGCGCGCATTGCCTTCGTAGATCTGGTGGCGGTCGGCGTCGCTCAGGATCTTGCTCGACTCGATGTAGCGCTTGGTGTCGTCGTAGTAGTGGCCGGTGGTCGGGTCGATCCCGCGCACCGCACCGATCATCTCGGAGGCGAAGAGCACGTTCTTGACCGGAATCACGGTGTTCAACAGGTCGATGCCCGGCTGGTGGTAGACGCAGGTGTCGAAGTAGATGTTGTTGAGCAGGTGCTCGTCGAGCAGCGGCTTCTTGAGCTCTTGCGCGAGACCGCGGAAACGCCCCCAGTGATACGGCACCGCGCCGCCGCCGTGCGGGATCAGGAAGCGCAGCGTCGGGAAGTCCTTGAACAGGTCCGAGGTCAGGCACTGCATGAAGGCCGTGGTGTCGGCGTTGAGGTAGTGCGAGCCGGTGGTGTGGAAGGCCGGGTTGCAGCTGGTGCTGACGTGGATCATCGCGGGGATGTCGTACTCGACCATCTTCTCGTAGATCGGGTACCACTGGCGGTCGCTCAAGGGCGGGCTGGTCCAGTGGCCGCCGCTCGGGTCGGGGTTCAGGTTGATGCCGACGTTGCCGTATTCCTTGACGCAGCGCTCGAGCTCGGGGATGCAGGTCTTGGGGTCGACGCCCGGCGACTGCGGCAGCATCGCGGCCGGGATGAAGTGGTCGGGGAACAGCTGGCTGACCCGATAGCAGAGCTCGTTGCAGATCGCGGCCCAGGTCGACGAGGTCTCGAAGTCGCCGATGTGGTGGGCCATGAAGCTGGCGCGCGGGCTGAAGATGGTCAAGTCGGAGCCGCGCTCCTTCATGAGCTTGAGCTGGTTGTTCTCGATGGTCTCGCGGATGTCGTCGTCGCTGATCTGGAGGTCGCTGGCCTTGGGCGCCTTGGACGGATCCTTGAGGCCGGCGATCTGCAGGTCGCGCCAGGCGCCGAGTGCGGCAGGGGCGGTCGTGTAGTGACCGTGGACGTCGATGATCATGTCGTGTGCTCCTGGGACTGAAAGGTCGATGACGGTGAGGGGTTCAATGGGCCACGGGTTCCGCGGCGGGGTCGCGCAGGCTCCGGCCCACAGGCGCTTGCGGATGGACCCACTGCTTGACGACCAGGGCCGCGGTGGCGATCAGGCCCGGAATGGCCACGATGGTGAAGATGCGGTCGAAGCCCAGGCTGCGGGCCGCCAGCTCGGCCACCAGGAACGAGCCCGCGATGCCGCCGAAGCGGCCGATGCCGAGCATCCAGGCGACGCCGGTGGCCCGGCCCTGCGTGGGGTAGAAGACCGCGGCCAGCGCGGGCATCGACGACTGCGCCGTGTTCATGATGGTGCCGGCGACGAACACCATCACCACCAGCCAGCCGTCGTTGCCCACGGTCTGGCCGATCAGGTAGACCGACAGGGCGGTCAGCGCATAGCCGACGGCAATGATCCGGTTGGCATTGAAGCGGTCCATCAGCCAGCCGCAGAACACGGCACCGACGCCCCCCAGCGGAAACAGCGCCGCCACCAGCACGGCCTTGTGCGGATCCATGCCGGCGTCCTTGAGCAGGATCGGCATCCAGTTGATCAGCGCATAGAAGATGACCAGGCCCATGAAGTAGGCCAGCCAGAGCATGAAGGAGCCGATGCGGTGGCTGCGCCCCAGCACCAGCGCCAGCCCGCTGCCCGCCGCCGGGCCGGCCTGCCGCTCGGTCAGGACGAAGGAGGTCGCCGTTGCCGCCGTGGCGGAGATGCGCACCAGCACGCGGCGGATGCGTTCGCTCGGCTGTCCCCGGGCCACCATGTAGCGCACCGATTCCGGCAGCACCACGAGCATCAGCAGCGCCAGCACCACGGGCACGATGCCCCCCAGCAGCAGCACGCTGCGCCAGCCCCAGTGCGGAATCATCCAGGCGGCCAGGAAGCCGCCGAAAGCCGCCCCCAGCGGAAAGCCGCAGAACATCGCGTTGGTCAGCATCGAGCGTTGCTTGTCCGGGCAGTATTCGCTGGTCAGGGTGACGGCATTGGGCATGGCCGCGCCGAGGCCCAGCCCGGTCACGAAACGCAGGGCGGTCAGGCCCTCGAGGCTGCCGGCGAAGCTGGACGCCAGGCTCGCCAGGCCGAACACGAGCACCGATGCGGTCAGCACCGCCCGGCGGCCGAACCTGTCGGCCAGCGGGCCGGCGCTCAGGGCGCCCGCTGCCAGCCCGAACAGCGCCGCACTGAGCACCGGCGCCAGCGCGGGCTTGGACACGCCCCACTCGCCGATCAGCGAAGGCGCGATGTAGCCGATGGCGGCGGTGTCGAAGCCGTCGAGCAGGACCACCAGGAAGCACAGGCCGAAGATCAGCCACTGATAGCCGGAGAAGCCCTGCGAATTGAAGAACGCCTGGACGTCCAGCGGCGTGTTGTTTGCTTTGTTCATGATCCCTGCGATTCCGTACGGGTTGCTCAGGCCGGGTCCATGCCCTGCGCGCGCTTCGCGGCGTCGGCCTCGGGCGAGGCCATGAAGGCCAGCATGGCACGCACCGTCTCGGCCTGGGCCGATCCGGTGCCGACGCCAGCGGAAAAAGTGGTGACGATCTGGACCGCGGGCGGCATCGGGCCCAGCAGGTCGATGCCCTCGACATGGATCAGTTCGCTGAGCTGCTGGAAGCCCAGCTCGACCTCGCCGCGAGCGACCAGGGTGCCGACCGGCACGCCCGGGGGCGCCTGCATGATGCGCGCCTTGATCTGCTCGGCGATGCCCCAGCGCTCGAACAGCGCGGCCAGCGCGACGCCGCTCGGGCCGGTCGAATAGCTGAGGCTGCGGGCGGCCAGCACGGCGCTGCGCAGCGCTTCCTCGGAGCCGATGTCGGGATGCGCGGCGCCCGCCTTCACGGCCACCGCGACGCCGGAGCGCACCAGGTCGGTCTTGCTGCCGGCCTCGATGCGGCCGGCGGCGATCAGCTTGTCGATGGCGTCGGAAGCCAGCACGACGACGTCGAAGGGCTCGCCGGCCAGGACCCGCTTGGCGGCATCGACGCCGCCGACCGATTCGATCGTGACCGAGGCCCCCGAGCGCTGCTCGAAGGCGGCCACCAGATCGGCCAGCACCTGGCGGGTGGCCATCGACGAAATCCCCTTGATCGCGGTCTTCTGCATGCTTTTCGCCTTGTCTCCAATGCCGGTGCGGCCGGCTCGATGGAGCGGATTTTGCGGCGGTATGGCCCTGCGAGATTTGCCATAAGCCACTAGCAGCTAGAACAAATCGGCATATCATCAGCGGCTGAGCCTGGAGAAGCCCCGTGGACCTGAAACAGCTGGCGTATTTCGTTCGCGTCGCCGAGTTGGGCAGCTTCACGCGTGCCGCCGTGGCGCTGAAAGTGGCGCAGCCGGCGCTGAGCCGGCAGGTGCGCCTGCTCGAGGTCGAGCTGCGGCAGAACCTGCTGGTGCGCAATGGCCGCGGCGCCACGCCGACCGAGGCCGGGCAGGTGCTGCTGGCCCACGGGCGCGGCATCCTCCATCAGGTGGAGCGCGCCCGCGAAGAGCTCGACCGCGTGCGCGGCTCGCTGGCCGGCCGGGTGGCGGTCGGCCTGCCGCCCAGCATCGCGCGCGTGCTGACGGTGCCGCTGACCCGTGCCTTCCGCGAGCAGATGCCGCAGGCGCAGCTGTCGATCAGCGAAAACCTCTCGACCGCGATGCAGGACCAGGTGCTGCATGGCGGGCTGGACATCGCGGTGCTCTACGACGCCCGGCCGATGCCCGGGCTCGACGTGCAGCGGCTGCTGGACCAGTCCCTGCTGCTGGTCGGCCGCCGTCCGCCCGGGCTGCAGGAAGACCCGCCGCCGGCACCGATGGCGCTGGCCGAGGTGGCCCGGCTGCCGCTGGTGATCCCGAGCCGGCCCAATGCGATCCGGATGTACGTGGAATCCGAGATGGCCGGCATCGGCTGCACGCCGCATGTGGCGCTCGAGATCGATGGCGTGTCGGCGATGCTCGACCTGGTCGCCGACGGCGCCGGCTTCGCGATCCTGTCGCGCAACGCGGTGATCCGCTCGATCAACCCCTCGGCCTACACCCTGCGCGAGATCGTGTCGCCGCCGCTGCGCATCCCGGTCTTCACCGCGGTCAGCGCGCTGCGGCGCGCGACGCTGACGCAGCAGGCGACGCTGGACCTGATCCGCAACACCGCCGAGACCCTTCTCAAGGGCTGAAAAGGCCTCAGTCCGCCGCCGGGCCGCCCCAAGGCGGACTGCGCCCCCTCGGGGGGCAGCGAGTACACGAAGTGACGAGCGTGGGGGCTCAGTCCTTGCGCGCGGCCAGCAGGCGGTCGGCGTAGTCCTGCCAGGGCGACTGCGCGTCGAGCCCGTCGAACACGCCGGCCCTGGCCTGGTCGGCCACCCACTGCTGCTTGTCGGCGATGGCCGCCGTCATGGTCGGCGCGAAGCCGGCCTCGCGCACCGTGTTGGCGGCTTCCCGCATTTCCTCGGCCCGGCGCTGGCCGTGCTGCACCACGCGGCTGAAGAAGTAGGCGCCCTGCCGGCTCCAGTCGATGCTCGGAAATGTTTCCTGCAGGGTCGGCAGCACATGGTCTTCCACACCGTAGGCGCGCGCCGTGGCGTAGCTTTCGATGACCAGTGCCTCGAGGCCCTTGATCATCACGCTGCGGCTCATCTTGATCGCGCTGGCGACGCCCAGGCGCTCGCTCACGGCCTTCGTGTCCAGGCCCCAGGCGGACAGGGCCTCGGCCAATGCGGCCGCGCGCTCGCCACCGAGCAGCATCGGCACGCGGATGCCGTAAGGCGGCACGGAGGTCATCACGCCGGCTTCGACGTAATGCGCGCCGGCGGCTTCGACCAGCGCCGCGCACTGCTGCTTGGTCCCGGGCGAGGCCGAGTTGAGGTCGAGGAAGACGGTGCCCGGGCGCAGCTGCGGCGCCGCCTCCTGCGCCACGCCCAGCGTGTTCGAGGCGGTGACGGCGGAAATCACCAGCGTGCTGGCCTGGCACAGCGCACCCATGGACGGGTGCGCCACCACGCCGGCCTGCGCCGCGTGCGCCTGCTCGCTCGCCTGGCGCGCCGGGTCGATGAACTTCAGGTCCCAGGCGCCGACCGTCTGGACGCCGGGCTTGTCCTTGAGACCGAGCGCGAAGGTCTTGCCCACCTCTCCATAGCCGATCAGGCCGATGTGTTCGAGTTGCATGTCTGTCCTCGTCTGGAAATCTACTGCCGCGGGATGTGCGCGGCGGCGATCACGCCGCTCCAGCGGCGGATGTCGCTGTCGAGCAGCGCCGCCAGTTCTTCGGGGCTGCTGGCACGCGGCTGCACGTTCAGTGCGGCCAGCTGCTGCTGGACTTCGGGCGATGCCAGCGCCGAGCGCACCGCGCGGTTGAGCCGGTCGATCCGCTCGCGCGGCGTCTTCGCCGGTGCGGCCAGCGCGTTCCAGGAGCGCACGTCGAAGCCCTTGATGCCGGCGCTTTCGGCCGCCGTGGGCACATTGGGCAGGGCCGGGTTGCGCTTCTCGCCCATCACGGCCAGCACGCGAAGTGCCTTCCCCGTGATCTGCGGCATGACCGGCGACAGGATCTCGACGCCGGCGTCGATCTGGCCGCTGCGCAGCGCCGTCACCACGGCCGGCGTGCCGTTGAAAGGCACCACCTGGGCGTCGATGCCGGCCCGGCTCTTGAACAGCTCCGCTGCCAGGTTCTGCGTGCTGCCGATGTTGACCGTGCCGATGTTCAGCGCGCCCGGCCGCGCCTTGGCGGCCGCCACCAGGTCCGCGAGGCTGCGCAGCGGCGAGTTCTCGGGCACCACGATCGCGATGTCGAAATAGCCCAGCAGCGAGACCGGCGCGAAATCCTTGCGGGTGTCGAAAGGCAGGCGCTGGAACAGGCCCTCGCTGACCGCCGTGCCGTTGCTCATCAGCAGCAGCGTGAGGCCGTCGGGCGCGGCCGAGGCCACCATCGTGCCGGCCACCACGCCGCCGGCCCCGGGGCGGTTGTCGACGATCACGGGTTGATTCAGCTGGCTGGCCATGGCCTTGCCGACCACGCGCGCCGTGAGGTCGGCGACCCCGCCGGCACCGAAGGGCACGACCAGGCGGATCGGCTGGGTGTCGCGGCTGTCGGCACGGGCCGCGAACGGCAGGGCGGCGGCGAGGCCGATGGCCGCCAAGGAAAGAAGAAGCGGTCGACGCTCCATGCGCATGGGAAGTTCCTTCATTTTCTGGGGCTGCCAGTGTAGGCCGCTGCTTTTGCCAAACCGACCTGGTGTGCCACGCTTTTCGCCATGAACGCGTCGTTACAAAGGGCTCGATCGATATGCTGGATTGCAGCGGAGATGGCATTCCTCCCTTGACCGCCCATTCGGGCTGATGATGCCTACCCGGGTCCAGCGTGGACCGGCGTAGGCATTTTTGATGCGCAACTCGCGCGCCATTGCCGCACCGGTCGCTTCGGCCCCCTTAACCAAGGAGCGACATGGGCGGCCTTTCTTTTCTTGCAGTCTTCGGCGGTGCCGGTTGCGGTGCCTTGCTGCGTTGGTGGCTGGGTGGCTGGCTGAACCCGGTGTTCCCCACGATTCCCCTGGGCACACTGGCCGCCAATCTCATCGGCGGCTTGCTGGTTGGCGTGGCCAGCGCCTTCTTCACCCACAACAGTGGCCTCGCACCTGAATGGCGGCTGCTGATCATCACCGGCTTCATGGGCGGCCTGACGACGTTTTCCACGTTCTCGGTCGAGGTCGTGACATTGATCGGCCGGCACGAGCACTGGTGGGCCTTGGGTGCGGCGAGCGTGCACCTCGCCGGCTCGCTGATCCTCACCGGGATCGGCATCCTGATCGCCAACGCGCTCTTCGTCAGGGCCTAGTGGAGACTGCCATGGCCCCCCCCGCCTGTCCCTTCTGCAATGACGACGATGCCGTGCTCGCCAACGCGCTCGCGATCGCGCGTTGGGACGTGTATCCGGTGTCGCCAGGACACATCCTGATCGTCACCCGGCGCCATGTCGCGGACTTCTTCGAGACGACCGCCGACGAGCGGCAGGCGCTGCTCGCCTTGGCCCCAACAAGCAGTCCTATGGAACCAAGTCACTCGAGCCTAAGGAGACCACCATGCAAGGCATCTACCTCAAGTTCTATGTCCAGGAGAAACGCCGCCATCACGGCGTACTCGCCTATGAATGGCTCCTGGAGGAGGCCAAGAAAGTGGGCCTCCATGGCGGCTCGGCCTTTCGTGCCATCGCGGGCTTCGGCCGCCACGGCAGGCTGCACGAAGAGCATTTCTTCGAACTCGCCGGCGATGTCTCGGTGGAGGTCGGCTTCGTGCTGAGCGAGCAGGAGGCGCAGAGTTTTCTCGCGCACCTGGCCGGCGAGAAGCTCAAGCTGTTCTACATCAAGGTGCCGCTGGAGATGGGGGTCGTTGGGGCAGAACCATGACCTCCACCTGGGCGCTGGCCTCGCTCCGGCTCGGGTTGTCGCTTGCCGCGACGCTGCTGTCGATCTGGCTTCGCGTCGCCACGGCCCCGTCGGAGAGATCGTCGTCGGTCTCGGCGGGTCCTGGCCGGCGAGTTGGCTGGCCGGCATCGCAATGTCCACCACGCCGGTGGCGGGGTCTACGCCGTGATGCTTTCGGCACCATTTCCGCATTGTTGGGTCTATCGTACAAAGGGATCGACCAAGCGCAGCACTGCGACCGTACAGCGGTAGGACTGGAAATCCAGAAAAGGAGACGCACCATGTTCAGCAAGATTCTCCTGGCGTACGACGGAACCAAGCCCGCGGATCTGGCGTTCGAGCGCGCGATGGAAGTCGCACGGCTGGCCCATGCCCCTCTTCATGTCGTGGCCGTCGCATGGTCTGCCGAGGTCGAGACCCGTGCCTCGATCGACAAGGCTCGCGTGAAGTGCTGGGCGTATCTGACGCAATTGCGAAAGATGGGCGCGGACTCACAACTCGATCTCGAGATGGAAGTTGTGGAGGGAAATTGCTCCGAACAGATCGTCGCGACCGCAGATCGACTCGGCGCCGATCTGATCGTCATGGGCCATCGCAAGCGCACGCTGCTGAGTCGCCTATCGGAGGCGTCTCTCGCCAAGCGCGTCATCGATCATGCACATTGCTGCGTGCTTGTCGCGAGTTGAAGACTCGCTCGGGTGATGGCGAGCGCGTCGCGCGTGCCATGCACTTGGCTGGCGATTCCACGCGCCCCAAAAAATCCCCGCGTGGCAATATTCGCTTTCGCAAACCCCGCTGCACCGGCATGAACGACGCCCATTCAATGGCCAGTTCCTTGGTCGCCCACTGGCGACCCAAGCCAATTCTCGAAGTCCATGAGGCGCGGACGATTGAACAAGAGTTCTTCAGGCTGACGTTTCCGGGCCCCTACTTGGTCGCCGTCACGTTCTACCGCGTCGACGGGCGCCCCGACCTCATGCGGGTGCGCTCTACCAACTGGCGCTTGCAAGACGCGCCGAACGGAATCTTTCGGCTTGAGGATTGCCGCGAGTTTTACCGACGGCTCAGAAAGGCAGGATTTGGATAGACATCGCCTTACGACGCCGACCAGCAGTGAACGCGGATGAGGGCGCGTGCGCGCGCGAACCCTCTGGCAGTAAGTTCTACTCGTAGCGCTGCCCCGCCGCCATCAGCGCCGGCGTCCCGATCACTTCATTGAGCCCATCGAAGTCGAGCATGCGGTCGCGCCAGGGCAGCGTCGTGCGATGCGCCTGCAGGCTCGCGTAATAGCCCTGCAGCGTGTGCACCACCGCGCGGGCCGTGCCGCCCGGAAAGATCGCGATCCGGAAGCCATGCGCCTGCAGCGCGTCCGCGTCCTGCACCGGCGTCTTGCCGCCCTCGACCATGTTGGCCAGCAGCGGCACGCGCTGCGCGAAGCGGCGGCAGGCCGCGTCCATCTGCGCGGGCGAACGCAGCGCCTCGATGAAGAGCGCGTCGACCCCGGTCTCCAGATAGGCTTGCGCGCGGTCGAGCGCCGCGTCCAGCCCTTCGACCGCGACCGCATCGGTGCGCGCGAGGATCAGCGTCCCGGGCGAGGCGCGTGCGTCGAGCGCCGCCTTGAGCTTGCCGACCATCTCACGCTGCGGCACCACGGTCTTGCCGTCGAGGTGGCCGCAGCGCTTGGGAAATCCCTGGTCCTCGATCTGGACCATGGCGGCACCGGCGCGCTCGAAGCCGCGCACGGTGCGCTGGGTGTTGAGCGCATTGCCGAAGCCGGTGTCGGCATCGACGATCACCGGCAGGCCGACGCGCTCGGTGATGCGCGCCAGCGTGTCCTCGACCTCGGTGAAGGTGGTGAGCCCGACATCGGAGCGCCCGAGCCGCGTGTAGGCGATCGAGGCGCCCGAGAGGTACAGCGCCTCGAAGCCGGCCTGCTCCGCCACCAGGGCGCTGAGTGCGTCGTAGACGCCCGGCGCCAGCAGGATGTCGTTGCGCGCGAGGCGCGACTTGAATGATTCATCGGCCATGGGATGCCTTCCTTTCCTTGACCAGTGCGGCGGCGGTGCGCGCCGCGATAGAGCCGCCGGCGACTGCGCTCAGCAGGCCGTTGCCCGACAGATAGCCCCAGACCTCGTCGCCCGAGACCCCGCCCGCGGCGCCGCCGGCCGCCAGCAGGTTCGGCAGCGGCGAGCCGTCCTGCCGCAGCACGCGCGCATCCGGCGCGATGTCGAGTCCGCCTTGCGTGTGGAACAGCGCGCCCGTGACCTTGACCGCGAAGTACGGCGCGGCCAGCACGCGCTGGAAGACGCGGCCATCGGACTGCGGCATGCCGGCCTGCAGCCCATCGAGGGTCGACTGCAGTGTCGCCGCATCGCAGCCGATGCAGACCGCGAGATCGGCCACGGTGTCGCAGCGCCTGAGCGCGCCCGCAGCCTCCGCTTCGCAGAAATCGGGGAAGCCGCGCGCAAGTTCGAGCAGCGGCGCGTCGAACACGTTCCAGGCGACAGCGCCTGGCTGCGCCAGCACATGCACCGCGGCTTCGGAATAGCCCTGCGTCTCGTCATGGAAGCGCCGGCCCTCGCGGTTGATCTGCACGCCGCCTTCCATCATCACGGCCCAGGACATCAGCGCGCCCTGCGGCGTGACCCAGGAGCCATGCCCCTGATAGCCGCCGAGGTCGCGCAATCGGGCGCCGATCGCCTGGCCCCAGAGAATGGCGCTGCCGTCGTTGCCCACATGGCCGCCGAAGGCCGCTTCGGCCATGTCGGGCAGCAGCGCGCGGACCATCGCCGCATTGCCGCCGAAGCCGTTGCAGGCCAGCAGCAGTGCGTCGCAGGCCAGCGTTTCCTCGTGGCCATCGGGACGGCGGTAGCCGATGCCGATCACACGGTCGGCGTCGTCGCACCACAGCGTGTCGACCAGCGCCTGCGTCAGCACCGGGATGCCTGCCGTTTCCACCGCCGCTTGCAGCCGCGCCATCAGTGCCGCACCGGTCTTCTGCGGCAGGGCATGCATCCGGTGAACGCTGTGGCCGGGATAGAGGAAGCCGTCGAGCACGATCCAGTCGAGGCCGTGCCTGGCCTGCAGGGCATCGAGCGCCGGTCCGATGGCCTCGGCATACGCCAGCACCAATGCCGGTGCCGCGCGACCATGGGCCTTGGCCTGGATGTCGGCCGCGAAGCACGCGGGACTGTCGCCCTCGATTCCTTGCTGGCGCTGCGCGTGCGTGCCGGGTGCGGGAATGAAGCCCGAGGACAGCGCGGTCGATCCCCTCGGCACAGCATCGCGCTCGAGCAGCACGCATTCGATGCCGGCGTCGTGCAGCATCAGCGCCGCCGTGAGCCCGCAGGCGCCGGCGCCGACGATCGCGATGTCGACGTGCATCTCGGCCTCGATCCGGGCGGCGCGGCGGACGCTGCGCACCGGTCCTTCGACCTGGGCCGTCATGCCAGCGACCGGACGAAGGCCGCGCAGTCCGTGACTTCGGCCACGTTGCGCATGTCGGCCAGCGAGGTCTGGTGCCGCTCCTCGCCGAAGGCCGCGCAGCCATCGGCCAGCACCAGCGTTCGGTAGTCGCGCATGTGGGCGTCGCGCACCGTGCTCGCCACGCCGCCATTGGTGACGATGCCGCACACCGCCACGGTGTCGATGCCGGCGCGGCGCAGCACCCAGTCGAGCTGGGTGTTGAAGAACGCCGAGTAGGCGACCTTGCTGACCGCGACGTCGACCAGGCCGGCCAGCGCCTCGACGTTCGCCTGGCCCCAGCTGCCGGGCGCGAAATCGCCCCTGCGAAGGTACGGGCGCAGCGCCTTCAGGTGCGGCGACACCATCGGCTCGCCGGCCGCATCGGGCCACAGCGTGAACTGGCTTGAGGCCACCAGCCCGCCGGCCGCCTTGAGGGCGCGCGCCACGGTGGCCACGCGATCCGGCAGCAGCAGCGCGGGCGGGTTGCTGTCGCCGCCGCGGGCGTAGGCGCCCTGGGCGTCGAGGAAATCGTTCTGCAGGTCGATCACGACCAGCGCGGTGGTCGCCCCGCGAAGCTTCGCCGTGCTGCTCACGACAGCCTCACGAGCAGGTTGCCATGCGCATCGACCTCGGCCTGGAAGCCGGGCTCGAGCCACACGGTGGTGTCGGCCTGCTCGAGGATCGCCGGCCCGTCGATGCGTGCGCCGACCGGCAACTCGAGCCGCGCATAGCGCAGCGCCTCGCGCCATTGCCCGTCGTGAAACACACGCTGCGTACCCAGCGGCGCGCTGCTGCCCTCGCCTACCGGTGCAAGCACAGCCAGATCGAACTTGGGCCGCACGCCGATGCGGGCATAGCGAAGGTTCATCACGCGGATGCCGATGCCGTCGAGCACGCGGCCGAAGGCGGTGCTGTAGCTGGACTCGAAGGCGGTGCGGATGGCTTCACGCGTCAAGGCTTGCGCCGTGGCTGCCGGCAGCAGCACCGGCAGCGTGTGCGTCTGGCCCGCATAGAGCATGTCGAGCGCGATCACCTCGCGCACCTCGTCGAAGCGCACGCCCGACGAATCGAGCCGCTGCTGGCAGGCCTCGGCGAGTTCGGCGATGCGCTGGCCCAGATGCGCGACATCGAGTTCGTCGAGCGGGCGGTTGAGGGTCTGCACCGCGTCGTGCCGCATGTCGGCGATCACGCAGCCGAGCGCCGAGGTCACGCCGGGGTAGCGCGGCACGATGCCGATGGCGACGCCCACCTCGCGCATCATCGCGCACACATGCAGCGCACCGCCGCCGCCGAAGGGCATGTAGGCGAAGCGCCGCGGATCATGCCCGCGCTCGATCGACACCAGCCGGATCGCGCCGGCCATGCGCGCGTTGGCCACCGTGAGGATCGCCTCCGCCGCCTGGTACACGTCGAGCCCCAGCGGCTTGGCGACATGCGCGTCGATGGCCTGGAACGACTTCCCGGCGTCGAGCGCCGCGAGCAAGCCGCCGCCGAGCGGCCGGTCGGCGGCGATGCGGCCAAGCAGCACATTGGCATCGGTCACCGTCGGGCGCATGTTGCCGCGGCCATAGCAGGCCGGCCCGGGGATGCTGCCGGCCGACTCGGGGCCGACCTGCAGCATGCCGCTGGCGTCGACCGAGGCGATCGAGCCGCCACCGGCGCCGATGGTCTCGATCTGGATCATCGGCGAGCGGATCACCATGCCGAATTCGATCGCGGTCTGCGCCGCCAGCGCCGCCTCGCCATTGGCGACCAGGGAGACGTCGAAGGAGGTACCGCCCATGTCGCCGGTGATCGCGTTCGGAAAGCCAGCCGCGCGCGCGATGGCCGCGCAGGCGATCACGCCGGCCGCCGGGCCCGACAGTGCGGTGCGCACCGGCAGGTCGCTCGCAGTCTGGCGCGACATCACGCCGCCGTTGCTCTGCACCACCAGCAGTTCGCCCTCGAAGCCCTGCGCGCGCAGGTCGGATTCCAGGCGTTCGAGGTAGCTGCCCACCACGGGCTGCAGCGCGGCGTTGAGCGTGGCGGTCGAGCAGCGCTCGAACTCGCGGATCTCGGGCAGCACCTCGCAAGCCGAAGTGACATGGGCGTTCGGCCACGACTCGCGCACCGCGGCGACCGCCAGCCGCTCGTTCTCGGGATTGGCGTAGGTGTTGATGAAGAACACGCAGACCGCCTCGCAGCCGGCCTCCAGCAGCGAGCGTGCCTCGGCCCGCACCTGGTCGAGATCGACCGGCGTGTGCAGCGTGCCGTCGGCCAGCACGCGCTCGTCGACCTCGCGCCGCAGGTCGCGCGGCACCACCGGCACGAAGCTGCCGCGCAGGCCCCAGGTCTCGGGCCGGTCGCGCCGGCGCATCTCGAGCACGTCGCGGAAGCCGCGCGTGGTGATGATGCCGGTGCGCGCCACCTTGCGCTCGAGCAGCGCGTTGGTGCCGACCGTGGTGCCGTGCACGATGGTCGCGATGGCCGAAGCCGAATCGGCCACGCGCGCCACGCCGTTCATGAAGCCGCGGGCTTCCTCGCCGCGGGTCGACGGAACCTTGACGATGCGCGCCGTGCCCTCGTGCTCGTCGAGCACGAAGAGGTCGGTGAAGGTGCCGCCGACGTCGACGCCGACGACCAGCCGGCCAGGGGCTTTTTCCGTGTGTGCTGCTGCTGTCATTGCGCGGCCTTCTTGTCCGTTGCTTCGCCGTTGTTCACATAGCCCATGGCCTGATCCTGTGCGCGCTGCGCGCCGCTGCGCCGTGCCGGCGCGCCCCAGCCGCCGCCGCCCGGTGTCTCGAGCCGCACACGCTCGCCCTGGGCCAACCGGATGCCGTGCATCTTCGACACCATCGGCGGCCGATGCCAGGCGCCGTCGTTCTCGTAGCTGAAGACGTTGACCGCGCCCGATCCGCCGCCCGCGATGCCCTTGGGCGGCGAGCTGCCGCGCTCGCCGAAGACATAGACCTCGGCATCCTTCTCGAGCAGCTCGATCTCGTAGACCGCGCCCAGGCCGCCGCGGAACTGGCCGTCGCCGCCGGAGCCGGGGCGCAGCGCCCATTCGGTGAAGCGCACCGGGTAGGCGGCCTCGAGGATTTCCAGCGGCGGAATGGTCGCGGTCGAGATCGGCGCGTTGGCATGCGAGAGCCCGTCGCCGCCCGAATGGCCACCGTGGCCGCCGCCGAAGAAGCTGAACATCACCCAGCGCTGGCCCTTGCGGGGCCCGTCGCTGCGGTGGCCCGCGATCGACAGCGCGTTGATCGTGCCGTAGGCCTGCGCCACGGCGCGCGACGGATCGGCCTGCGCGGTGGCGCTGAAGATCACGTCGATCATGCGCAGGATGGTCTCGGTGTAGCCGCCGACCGGCCGCGGCCGCTCGGCGCTGATCACCAGCCGGTCGGGGATCAGGAAATCGACCGCATCGAGCACGCCGGCATTCGCCGGCACATCGGGAAACACATGCTTGAGCGCCACGTAGCAGGCCGCGATCGCGGTGGCGCGCGAGATGTTCACCGGCCCGGCGCATTGCGGCGAGGTGCGCGAGAAGTCCAGCAGCAGGCGGTCGCCCGCCACCGTCATGTCGAGCGCGATGGTCAGCGGCTCGTTGACGATGCCGTCGTTGTCGAGCACGTCCTCGAAGCTGTAGCGGCCGTCCGGCAGCGAGGCGATGTGCGAACGCATCAGGCGCAGCGCTCGGCTGCGCAGCTCGCCCATTGCCTGCAGCACCAGCGCATCGCCGTATTCGTCGAGCAGGCCGTGCAACCGCTTGGCGCCGAGTTCGAGCGCGGCGAGCTGGCCGTTGAGGTCGCCCCACAGGCTCTCGGGCAGCCGCGTGTTGGCGCGCAGGATCGCCAGCACGTCGGGGTCGAGCACGCCGTCGCGCACGATGCGCACCGGCGGGATCTGCACCGCCTCCTGCCAGCATTCGGTGGCGGACGGGTTGTAGTTGCCGGGCACCGCGCCGCCGACGTCATGCCAGTGCGCGGCCGAGGCCATGTAGCAGTAGAGCCTGCCGTCGCGGAAGAAGGGCCGCACCAGCTTGAAGTCGTTGGCATGGGTGCCGCCGTCGTAGGGATCGTTGCTGATCCAGATGTCGCCATCCTTCATGCCGCCGCGCGGCGCCGCCGCGGCCGCGGTCGCGCGCACCGCGAAGGCCATCGCGCCGACGAACACCGGCAGGCCCGACTTGCCCTGCACCAGCGTGTCGCCGCTCGCGGCATCGTAGAGGCCGTGGCAGGCATCGTGAGCCTCGGCAATGATCGGATTGAAGGCGCTGCGGTAGAGCGTCGCGTCCATCTCGTCGGCCACCTGTTCGAGGCGGCCGCGCAGCACGGCCAGCGTGACCGGGTCCATCGAGGGGATCGGTGAATCGTTCATGGTTCGGTTCTTTCTTTGGCGATGCGCTGCCGGAGCTGCTTCAGGAGGCCGCCCGCGCGGACCATGTCCATCAGGAAATCGGGCACGGGTTCGCAAGTCAGCGTCCGGCCGCCGGGGATCGACACCGAGGGCCGCGCCACGTCCAGGGCGACGCGGTCGCCGTCCTTCAACGATTCGACCTCGGAACACGTCAGCAGCAGGAGCCCGAGGTTGAAGGCATTGCGGAAATAGAGCCCGCTGTACGAGGGCGCGATCACCGCGGCCACGCCCAGGTGCACGAGCACGGCGGCGGCCTGTTCGCGCGAAGAGCCGATGCCGAAGTTGGGCCCGGCGACGATCACATCGCCGGCGCGCACCTCGCGGGCGAACTCGGGCCGCACGGCCTCGAGGCAATGCCGGGCGATGATGTCGATGCCATGCTTCATCGCGTGGCCCGGCGCGAGCACGTCGGTGTCGACATCGGCGCCGAGGCGCCAGACGCGGTGCGTTGTGTCGCCGCTCATGCCAGCACCTCGCGCGGATCGGTGACGCGGCCGCGCAGCGCCGACGCCGCGACGGTGTAAGGCGAGCCCAGGTACACCTGCGCGCTCGGCGAGCCCATGCGGCCCTTGAAGTTGCGCGCGGTGGTGGAGATGACCGTCACGTCGTCTCCGATCGAATCGCCGTAGCCGGAGCAGGCGCCGCAGGCCGTGGGGAGGAGTTCGGCACCGGCATCGAGCAGCACCTGCAGGACGCCCTCATCGCGCGCCTGTTCCTGGTCGCGCAGGCTGGCCGGCGCCACCATGAGCCGCACGCCGCTGGCGACCTGGTGGCCGCGCAGCACTTGCGCCGCGGCGCGCAGGTCGTCGAGCTTGGCGCCGGTGCAGGCGCCGATGTAGGCGACGTCGATGGGCGTGCCGGCATAGCGGCTCACGCCATGGGCGTTGGCCGGGCTGTGCGGCGCCGCGACATGGGGCTCCAGCGTGGAGGCGTCGAAGCGGTGGCGCGTGAACGCCGCGTCGGCATCGGTGAACCACGGCGCGGCATCCACCGGTGGCGCACCGGCCTCGGCCAGGAAGGCGGAGGTGGTCGCGTCGGGCGCGATCAGGCCAGCCTGTGCGCCGAGCTCGGCGCTCATGTTCGACAGCGTCATGCGCTCCTGCATCGACAGCGCCCGCACCGCCGGCCCGCAGAACTCGACCGCCTGATAGCGGCCGCCGTTCATGCCGAAGCGCGCCAGCATGTGCAGCATCATGTCTTTGGCGGTGACGCCGGCGGGCAGCGCGCCGTCCCACCACATCTGGATCGTCTCGGGCACGCGCAGCCAGATCTCGCCGGTGACTACCACGCCGAGCATCTCGGTGCTGCCGACGCCGAACATGTAGGCACCGAAGGCGCCGCCGGTGGGCGAATGCGAGTCGCCGCCGACGCACAGCATCCCTGGGCGGATGTGGCCGTGCTGCGGCACCACCACGTGGCAGATGCCCTGGCTGTCGTAGACGTGCGGCAGCTGCTGGTCGCGCGCCCAGTCGCGCGCGATGCGCACGATGCGGCGCGAGTCGTCGTCGCGCTCGGGCACGTAGTGATCCATCACCAGCACGATGCGCGAGCGGTCCCAGATCTGCGCCCCGAGTTCCTCGAGCATCGGCTGCAGCCGGCGCGGACCCGAGGAGTCGTGAAACATCGCCATGTCGACCGCGCAGGTGACGATCTCGCCCACCGCGACGGCCTCGCGGCCGCAGGCGCGGGCGATGAGCTTCTGCGCCAGCGTTTGCGGCGGCGCGGCGGTGAGGATGGAGGTCGAAGTGCTCATTCCGGCTTGGCTCCCGAAAACTTGACCACCTGGGCCCAGCGCTTGATCTCGCTCTGGACGAAGGGGCCGAACTGCTCCGGCGTATTGCCGACCGGAATCACGCCCTCGCTGTCGAAACGCTTGCGCATCGCCGGCTCGCCGATCGCCCGGCGCGCCGCGTCGGCGACGCGGCGCGTGAGTTCGGGCGGCATGTGCGCCGGCCCGAACAGTCCGAACCAGGCGCTCGACTCGTAGCCGGGCAAGGTCTCGGCAATGGCCGGCAGGTCCGGGAACTCGGGCAGGCGCCGGGCCGAGGTCACGCCCAGCGCCTTGAGCTTGCCGGCCAAGATGTGCTGCTGCACGTTGCCGACCGCCGCGAACATCAGCTGCACCTGGCCCGCGAGCACGTCCTGCACGGCCGGTGCGGTGCCCCGGTACGGGATGTTGACGATGTAGACGCCCGACTGCATCTTGAAGGCCTCTCCGGCCATGTGCAGCGAGGAACCCAGCGCGCCGATCGCGAAGTTGAGCTGGCCCGGCTTCGCCTTGGCCAGCGCGATCAGCTCGCGCACGTTGTTCGCCGGCACCGACGGATGGGCGACCAGGATCGACGGCGAGGTCGCGACGCAGGTCAGTGCCGTGAAGTCTTTCACCGGGTCGAAGGGCAGCGTGGGATAGAGCGTCGCGTTGATCGCATGGCTGGTGAAGCTCATCAGCAGCGTGTTGCCGTCGGGCGCCGCCTTGGCAACCGCATCGGCGGCGATATTGCCGCCGGCGCCGGGCCGGTTCTCGACGATCACGGTGCGGCCCAGCACCGGGCCCATGCCGGCCGCGAGCGTGCGGGCGATGGTGTCGGTCGAGCCGCCGGCCGGCGCGCCGACCAGGATGCGAACGGGCGCGTTGCCGACCTGGGCCTGGGCGGCGCCGGCCAGTGCGGCCATGGATGCGATCAGGATGTCTCTGCGTTTCATTGGATCACTCCGAGGGTTTCACAAGGCAATCCGGGCGGCGCTCACAGGCCCAGGTAGGCCCGGCGCAGTTCGTCGCTGCCGAGCAGGTCGTCCGGCGCGCCCGAGAAGCGCACGCTGCCGTTCTCCAGCACGTAGGCGCGGTCCGCGATCTCCAGCGACTGGCCGACGTTCTGCTCGACCAGCAGCACGGCCAGGCCGCCGTCGCGCAGTTGCCGGATCAGCGTGAACATCTCTTCGACCAGCAGCGGCGACAGGCCCAGCGAAGGCTCGTCGAGGATCAGCAGCACGGGCTCTGCCATCAGCCCGCGGCCGATGGCCAGCATCTGCTGCTCGCCGCCGCTCATGGTGCCGGCGTTCTGCCGGATGCGCTCGCGCAGGCGCGGGAAGATGTCGAACACCTTGTCGAGGTTCGCGGCCCGGCGCTCGCGGGCCCGCGTGAAGGAGCCGAGCTCGAGGTTCTCGAGCACGCTGAGGTTCGGGAACACCTTGCGGCCTTCGGGCACCTGGATCAGGCCGGCCTTGACGACCTCGCGGTAGTGCGCGCCGCTCAGGTCCTTGCCGTCGAAGCGCACGCTGCCGCTCCAGGCCGGACAGAGGCCGCAGACCATCTTGTTCAGGGTCGACTTGCCCGCGCCATTGCTGCCCAGCAGCGCGACCATCTCGCCGGCATTCACCTGCAGGTCGACGCCGCGCAGCACCTCGACGCGGCCGTAGCCGCCGCGCAGGCCCTGGATGTCAAGCAAGGCGGTCATGCGTGATTTCCCTTCGCGGCCGCCGCCTTGCGCAGCCGCGCCGCGGTGCCGTGGCCCAGATAGGCCTCGACCACCTTGTCGTTCGACGTCACCTGGGCCGGACTGCCCTCGGCGATCAGCTGGCCCTGCGCCAGCACCCAGACATGCTCGGCCAGGTTCATCACGGCCTGCATCACGTGCTCGATCATCAGCACCGTGACGCCGCCGTCGGCGATGCCGCGCACCACCGGCATCATCTCGGCGATCTCCTGCGGGTTGAGGCCGGCGAGCACTTCGTCGAGCAGCAGCAGGCGCGGCTGCGTGGCGAGTGCACGGGCCAGTTCGAGCCGCTTGCGGCCGGCGACCGTGAGGTCGGAGGCCGGCTTGTCGAGTTGCGCCGCGAGACCGACACGCTGCGCCACCTCGTCGGCCCGCCGCAGTGCCGCACCGCGGCTGCGCTCGTGCAGGTGCACGCCGACCGCGATGTTCTCGCGCACGGTCTGGGCCGCGAAGGGCTTCACGATCTGGAAGGTGCGCGTCATGCCGAGCATCGCGTTGCGATGCGGCTCGCGGCCGGTGATGTCCTGGCCGGCAAAACGAACCGTGCCGGCATCGGGCTTCAAGAAGCCCGACATCAGCGCGAACAGCGTGGTCTTGCCGGCGCCGTTGGGGCCGATCAGCGCCGTGAGGCTGCCCTCGGACACCGAGAGGCTCACGTCCTGCACCGCCTTCAGGCCGCCGAAGGAGCGCGAGACGCCATTCAATACGAGCAGCGGTTCAGCCACGGGGACCTCCCGACGCCTGCGCCCACAGTTGCCGCACCGAGAGCCCCAGGCCCGCGATGCCGCGCGGCAGGAAGATCACGATCAGCACCAGCACCGTGCCGTAGATCACCATGTTGATGCCGGGCAGTTCGCCGAACAGGTTGCGCGTCAGGTCGGCGAGCAGATGCAGCACCACCGCGCCCAGCACCGGGCCCCACAGGGTGCCGACGCCACCGACGATGGCCGCGACCAGCGCCTCGACCGAGGTGGCCGGGCCGTAGGCGATGCCGGGGTCGATGTACTGGAACACCTGCACGTAGAACGCACCGGCCGCGCCCATGAAGGCGGCCGAGATGCCGATCGCGCAGAGCTTGACACGGAACGGGTTCACGCCCACCGCGCGCGCCGCGTCCTCGTTGTCGCGCACCGCCTGCAGCCAGGCGCCGAAACGTCCGTTGCGCAGCCACCAGCTGATCAGCAGCGCCGCCGTGACGAAGGCCAGCACCACCCACAGGTAGCCGGCGCGCGAGGCGAACTGCAGGTTCGACGGCGCCTCGCGCAGCGGCAGCATCAGGCCGACACCGCCGCCGGTGAAGGGCACCGACAGCGCAACGATGCGAAAGACCTCGGCGAACGCCAGCGTGACCAGTGCGAAGTAGGAGCCCTTGAGCCCGTAGCGGAAGGTCAGCGCGCCGATGAACAGGCCGACGCAGGCGGCACCGACGACCGCCAGTCCGAGCGCGACCCAGGCATTGATGCCGCCCTGCAGCTGCGCGATCGCCTGGATGTAGGCACCGGAGCCGAAGAACAGGGCATGGCCGAAGGAGAACTGGCCGCCGAAGCCGCCCAGGATGTTCCAGGCCTGCGCGATGAGCGTGGCGTAGAGCGCCATCATCACGAAGTTGAGGGTCGCGCCCGAGTGGCTGACCAGCGGCACGCAAGCCACCAGCACCGTGAAGAGCGCAATACCGACCAGTTGACGAGGACCACTCATTCCTTCGCTCCGAACATGCCCTGCGGCCGAAACAAGACGACCCCGATGAAGATCGCGAAGATGCCGATCTGACCCAGCGACTCGCCGAGGTACAGCCCGCCGAGCGACTCGACCACACCGACCAGGAAGCCGCCGATCAGCGCGCCGACGAAGCTGCCCATGCCGCCCAGCACCACGATCGTGAACGCCACCAGCACGAAGCCGCCGCCCACCTGCGGGTTCACGTAGTAGGCCGGCAGCAGGAAGCAGGCGGCCGCGCCGAGGCAGGCCAGGCCGATGCCGAAGCTCATCGCGTAGACATGGTCGACGTCGATGCCCATCAGCTTGGCGCCCTCCTTCTCCTTGGCCACCGCGCGGATCGCGCGGCCCAGGTCGGTGCGGCCCATGACCCAGAACAGCAGCGCCGACACCACCAGCGCACCGGCGAAGGCCACCAGCTTGGGCACCGCGATCATCGCGGGGCCGATGGCGACCGTGCTGAGCGAATAGGCGGTGTCGATGTTGCGCGTGTCCGACTTGAAGAACAGCAGCGCCAGGTTCTCCATCACGATCGCGATGCCGAGCGTGACCAGCAGGATGTTCTCGTCCTTGCCGTGGCCGGCGCGGTTGATCACGATGCGCTGCAGCCCGTAGCCGAGCGCGAACATGGCCGGGATCACGATCGGCAGCGCCAGGTAGGGATCGATGCCCCAGCGCTCCTTGAGGAAGTACACCGCATAGAGGGCCAGCATCAGCGAGGCGCCGTGCGCGAAGTTGATGATGTGCAGCACGCCGTAGATCAGCGTGAGGCCGAGCGCGATCAGGGCATAGACCGCGCCGGTCGTCAGGCCGTTGAGGACGGACGAGAAAAGGATGCTGGGGTCGAACATGGTGCGGTGTCGGCGTGAGACCCGCCCGCACCGCGGCGCGCGGCAGGGCGTCTTGCTTGCCGGTTCAGGCGTTGAGCGGGAAGAGCGGCTCGACCTCGCGGAACTCGCGCGGGATGATCACCTTGATGTCGTTCTTCACGACCTGCGTCATCAGCGGCTGCGCGCCCTCGTTCTGGCCATTGGCGAACTTCGTCGGGCCGTACGGCATGATGTGACTCGAGAAAGTGCTCTTTTCCAGCGCATCGATGATGGCGGCGCGCTCGCTCGACCCGGCGCGTTCCAGGGCGTCGGCCAGCAGGCCCATCGCGGTATAGGTCATGAAGACCTCGTAGCTGAAGAACTGGCCTTGCGCCTCGACCCGCTTTCGCAGCTCGGCCGAGCGCTTGTCCTTGGGGTTGAACCAGTGGTTGCAGTCGATGATGCCGTTGGCCGCGTCCGGAAACTCCTTGACGAACTTGTAGCTCGACGCCGCGCCGCCCAGCACCGAGAAGATCGCCTTGGGCTTGACCTTCTGCTGCTGCATGGTGCGCACCAGCAGCGCGTACTCGTTGTAGTAGTTGGCCGGAATCACGATGTCGGGGTTGATCGACTTCATGCGCAGCACGATGTTGTTGAAGTCGCGTGTCGGGTTGGCGTGCTTCACGACCTCCTTGACGTCGAAGCCGTAGCCCGGCAGCTCGCGCGCCAGCAGCGCCGCGGTGCCGGAGCCGAACAGCGAGTCCTCGTGGATGATCATCACGGTCTTGGCCGGATTGCCCGCCGCCTTGTTGAGCACCAGCAGGTTGGCCATCGCGACCTCGGTCGACTTCTTGTAGCCGGGACCGAAGCGGAAGGTGTTCTTGAGGCCGCGCTCCACGATCTGGTCGGCCACGCCGACGTCGACCACGTGCGGCAGGTTGTACTTGGCCGCCGCCTGCGTGGTGGCCAGGCAGATCGCCGAGGCGAAGGCACCGACGATGGCCGAGACGCCGGCCTCGTTCATCTTCTCGACCTCGGCCGCGCCGGCCTGCGGCTGCGATTGCGCGTCGCCGAGCAGTGCCTCGATCCTGGCGCCGCCCAGCGACTTGATGCCGCCGGCCTTGTTGATGTCCTCGATCGCCATCAATGCGCCGAGCCGGCATTGCTGGCCCGAATAGGCCAGCGCACCGGTCACCGGATGCAGCACGCCGACCTTGATCGGCTTGGGCTGGGCACCGGCCACCAGCGGGAAGGCGATGGCCGAGGCCATGGCGGCGGATTGCGACATGAAGCGGCGGCGGTCCTGGCGATCGAGGCGATTGGGCATGGGGCTTTTTCCTTTTTCTTCAGTTGAACTGGGCTGACACGTCTTTGCTGACCCACACCTTGGCGTCGATGCTGCCGACGCGCGACAGTTGCATCTCGTAGGTGTAGCGGTCGGGCCGGTAGAAGCCGTGCAGCCACTGCACCGGGCGTTCGGCTTCGTCGTAGATCAGGCGGCGCACGGCCAGCAGGGCCGAGCCGACCGAGACTTCGAGGTGCTCCGCGAGCACGTTGTCGGCCAGGCGTGCCGAGATCGTCTGGTGCGCGCGGCCGACCTTCACGCCCGACTCCTCGAGCAGCACCAGGATCGGCTTCTTCGCCAGTTCGCGGCGGCCGAACTTGCGCGCGATGTCGTTCGGCACGTAGGTCGTGATGTGCGACAGCGGCCCTTCGCGCGTCGAGCGCACGCGGACCGCTTTCTGCACCGCGTCGCCGGCTTTCAGCTGCAGCGCTTCGGCGACCTGGGCCGAGGCCGAAATCGTCGCCACGTCGATCACCTTGACCGAGGTGTGCAGGCCCATGGTCACCAGGTTCTCGAGCAGGCCGCGCAGGTTGGCGCGCGCCATGCCGTCACCCGCGCGGGGCTCGGCCCCCGATGCCGGCGGAACGGGGCGTGTGCGCCGGCCGGGGTTGCGCGAGATCAGGCCTTCGGAGGACAGCTGGCCGAGCGCCCGCCGCACGGTGACGCGGGCCACGCCGAACTGCTCCATCAGCGCCAGTTCGCCCGGCAGGCCTTCGGCGAAACGCCCCTCGTCGAGTTGCTCGCGCAGCACCAGATAGATCTGGTGGTACTTCGGCAAGGGCATCTGCGACATGCCCGCGATGGTTGAGCACTTCCAATGTTCTGTCAATGGGACATTTGAGGACAAGCTACAGATCATGGGCCGCCCTTCGGCAGGGCACCGGCATGGTGCGGAGCCCGCCCGCCGGTGCCTGCGCGCGAATCAGGAGCGCTTGCGCAGCAGCTTCGCCACCCCGCCGGGCAGCAGGAACACGAACAGGATCAGGACCGCCCCATAGATGGCCCATGGCGCGGCCTTCGAGATCTTCTCGGCCGCGGTCGGCACGAACATGATGAACAGGGCGCCGTACAGCGCGCCCGAGATCGTTCCCACGCCGCCGACCACCACGCCCACCAGCAGCGAGATCGACAGGAACATCGTGAACGAATCGGGCGCGACGAACTGCACCGCGATCGCCGACAAGGCGCCGCCGATGCCGGTGTACATCGCCGAGATGCCGAAGGCGCCGGCCTTGTAGCGGCGGTTGTCGATGCCCGTGCTCTGCGCCGCCAGGGGGTGGTCGCGGATCGCGACGATCGCCCGGCCGACCCCGCTGTGCAGCAGGTTGCGCGCCAGCGCGAACAGCGCCACCGTCACGGCCAGCGCGAACAGGTAGAGCCACTGGTCCTGCGTGAGCGGGAGGCCGAACGGCGCGTCCGGCTTGGCCAGCACCAGGCCCTGCACGCCGCCGGTCCACGGCTCCAGGTGCTTGTACTTCAGCAGCTGCGGCATCGCCACGCCGAGCGCGAAGGTGGCCAGTGCCAGGTACAGGCCTTCGAGCTTCAGCGCCGGCAGGCCGAACAGGATGCCGGCCAGCAGGCAGACCGCCCCCGCGGCGGGGATCGTCGCCCAGTACGGCATGCCGTAGCGGTCCATCAGGATCGCCGCCGCGTAGGCCCCGAGGGCATAGAAGGCGCCGTGTCCGAGCGAGACCTGCCCGTTGTAGCCGGTCACGATGTTGAGCCCCAGCAGCGCCACCGCGTACGACAGCACCATGGTGGCCTGGAACACGGCGTAGCCCTCGGCCAGGAAGGGAAAGGCGATGGCCAGCGCCAGCAAGAGCGCGGCAGCGGTGCGTTCAAAAAGGCTCATGGTCAGACCTTCACCACGATGGTCTTGCCGAACAGTCCGCTCGGCCGCACGATCAGCACGCCGACGATCAGCACCAGCGCGACCGTGAGCTTGAGTTCGGTGCCCACCACGTAGCTGCCGATCAGGTTCTCCAGCACGCCGACGATGAAGCCGCCGAGCACCGCGCCGGCCGGGCTGTCGATGCCGCCGACCAGTGCGCCGGCGAAGGCGTAGATCAGCACGCCGCCCATCATGCCCGGATCGAGGAAGACCACCGGCGCCACCAGCATGCCGGCCACGGCGCCGACCGCGCCGGCCAGGCCCCAGCCGAGCATCAGCATGCGCCCGACGTCGATGCCCACCAGCCGCGACGACGCCGGGTTCTGCGCCGCCGCCCGCATCGCGAGGCCCAGCGAGGTGAAGCGGAAGAACCCGAAGAGCAGCGCCATCACCGCCAGCGTGATGGCGATGGCCCCGACCTCGTGCGCGGACATCAGCGCCGAGCCATACCAGGCCCGCTCCGGAAAGGGGCTCGGGAAGCGCTTGATCGTGAAGCCGAACCACCAGCCGGCCAGGCTGTGGAAGATCATCAAGAGGCCGATGAAGACGACCACCACCGACAGCACCGGCGCCTCGCGCAGCGGGCGGATGACGATCCGCTCGACCAGTGCGCCCAACACGAAGGACAGGCCCACGGTCAGCGCGAACATCGCCCAGTAGGGCAAGCCGGCCTGCAGCATCGCCCAGCCCAGGCAGGTGGAGAACATCGCCATCTCGCCCTGCGCGAAGTTCACGTGGTGGGTCGACTGGTAGATCATCACCAGCGCCAGCGCGACGCTGGCGTAGATGCCGCCGGTGGCCAGGCCGGCCAGCAGCTGATGCAGGAATGCTTCCATGCTGTCTCCCGTTCTTCTCGCTCAGCCACCGAGGTAGACGCGGCGCACCGCGTCGTCGGCGCGGACCTCCTGCGGCGTGCCGTGCAGCACGATGCGGCCGGTCTCCATCAGGTAGACCGAGTCGGCGATGTCCAGCGCCAGCGCCGCGTTCTGCTCGACCAGCAGGATCGAGACGCCCTGCTCCGCGTTGATGCGCCGCATGATCTCGAAGATGTCGCGCACGATCAGCGGCGCGAGGCCGAAGGACGGCTCGTCGAGCAGCAGCAGGCGCGGCCGCGACATCAGCGCCCGGCCGATCGCGAGCATCTGCTGTTCGCCGCCGGACAGGGTGCCGGCCTGCTGGCCGCGGCGCTCCCTGAGCCGGGGGAAGTAGTTGTAGACCCGCTCGAAGTCTTCCACGATGCCCGCGCGGTCGCGCCGCAGGTAGGCGCCCAGGCGCAGGTTCTCCTCGGTGCTCAGCGCCAGGAAGGTGCCGCGGCCATCGGGCACGTGGGCGACGCCGAGCCGCACGATCCGCTCGGTCGGCCGGCCGTCGGCGCGCTCGCCGCCGATGCGGATCGCGCCCGTGGTGCGCACCCCCATCTGGCACAGCGCGCGCAAGGTCGTGGTCTTTCCGGCGCCGTTGGCGCCCAGCAGCGCGGTGACCGAACCGGCCCGCATCGCCAGGTCGATGCCATGCAGCACCCGGCTCGCGCCATAGGCGGCATGCAGGCCCTCCACCTCAAGCAGTGCCGGCATGCTCGCCTCCCAGGTAGGCCTGGATCACCTCCGGGTGCTGCCGCACCGCGGCCGGCGTGCCCTCGGCGATCTTGCGGCCGAAGTTCAGCACCACCACCCGGTCGGAGATCGCCATCACCAGGCCCATGTGGTGCTCGACCAGCAGCACCGTGACGCCCAGCCGGTCGCGGATCTCGCGGATCAGCGCGGCCAGGCCTTCGAGCTCCTGGTGGTTGAGCCCGCAGGCCGGCTCGTCGAGCAGCAGCAGGCGCGGCCGGCCGCAGAGCGCGCGGCCGAGCTCGACGCGCTTCTGGGTGCCGAAGGGCAGGTCGGCCACGACGCGGCCGGCGACCTCCTCGAGCGCCAGGAAGCGCAGCATGCCGTCCGCCCTGCCCTGCGCCTCGCGCTCCATGCGCCGCTCGCCGGGCAGCCGCAGCATCGTTCCCGCGAAGCCCGCGGGGTGCCGGCCGTGGCCGCCGACCAGCAGGTTCTCGCGCACGGTCATGCTGCGGAACAGCGCCAGGTTCTGGAAGGTCCGGCCGATGCCCTCGGCGGCCATCCGGTGGCGTGGCAGCTCCGAGATGCGCCGGCCGTCGAACTCGATGCCCCCCGCGCCGCAGTCGTAGATGCGCGAGAGGCAGTTGAAGACGGTGCTCTTGCCGGCGCCGTTGGGGCCGATCAGGCCGCAGATCTGCCCCGCTTCGACGCTGAAGGACACGTCGTCGAGTGCCAGGATGCCGCCGAAGCGCACCGACACTCCCTCCACGCGCAGCAGCGGCGCGCGGGTCGACGTCGTGTTCACTGGCCGAGCACGTCGCCGAATTTCTCGAAGCGGGTGCCGTCGAAGCGCACCAGCTGCATCTGCGTGATCGGATAGAAGTTGCCGGGGCCGGTCTTCAGGCGGATGCCCGGGTAGAGCATCGGCAGCGCCATGTCGAGGCTCGCGGCCTGCTTCATGAGGTTGGCGCGGGTCAGGTCGTCGCCGGCCTGGGTCAGCACCTGGACCAGCGTCTGCGCCATCGAGTAGCCGGTGACGTTGAGGATGTCGCTCGCGTCGCCCTCGGGGTAGTACTGCTTCATGAAGGCGGCGAAGTCGCGCACCTCCGGGCTTTCGCGGCCATCGCTCGGGTCGCGCAGGAAGGTGGCGGACACGATGCCCTTCGCATGCTCGGGGCCGGCCGGCTTGAGCACCGCGGCCACCGAGTTCGACACGTTGGACAGGTAGTGCGCGGGCTGCCAGCCGATCGCGGCCATCTTGGGGATGACCTGCGCGGCGACTTTGGATTGGGAGAAGTTCAGCAGCGTGTCGGCGCCCGAGCTCTTGAGGCTGATGATCTGGCTGTCCACCGTGGGGTCGCTGGCCTCGTAGCTGGCCTGGGCCACCACCACCGATGTCGCCTTGTCGCCCAGCCCCTCGAGGAAGCCGCGCAGGCTGTCCTTGCCGAACTCGTCGTTCTGGTAGAGCACGGCCACCCGGGCCCCGGGCTGGCTGGCCAGGATCTGCCTGGCATAGATACGGCCTTCGGTGACGTAGGTGGGGTTCCAGCCCATGCTCCACGGATACTGGCGATGGTCGCCCCAGCGCTGAGCACCCGAGCTCACGAAGAGCTGCGGCACCTTCTTGAGGTTGAGGTATTTCTGGGTCGCGGCATTGTTGGGCGTGCCGAGCGGGCCGAAGATCAGCAGCACTTTCTCCTGCTCGACCAGCTTGCGCGTCTGCTCCACGGCCACCGGCGGGCTGTAGGCATCGTCGAGCGAGATGAACTCGATCCTGCGGCCATGGATGCCGCCTTCGGCGTTGATCTTTCGGAAGTAGGCGGAGGCGGTCTTGCCGACCGTGCCGTAGACCGACGCCGGCCCGGAATACGGCATGGTGTTGCCGATCCGGATCGTGGTGTCGCTGGCGCCGGCGTCATAGCGCTTCTGGGCCTGCGCTCCGAGGGCGCCGGCTGCGAGTGCGGCCACGGCCAGCCAGCGGCCGGCCCTTCGGGTGTTGCGAATCTCCATGTCTTCTCTCCCTGGTGGTGTGACAGACCTGTTCGCGGCGGACGGCTTTTGCCGTCTCTTGTGCCGCGCTGACCGGCCGGCGCGTCAGGCCGGCGGATCGGATGCGGCGCGAAGGCGATCGCGCAGGGCGCGGCGGTTGAGCTTGCCCACCGCCGTCTTCGGAATCTGCTCGGCGAAACGCACGTGCCGCGGCTTCTTGTACGACGCCAGCCGGGCCGCCACGTGCGCGACCAGTTCCGCGGCCAGCGCATCGCTGCCGGCGTGGCCGGGCGCGAGCACCACCACGGCGGCGACCGCCTCGACCCACTTCTCGTCGGGGAGACCGACCACCGCGCATTCGCGCACCGCGGGGTGCGCCAGCAGCGCCTCCTCGACCTCGCGCGGATAGACGTTGTAGCCGCCGCTGACGATCATGTCGGAGGTGCGGTCCTTGAGAAACAGGAAGCCGTGCGCGTCGAACACGCCGACATCGCGCGTGAGCACCCAGCCGTCGGCGCGGAAGGTCTGCGCCGTGAGTTCTGGCGCGGCGTGGTAGCCGGCCACCGCGGAGGGCGCGCGCACCGCGATCTCGCCGGGCTGGCCGGGCGGCGCGTCCTGCCCGGACTCGTCGAGCAGGCGCAGCTCGACCTCGAGCGCGGGCTGGCCGCAGGCGCCGAGGCGATCGCCGTGATGGTCTTCCGGCCGCAGCACCGCGAGGCACAGAGGCGCCTCGGTCTGGCCGTAGTACTGCCAGAAGCGGTGCTGGCCCCAGACGGCCATCGCCCGTTCGATCACGGTGCGCGGCATCGGCGACGCGCCGTAGATCACGTAGCGCAGCGCATCGACCTTGCAGCGGGCCATCGCCGGCGTCTCGACCAGCATCTGCAGCATGGTCGGCACCAGGTTGACCGCGGTGGCCCGCTCGCGTTCGATCGCAGCCAGGAAGGCTTCGGGCTCGAAGCCCGGCAGGATCACGGTGCGGCCGCCGCGCAGCCAGAAGGGCAGCACGAAGACGCCGCTCGCGTGGATCAGCGACGCGGCATGCAGCATCACGTCGTCGGGCGTCGCGGGCAGCAGGTTGAGCAGCACGTTGCGGCAGATCGCGGCATAGGAGCCCTGGGTGTGCTGGGCGGCCTTGAGCGTGCCGGTGGTGCCGGAGGTGAAGAGGGTCAGGATGACGTCGCTCTCCGCCACCTGCACCGCGGGGTCGCGGCTGGGCTGCTGGGCGGCCGCGGCGATCAGGTCGGCACCGCCGGGCAGGCTGGCATCGAGGCCGTGGCAGTCGAGGCCGGGCAGGGCCTCGCGCAGGGCGGCGGCGCGCTCGGCCAGGTCGGCGCCGAACACCAGCAGGCGGCAGCCCGTGTCCTGCAACATGCGCACATGTTCGGGCAGCGAGAGCCGGGCGTTGAGCGGCACGCGGTTGAGCGCCGCCTTCACGCAGGCAAAGTCCAGCGGCACGCTGTAAATGCTGTTGTTGACCAGCAGCGCGACGCGCGTGCCCGGCACGGCGCCGCGGGCGCGCAGCGCATGGGCCAGGCGGGCGCTGAGCGCATCGACCTCGGTGAAGCTCAGGCTGCGGTCGCCGAAGCTGACGGCGGTGCGGGGTCCGTGCTGGGCGGCGCCGCGGCGGATCAGGTCCAGGGTGGTGGGGGCCATGCGCGCTGTCCTACTTGTCGAAACGGCCATGGCGGCCGGCGCCGTCGACGAAGCGCGCCGCACCGGCCACGGCTTCCTCGAACACCACCGGCACCCCCTGGGCGCCTTCGGCGCGCAGCGCCTGCGCCAGCGGCAGGTCCCATTGCCCATAGGCCGAGGCGCGATCGGCCAGCATGCAGCGCTGCGGGAAGGCGGCGATCTCGCGTGCCAGGGCCTCGGCGGCCTCGCGGGCGGCACCCGGCTCGACCAGGCGGCTGGCCAGGCCCATCGCCAGCGCCTCTTCGGCGCCGACCGGCCGGCCGGTCAGGATCATGTCGAGCGCCCGGCCCATGCCGACCGTGCGCGGCAGCCGCACCGTGCCGCCGTCGATCAGCGGCACGCCCCAGCGGCGGCAGAAAACGCCGAACACCGCATCGCGCTCGACCACCCGCAGGTCGGCCAGCAACGCGAGCTCGAGCCCGCCGGCCACGGCATAGCCGCTGACCGCAGCGATCAGGGGCTTGACGAGCGCCATCCGGCTCGGCCCCATCGGGCCGCTGCCACCGCCTTGGCGGTCGAGTTCATGGCGGCGGGCCGGGTCGCCCACGGCGCCGAGGTCGGCGCCGGCGCAGAAGTGGCCGCCGGCGCCCCACAGCACCGCCACCCGCAGCGCGTCGTCGGCTTCGAAGGCTTCGAAGGCCTGGCGCAGTTCGGCCGCCATCGGGCCGTCGACCGCATTCCGAACGGCAGGACGGTCCAGGATGATCGTGCACACTGGACCGTCGACTTCGGTCCGGATGAATGAACTCGCCACTCGGTTGCTCCCTTGATATTTCAACGAAAATGATATTCGCACCGAAACAAGAAAGATTACTCGTTTTCACCTAAATGGACATATTTCATAACATTGAGGAAGGCGAACCTTCGGCTGCGGATCTGGTGCTCGACCTGCTGATCACCCATCCCGAGCCGCACATGACCGTGCAGGCGCTCGCGCGCGCGGGCGAGATCATGGGGATCAGCACGCCCAGCGTGCGGGTGGCGCTGACGCGCCTGCTGGGCCAGGACCGGATCGTCAAGACCGGGCGCGGCTGCTATGCCGTGCAACTGCAAGGCAACTCGGTGCACTACGAGGTGCAGCACTGGTTCGAGAAGGAAAGCCGCATGGGGCCCTGGTCGGGCGGCTGGCTGGTGGTGCACGACGGCGCGGTCTTGCGCAGCGACAAGACCGCCTGGCGGCACCATCTGCGCGCCCTGGACCTGAACGGTTTCCGCGCGCTGGCAGCGGGCATCTCGGTGCGACCCGACAACCTCGACGGCGGTGCGGACGCGATGCGGACGGCGCTGGCCCGGCTCGGCATGGCGCCCGGCAGTCTGGTTTTCACCGGCCGCGATTTCGACGCCGATGCCGCCGCGCGGATGATGGGCCTCTGGGATGTGCCCGCGCTGTCGGCCGCCTACGGCAGCGCACTGAAGCTGATCGACAGCAGCAGCGCGCGCCTGGCGCGCATGACCCCCGAGGCCGCGGCGCGTGAAACGCTGCTGGTGGGACGCGCGGTGATTCGAAGCATCGTTCTCGACCCGCTGCTGCCCGAGGCGATCCAGCCGGCACGGCCGCGTCGCGCGCTGATCGAGGCGACCCGCGCCTACCAGGCGCAGGCTCGCAGGATCTGGCGAGACGTGCTCGGGGGCTGAGCCTCCACGCTCGGCACTGCGTGTCCTCGCTGCCCCCCGAGGGGGCGCAGTCCGCCTTGGGGCGGCCCGGCGGCGGACTGAGCCGTCCCGGCGTTCAGATCAGGATCGGATCGAACTTGCGCCGCGCCCTGAGCTGATCCGCATCCCACTCGATGCCGATGCCTGGCGTCTCGGGCGCCAGCGCATGCCCGTCCTCGATGCGCAAGCGACTGGTCGTCAGATCGTCCAGCTGCGGGATGTACTCGACCCAGCGCGAATTCGGCACCGCCGCGCACAGGCTCACATGCAGCTCCATCAGGAAGTGCGGGCACATCGCGAGGTTGTGCGCCTCCGCCAGATGCGCGATCTTGAGCCAGGGCGTGATGCCGCCGACGCGCGCCACGTCGGCCTGCACGATCGAACATGCATCCTGCCGGATGTACTCGCCGAACTGCGACAGGTGGTACATCGACTCGCCGACCGCGATCGGCACGCTGGTGCTGGCGAGCAGTTGCGCATGCGCGGCCACGTGCTCGGCCGGCATCGGCTCCTCGAACCAGGCCAGGTCGAGCTCGGCATACTGGCGCGCGCGGCGGATGGCCTCGGACAGCGACATGCTCTGGTTGGCATCGACCATCAGTTCGAAGTCCGCGCCGACCGCATGGCGCACGGCCGACAAGCGCGCCATGTCCTGCGCGACATGCGGCTTGCCGACCTTGATCTTGGCGCCAAGGAAACCGTCCGCCTTGGCCGCCAGCGTCTGCTCGACCAGATCACCGGGCTCCAGGTGCAGCCAGCCGCCCTCGGTGGTGTAGAGCGGCACGCGCGACTTGGCGCCGCCCGCCATGCGCCACAGCGGCACGCCGGCAGCCCGGCAGTTGCGGTCCCACAGCGCGGTATCGACCGCCGCCAGCGCGAGACTGGTGATGGGGCCGACCGCGGTGGCATGCGTATGAAAGAACAGGTCGCGCCAGATCGCCTCGTAGCTCTGAGGATCGCGGCCGATGAGCAGCGGCGCGAGATGGTCGCGCAGCAGCGCCACGACCGACGAGCCGCCGGTGCCGATGGTGTAGGTGTAGCCGGTGCCGGCGGAGCCGTCGTCGCAGCGCAGCGTGACCAGCACGGTCTCCTGCGTGACGAAGGACTGGATGGCATCGGTGCGCCGCACCTTCGGCGCGATGTCGATCTGCGCGATTTCGACCTGGTCGATCTTGGTCATGGTGATGTGGGGATTCGTGAGATCAGTCCGCGCGCCGGGCCGCCCCAAGGGCGGACTGCGCCCCCCTCGGGGGGCAGCGCGTACACGCAGCGACGAGCGTGGGGGTTCATGCTCCGGACTTGGTCACCTCGTCGGGCAGGTCGGCACCATGGAATTTCTTGTAGATCGCGTTGAGCTTGCCGTTCTTGAGGTTGGTGCGCACCCAGGCATCGACCTTCGCCTTGAGCTTGTCCTCGCCCTTGCGGAAGCCGACGGCCAGCATGTTGACCTTCATCACGAACTTCGTTTCCATCTGCTTGGCCGGGCTCTTGTCGTTGATGGCCTTGAGCAGCGGCGGCGCGGTCGCGAAGATGTCGGCCTGGCCGCTCACGATCGCGGTGATGGAGGTCGCATCGTCGTCGAAGCGCACGATGGTCGCGTCCTTCGGCAGGATCTTGGTGACTTCCTGGTCATTGGTCGTGCTGCGCGTGGCGATCACCTTCTTGCCCGACAGGTCGGCCGCGCTCTTGATGTTCATGCTCTTGGGCGCGCCCACCACCGCCGAGATGCCGGCGTAGGGGACCGAGAAGTCGACGACCTTTTCGCGCTCGGGCGTGATCGACAGGCTGGAGATCACGATGTCGGCCTTGTCGGTCTGCAGGAACGGGATGCGGTTCGCGCCCGTGGTGGGCACGATCTCGAGTTCGAGCCCCAGGTCCTTCGCGAGCAGTTGCGCGGTCTCGACGTCGGAACCGGTGGAGTTGAGCTTGTCGTCCTTCATGCCGTAGGGCGGCACGCCGAGGTCGATCGCGACGCGGATCTTCTTGGCGGCGGTGATGCTGTCGAGCTGGTCGGCGTGGGCAGTGATGCCGAAGCCGAGCGCCGAGCCGGCGAGCATCAGGCCCGACAGCAGCAGGTGAAGGCGGCGTTGTTGAAAGCGGTTCATGTCTCTTGATCCTTGTGGTTGCGTGGGAAGAAAGGCGTTGAAGGCGCGGTCCGCTCAGAGACCGTTGCCGAGAAACTGGCGCAGTTCGGGCGTCTTCGGATCGGCCAGCATCGAGGCATCGCCCTCCTCCCAGACCTGTCCCTGGTGCATGAAGATGATCTTGTCGGCGACACCGCGGGCAAAGGCCATTTCGTGCGTCACCAGCACCATGGTCATGCCCTCTTCGGCGAGCTTCTCGATGACCTTGAGCACTTCGCCGGTCAGCTCGGGGTCGAGCGCCGAGGTGACCTCGTCGAACAGCATCACCTGCGGCTTCATCGCGAGGGAGCGGGCGATCGCGACCCGCTGCTGCTGTCCACCCGAGAGCTGCTCGGGATAGGCGGCGGCCTTCTCGGCCAGGCCGACGTGTGCCAGCACCTCCATCGCGACGGCCTTCGCGTCGGCCGCGTTCATCCGCTTGACCGAGGTCAGGCCGAGCGTGATGTTCTGCAGCACCGTCAGGTGGGGAAACAGGTTGTAGCTCTGAAACACGATGCCGACGTCGCGGCGCAGCGCGCGCACGTCGAGCGCCGCATGGTGCACCGCGTGTCCGCAGACATCGATGCGGCCGCTGTCGACGCTCTCGAGGCGGTCGATGCAGCGCAGCGCCGTGCTCTTTCCCGAGCCGCTCTTGCCGATGATGGCCACCACCTGGCCCTTGGTGACCGAGAACGAGACACCGCGCAGCACATGCAGCGCACCGAATCGCTTGTGGACCTGGTCGAGTTCAACCACGGCTTGCATTGAGTTTCCTTTCGAGCCCGCGGCTCCAGCGCGACAGCGGATAGCACATCGCGAAATACAGCAGCGCCGCGCCACCGAAATAGATGAAGGGCTGGAAGGTCGAGTTGTTCAGCACCTTGGCGTTGTACGAGAGCTCGGCGAAGCCGATGACCAGCGACGCGATCGAGGTGTTCTTGATGATCTGGACCATGAAGCCCACGGTCGGCGGCGTGGCGATGCGCAGCGCCTGCGGCAGCACCACCTTGACCATGCGCTGCCAGCGCGTGAGGCCGATGCACTCGGCCGCTTCCCACTGGCTCTTGTGCACCGACTGGATGCAGCCGCGCCAGATCTCGCCGAGGAAGGCGCTCGAATAGAGGGTCATCGCCAGCGCCGCGGCGACCAGCGCGGGGACCGAGCCGATGCCGAGGATGTTCGGCCCATAGAAGCACAGGCCCATCAGGACCAGCAGCGGCGTACCCTGGATCACCTGGATGTAGGCGCCCGCAGCCACGCGCACGGCGCGCACCGAAGCGATCCGCGCCAGCGCCACGGCGAGGCCGGCGAGCCCGCCGGCGATGAAGGTCAGCACCGACAGCTCCAGCGTGCCGATCGCGCCCAGCAGCAGGTAGGTGAGTTGTTCGTGCGTCATAGCGGCGTGCCGAGCTTGCGCCGGCGCGTGAAAACGATCTGGCCGAGGAGCCAGAAACCCAGCCGCATCAGGTACGACAGGGCCAGGTACACCGCCCACAGCACGAGGAAGATCTCGAAGTTGCGGAAGGTGTCGGACTGGATGCGGTTGGCGATGCCGAGCAGTTCCTCGGCACCGATCGAGGACATGATGCTCGAGGCCAGCATCAGCAGAACGAACTGGCTGGTGAGCGAAGGATAGACGCGCTCCACCGCGGGCCGCAGGATCACGTGCCAGAACACCTGCAGCTTCGACATGCCGAGGCAGTCGGCGGCCTCAAGCTGGCCCTTGTGGATCGACTCGATGCCCGCGCGGATGATCTCGCAGGTGTAGGCACCGATGTTGATCACCAGCGCCAGCACGGCGCCGACCATGATCGGCATCGTCACGCCCACGCTCGACAGGCCGAAGATCAGGAAGTAGCTCTGGATCAAGAGCGGCGTGTTGCGGATCCCTTCCACATACACGCCGACCAGCCGGCGCAGCCATTCATGGCGGCTGCCGCGTCCGACCGCGCAGAGCGCGCCGAGCCCGAAGCCGATCACGGTCGACAGGAACGACAGCTGCACCGTGACCCACGCGCCCTCGAGCAGCAACGGCCATTGCGCCAGCACGGACGCGAAATCGAACTGATACTTCACTGTCGTTCCGGGGGCGTTTTCAGAGCTTGAAGGCGACCACGTCCTGGCGCTGCTCGCCCAGGCCTTCGATGCCCAGGGTCATCACGTCGCCCTTCTTCAGGAACACGGGTTGCGGCTTCATGCCCATGCCCACGCCGGGCGGCGTGCCGGTGGTGATGATGTCGCCGGGCTCCAGCGTGTTGAGCTGGCTGACGTAGCTCACCAGCTTGGCGACGTTGAAGATCATCGTCCGGGTGTTGCCGGTCTGCACCCGCTTGCCGTTGAGGTCGAGCCACATCGCGAGCTTCTGCGGGTTGGGCACTTCGTCGCGCGTGACCAGCCAGGGGCCGATCGGGCCGAAGGTGTCGAAGCCCTTGCCCTTGTCCCAGGTCAGGCCGCGCTCGAGCTGCCACTCGCGTTCGCTGACGTCGTTGATGACGCAGAAGCCCGCCACGTAGTCGAGTGCATTCTTTTGCGAGACATAGCGCGCGCGGGTGCCGATCACCACGCCGAGCTCGACCTCCCAGTCGCCCTTGACCGAATTCTTCGGCAGCATGACCGGGTCGTTCGGCCCCTGGATGCAGCTGACGGCCTTGGTGAAGACCACCGGCTCCTTGGGGATCGGCATGCCGGATTCCGCCGCGTGGTCGGCATAGTTCAGGCCGATGGCGATGAACTTGCCGACGTTGGCGACCGGGCAGCCGAAACGCGGCTTGCCACGGACCAGCGGCAGCTTGTCGACCTTGAGCTTGCGCAGCTTGGCGAGCACCGCATCGCCCAGCTGGTCGGGACCGATGTCCTGGACCACCGCGCTGAGGTCGCGCAGCTTGCCTTGGTCATCGACCAGGCCGGGCTTTTCCTTGCCGGGATTGCCATAGCGAACGAGTTTCATGTTGTCCTTTCTTTCAGATCAATAGGTGGAGCGGCCGCCCGACAAGTCGAACACCGCACCGGTGGAAAACGAGCAATCTTCGGTGCAGAGCCAACCGACCATCGCAGCCACCTCTTCCACCGTACCAAAGCGGCCCATCGGAATCTTCGAAAGCATGAAGGCGATGTGGTCCGGCGTCATCTGGTCGAAGATCGCGGTCTTCACTGCCGCCGGCGTGACGCAGTTGACGCGGATGCCGGTGTCGGCCAGTTCCTTGCCCAGCGACTTGGTCAGCGCGATGACGCCGGCCTTGCTGGCGCTGTAGGCGCTGGCGTTGGGGTTGCCGTCCTTGCCCGCCACCGAGGCGATGTTCACGATGCGGCCGTAGCCTTGCGCGCGCATCTGCCCCACGACTTCGCGGCAGCAGATGAAGACGCCGGTCAGGTTGACGTCCATGACCTGCCGCCAGGCATCCACCGGATAGTCCCAGAGCCGCATGTTGGGGCCCGTGATGCCGGCGCTGTTGACCAGCGCATCGATGCGGCCGGCCTGCGCCAGCGTGGCGGCGACGGCCTTCGCGACCGAGGGCTGCTGGCTGACGTCGACCGCGAGCGCAAAGGCCTTGGCACCGAGCGCCCATGCAGCCTTGGTGGCAGCCTCGCCGTCGCGGTCCCAGACCGTGACGCTGCCGCCCGACGCCAGCAGCCGCTGAGCGATGCCGAAGCCGAGGCCCGTCGCGCCGCCGGTGATCACCGCGTGTCGGCCGGCGAAGTCGAGCCGGTTCATATCGTGATGCCGCCGTCGACCGTGAAAGCCTGCCCGGTCGCGAACACCGACTCGTCGCTCGCGAGGAACACCACCACGGGTGCGATCTCCTCGGCCCGGGCGAGCCTGCCCATGGGCTGGCGCGCAATGAAGGCCTTGCGGGCCTCGTCAGGGTCGGCATTGGCGTTGATGCGGTCGCCGAGCGACGGCGTGTCGACCGTGCCGGGGCACACCGCATTGCAGCGGATGCCCTTGGTCACGTAGTCGGCGGCGACGCTCTTGGTGAGGCCGAGCACGGCCGCCTTGGTCGTCCCGTACACGAAGCGGTTGGGCAGCCCCTTCATGCTCGAGCAGACGCTGGCCATGTTGATGATGCTGCCGCGCCCGGCGGCGAGCATGCCGGGCAGCACGGCCTGGATGGTCCAGAACTGCGCCCGCACGTTGAGGTGGAAGGCGAACTCCAGATCGGCATCGCCGGCATCCAGCACCGTGCCGTTGTGCACCACGCCGGCGCAGTTGAAGAGGACGTCGAGCGCCGGCAGCGTCTTCACGAACGACGCGATGGCGGCCTTGTCGAGCACGTCGAGCTTCGCGGTGCGGACGTTGGCGACGCCGGCATAGCGTTCGAGCAGCGTCTCGTTCACGTCGGTGGCCCAGACCTGGGCGCCTTCGGCCGCGAGTGCGATCGCGCTGGCGTAGCCGATTCCTTGCCCGGCGGCGGTGACGAGCGCCGTCTTTCCTTGGAGTCGCATGGAATGTCCTTGTGATGATGTATTCGGCGCGCCGGGGCGTTCAGGGTTTCGCCCGATGGCCGCGAAGCGGTGCGGACCGTATTCTGAATTGGCCTTACCACTTGTCCAATTAAGGACAACCCTTAAACTTTCGAAACTCCTGTGCCGCTGCAGACCCTCGAACCCAAGCGCCTCTACCGCCAGATCGCCGACCAGTTGCGCACGCTGATCGCGAAGGGCGAATTCGCCGTGGGCGCGCGCCTGCCCGCGGAGCGCGACCTGGCCAAGCAACTGGGCGTCAGCCGACCCTCGGTGCGCGAGGCGCTGATCGCCCTCGAAGTCGAAGGCCGGGTCGAGGTGCGCACCGGCTCGGGCGTCTACGTGCTCGACCGCTCGAAGCGGACGGCGGCACCGGACGAGGTGCTGGGCTGGGGTCCGCTCGAACTGATCCGCGCCCGTCGCGTGATCGAGGGCGAGACCGCCGCGCTCGCCGCCCTCTCGGCCAAGCGAGCCGATCGCGACGCCATCGCTCGCGCACTCGACGAGATGCGCGAGCTCGCCGCACGCGGCGTGATGCCGCTCGACGCCGACCGTGCCTTTCACGTCGCCATCGTGCAAGCCAGCGGCAACGCAGTGCTGACCGAGACGGTGCAGGGCTTTCTCGATTCACGCAGCGGCCCCCTGTTCAAGCGCCTCGGCGGCTACTTCGAGACGGACAAATCCTGGCAGAGCGCGATCGCGGAACACGCCGCCATCCAGGCCGCCATCGTGGCGCGCGACCCCGACGCCGCGCGCGCCGCAATGCACGAACACATGGACCGTTCCCATCAACGGTTCAGCGTGAGTTGGCGCCGGGCAAAACTATGAGCTCGCCCCCAGGTTGCCCGGCACTTCGTGTCCGGGCGCCCACCCCCTGCCGGGGGCAACACCAGAGGCCCGGCAAAGCCGGTTCCTCGGTGTTCCACCGACGGGCCTGGCTGCGCCGGCCGGGGCTGGTCTTTCTCCCTCTCCCAGGCCGCGCACGGCGCAGTAAGAAACTGACAAGGATCCCCACATGAACCCCTTCATCCGACTCCATCCGGCCGACGACGTCGTCATCGCCCGCTCCCAGCTGCTCGGCGGCACGCAGGTCGAGAACGTGACCTCGCGCGGGCTGATCCCGCCCGGCCACAAGATCGCCGTGCGCGCCATCGCGCCGGGCGCGCCGGTGCGCCGCTACAACCAGATCATCGGCTTCGCGAGCAAGCCGATCGCGCCCGGCGAGCACGTGCACACGCACAACCTCGACATGGGCCCCGACAAGGGCCACTTCGAGCGCGACTACGCCTTCGGCGCCGACGTCAAGCCCGCACCCGCGCGGCGCGAAGCCACCTTCATGGGCATCCGCCGTGCCGACGGCCGGGTCGCGACCCGCAACTACATCGGCGTGCTGACCAGCGTGAACTGCTCGGCCACGGCCGCGCGCGCCATCGCCGACCACTTCTCGCGCAAGACCAACCCGGGCGCGCTGGCGGACTACCCGAACGTCGACGGCGTGGTCGCGCTCACGCACGGCACGGGCTGCGGCATGGACACCGGCGGCATGGGGATGCAGATCCTCGAGCGCACGCTCACGGGCTATGCCACGCACGCCAACTTCGCGGCGGTGCTGGTGGTCGGGCTGGGCTGCGAGGCCAACCAGATCAACGCCTGGCTGGCGACCGGCAATCTCAGCGAAGGCGAGAACTTCCGCGTCTTCAACATCCAGGACACCGGCGGCACGCGCAAGACGGTCGAGAAAGGCGTGGCGCTCATCCACGAGATGCTGCCGCGCGCCAACGCGGTGAAGCGGGAGCCGCTGAGCGCGGCCCACATCACGATCGGACTGCAGTGCGGCGGCTCCGACGGCTACTCGGGCATCAGCGCCAACCCGGCGCTGGGCGCGGCGGTCGACCTGCTGGTCGCGCACGGCGGGACCGCGATCCTGTCGGAGACGCCCGAGGTCTACGGCGCCGAGCACCTGCTGACGCGCCGCGCGGTCCGGCGCGAAGTGGGCGAGAAGCTGGTCGAGCGCATCCGCTGGTGGGAGCACTACACCGCCATCAACGAAGGCGAGATGAACAACAACCCCTCGCCCGGCAACAAGGCCGGCGGGCTCACGACCATCCTCGAGAAGTCGCTGGGCGCGGTGGCCAAGGGCGGCACCAGCAACCTCGAGGCGGTGTACGAATACGCCGAGCCCGTGACCGCGCACGGCTTCGTCTACATGGACACGCCCGGCTACGACCCGGTGAGCGCGACCGGCCAGGTGGCGGGCGGCGCCAACATGATCTGCTTCACCACCGGCCGCGGCTCGGCCTACGGCTGCGCGCCCTCGCCCTCGCTCAAGCTGGCGACCAACTCGGCGCTGTGGCAGCGGCAGGAAGAAGACATGGACATCAACTGCGGCGAGATCGTCGAAGGCACGGTGTCGATCCAGGAAATGGGCCAGCGGATCTTCGAGCTGGTGCTGGCGACCGCATCGGGCGAACCCTCGAAGAGCGAGCGCCACGGCTACGGGCAGAACGAGTTCGTGCCCTGGCAGGTCGGCGCGGTGATGTAGGGCCATGGCACCAGCGATGCAAGCACCCTTCGGCGCGCTCGACGGCACGGGCTTCGAAAAGCTCGATCCGCGCTTCAACCGCCTGGTGCCCGGGCCCGAGCAGGTCGAACGGCTCTGGACCGGCGCACGTTGGTGCGAGGGCCCGGCCTGGTTCGGCGCCCATCGCATCCTCGTCTGGTCCGACATCCCCAACAACCGCATGCTTCGGCTCGACGAGCGCAACGGCACGGTCGCGGTGTTCCGCGAGCCGGCTAACCATTCCAACGGCAACACGGTCGACCGCCAAGGCCGGCTGGTCAGCTGCGAGCACCTGACGCGGCGCGTGACGCGCACCGAGCACGACGGCAGCCTCACGGTGCTGGCCTCGCACTGGCGTGGCTTGCGCCTGAATTCGCCCAACGACGTCGTGGTGCACTCCGACGGCGGCATCTGGTTCACCGACCCGAGCTACGGCATCCTGAGCGACTACGAAGGATCGAGCGCCGAGAGCGAGATCGGCGCCTGCAACGTCTACCGCATCGATCCCGCAAGCGGCGCGGTCGAGCTCGTCGCGGACGATTTCGTCAAGCCCAACGGACTGGCTTTCTCGCCCGACGAGTCGATGCTCTACATCGCCGACACCGGCGCCAGCCACGCCGCCGACGGGCCGCGCCACATCCGCCGCTTCGCGCTCGCGAGCGATGGCCGGCGCCTGGGCGCGGGCAGCCTGTTCGCGGAATGCACCAACGGCTTGTTCGACGGCTTCCGGCTCGACACCCAAGGCCGCATCTGGACCAGCGCCGCCGACGGCGTGCACGCCTACGACCCCGATGGCAGCCTGATCGGCAAGATCCTGCTGCCGGAGCGGGCCGCCAACGTCTGCTTCGGCGGCCCCAAGCGCAACCGGCTCTTCATCTGCGCCACCCGTTCGCTCTACGCCATCACCCTCAACGCCAAGGGAGCTTGAACCACATGTCGACCACACTGGACCCCGGCACCCTTCGAACACAGGTCGCCCGCATCCTGGCGGCGGCGGGCAGCGCGCCGCCCGAGGCCGAGCAGGTCGCCGCCAACCTGGTGCTGGCCAACCTCAGCGGCCACGATTCGCATGGCGTCGGCATGCTGCCGCGCTATGTCGACGCGGTGGCCGAAGGCGGACTCGTTCCCAATGCCTCGGTGAAGATCAATCTCGATGCCGGCGCGATGCTCGCGCTCGATGGCCAGCACGGCTACGGGCAGATCGTCGGCGTGCAGGCGATGGAACTCGGCATCGCGCGTGCGAAGCAGCTCGGCAGCTGCATCCTGTCGCTCGCCAGCGCGCATCACCTGGGCCGCATCGGCCACTTCGCGGAGATGGCGGTGGCCCAGGGCCTGGTGGCGATGCACTTCGTCAATGTGCTGTCGCGGCCGGTGGTCGCGCCCTGGGGTGGTGGCGATGGCCGCTTCGGTACCAACCCCTGCTGCATCGGCGTGCCGCTCGCGGGGGCCGAGCCCTTCATCCTCGACTTCGCGACCAGCCGGGTGGCGCAGGGCAAGATGCGCGTGGCCTACAACAAGGGCGAGCGCGTGCCGCCCGGACACCTGATCGACGAGCACGGCGCGCCGACCGACGATCCCGGCGTGGTCGTGGTGCCGCAGAGCAACGGCCTCTTCGGCGCGTTGATGACCTTCGGCGAGCACAAGGGCTATGGCATGGCCGTGGCCTGCGAACTGCTCGGCGGCGCGCTGACCGGTGGCGGCACCTGGCATCGTCCGGCCGACACCGCGCGCACCGTGCTGAACGGCATGCTGGTGGTGCTGATCGACCCCGCCAAGCTCGGCACCCAGGCCAGTTTCGAGCAGGAGGCGAAGGCCTTCATCGACTGGCTGCGCCAAAGCCCGGCGGGGGCTGGATTCGATGCGGTGCAGATCGCGGGCGAGCCCGAGCGAAAGGCGCGCGCGACGCGCGAACGCGAGGGCATCTGGCTCGACGACGCGACCTGGGGCGAGATCGTGGAGGCGGGACGGAAGGTCGGTGTCACGGTCGGCTGAGCGCGCCGACCACCAACTGTTTCAATGTCGTCGCAGCCGGGCCTCGGGCTTGCGCTATGGTTTCCCCAACGCGCCTCAACGCTTCAAGGAATCGACCATGAACACTGTCCGTCAACGCTTCATGCGCGTCAGCGCCATCGCCCTGCTGCTCGGCAGCGCGGGCCTGGCGCAGGCCCAGTCACTGGACATGCTCAAGGGGCTGGCCGGCGGCGCGTCCGGCTCGATGGCCTCGGGCAGTCTCGGCAACGCAGCCGGCGTGATCGAGTACTGCCTCAAGAACAACTACCTGAGCGTCGATGGCGCCTCGGGCATCAAGGACCAGCTGATGGGCAAGATCCCGGGCGGCAAGCCGGCCTCCGACCCCGGTTACGTCGACGGCTCCCAGGGCATCCTGACCACCAGCGACGGCAAGAAGATGGATCTGACCGGCGGCGGCCTGAAGCAGGAAGTCACGCGCAAGGCCTGCGACTTCGTGCTCAAGCAGGCCAAGGGGATGTTGTAGGCCCCCGCGGCCCGGCGCCGGCCCGGGCACGCCGCGAAAGCACGCGCCGACTCAGCCGATGTCGAACCGGTCGAGGTTCATCACCTTGGTCCATGCCGCCACGAAGTCATCGACGAACTTCGCCCCTGCGTCCGCGCTGGCGTAGACCTCGGCGACGGCGCGCAGTTGCGCGTTCGACCCGAACACCAGATCGGCGCGGGTCCCGGTCCACTTGAGCTTGCCCGACTTGCGGTCGCGCCCTTCGAACGCATCGCTGCGTCCCGCGACCGGCTTCCACTCCGTGCCCATGTCGAGCAGGTTGACGAAGAAGTCGTTGCTCAAGCTGCCCGGCCTGGTGGTGAAGACACCTTGCCGGGACTGCCCGACATTGGCACCGAGCACGCGCAGGCCACCGACGAGCACCGCCGTCTCCGGCGCAGTCAAGGTCAACAGTTGCGCCTTGTCGAGCAGCAGCACTTCCGCGGGAACGCTGTAGCGGCCCTTCGCGAAGTTGCGGAAACCATCCGCGTAAGGCTCCATCGGCGCGAACGAGGGCACGTCGGTCTGCGCTTGCGAGGCATCCGTGCGCCCCGGCGTGAAGGCCACGCGGATCTCCCGGCCGCCGTCGCGGGCAGCCTGCTCCACGCCCGCGTCACCGGCCAGGACGATCAGGTCGGCCAGAGAGATCCTCTTGCCGCCGCTCTGGGCTGCGTTGAACTCGCTGCGGATGCCCTCGAACACCTGGAGCACCTTGGCCAGTTGCTCGGGCTCGTTGACGGCCCAATCCTTCTGCGGTGCCAGGCGAATCCGTGCGCCGTTCGCACCGCCGCGCATGTCGGAGCCGCGGAAGGTGGATGCCGACGCCCAGGCCGTCGAGACGAGCTGCGCCGGGGTCAGGCCCGAGGCCAGCACCTTCTTCTTGAGGGCCTCGACATCCTGCGCTTCGACCAGGGGATGGTCGACTGCGGGGATCGGGTCCTGCCAGATCAGTTCTTCGGCGGGTACCTCCGGCCCGAGGTAGCGCGCGCGCGGCCCCATGTCGCGATGGGTGAGCTTGAACCAGGCGCGGGCGAAGGCGTCGGCGAACTGGTCGGGGTTCTCCATGAAGCGCCGCGAGATCTTTTCGTAGGCCGGGTCGAAGCGCAGCGACAGGTCGGTCGTCAGCATGGTCGGCACGAGCTTCTTCGACGGATCGAAGGCATGCGGGATCGTCGCGCCGGCGCCCTTGGCGACCCACTGGTGCGCACCGGCCGGGCTCTTCGTCAACTCCCACTCGTAGCCGAACAGGTTCCAGAAGAAGTTGCTGCTCCACTTCGTCGGCGTGGTGGTCCAGGTGACTTCCAGGCCACTGCTGATCGTATCGGCGCCGCGACCGGTGCCGAAACTGCTCTTCCACCCGAGGCCCTGGTCCTCGATGCCGGCGGCTTCGGGTTCGTGCCCGACATGGCTCGCCTCGGCCGCGCCGTGCGTCTTGCCGAACGTGTGGCCGCCGGCGATCAGCGCCACGGTTTCCTCGTCGTCCATCGCCATGCGGGCGAAGGTGTCGCGGATGTCCTGCGCCGCGGCCACCGGATCGGGCTTGCCGTCCGGTCCTTCGGGGTTGACATAGATCAGACCCATCTGCACCGCAGCGAGCGGGTTCTCGAGGTCGCGCGCATGCGCCACCTGGCTGTCGTCGTCCTTCGGGAGCACGGCGTGGCCCTCGTCGACGCCGGGCGACCCTTTCGAGTAGCGAAGGTCGCCACCGAGCCACGTCGACTCGCGACCCCAGTACACGTCCTGATCAGGCTCCCACACATCGGGGCGTCCGCCGGCAAAGCCGAAGGTCTTGAAGCCCATGGTTTCGAGCGCGACGTTGCCCGTGAGGATGATCAGGTCGGCCCACGAGATCTTCCTGCCGTACTTCTGCTTGATCGGCCAGATCAGGCGGCGCGCCTTGTCGAGGCTCACGTTGTCCGGCCAGCTGTTCAGCGGCGCGAAACGCTGCTGGCCGCGGCCGGCGCCCCCGCGCCCATCGCCGATGCGGTAGGTGCCGGCGCTGTGCCACGCCATGCGGACGAAGAAGGGACCGTAGTGACCGAAGTCGGCCGGCCACCAATCCTGCGAGTCGGTCATCAGGGCGGCGAGGTCCTTCTTCACGGCGGCCAGGTCGAGGCTCTTGAATTCCGCCGCGTAGTCGAAGCCCTCGCCCATGGGATCGGACTTCGACGAGTGTTGATGAAGCAGATCCACGCGCAACTGTCCGGGCCACCAGTCACGGTTGGTCGTGCCAGTCCCTGCCGCCTGGCTGAAGGGGCACTTCGCCTCTGTCTTTTCGTTGCTCATCCTCGAACTCCTCTGTTCTTTTTCAAGTGTGAAAGGAGTTGGATTCTGTGGCAGAACCGGCATGGCTCGAATAGGGATTGCCGATCTCGCCCATAGCGCGCGCCGGCGCCCCCCTGGGCGCCGGAATCGGCTCACCGCCTCAAAGCATCAGCGCGACCGAGGCGTCCAGATATTCGGAGGGCGCACGCCGGAAGCCGGAGCGCGCAAAACGCTGCAGCCGCCCGACCACGAAGGCCGTGAGCGCAGAGGCCCGCACCTGGGCATCGACACTCGGCGTGGCCGATCCATCGACCGCCGCCGCGCCGCGCAGGGCCTGGCGCAGCGTCGCCTCGATCTTGTCGAAGAACTGGTTCATGCGGTTCTGCAGGCGCTCGTTCTCGAACACCAGCGCATCACCCACCATCACGCGGGTCATGCCGGGGTTCTTCTCGGCGAACTGCACCAGCATCGTGACGACGTGCGCAGCCTGCTCGTGGCCCGGGGCGTCGCGCTCGACGATCTGGTTGACCAGCGTGAAGACGCTCTGCTCGATGAAGTCGATCAGCCCCTCGAACATCTGCGCCTTGCTGGCGAAATGGCGGTACAGGGCGGCCTCGCTGACGTCGAGCCTGGCAGCGAGTGCCGCCGTGGTCACGCGCTCGGCGCCCGGCTGCTCCAGCATGGCCGCCAGGGCCTGGAGGATCTGCACGCGCCGTTCGCCCGGCTTGGGGCGCTTGCGGGTCGGTGCGGCCACCGGTTCTGAAGTGCTTGTGGCGCCGGAGGCGCTCGGCTCATCATCGTTCTGCATGGGCGCGTGCAAAATGTAAAAAAATGATTCTCGCACACGGACGTGAGCGGGCGCCAACCGGGCAAGCCCTGCTTGTCGCGCAGAATCGACAGACATTTTCGACCGAATGGCGAGAGAGACGATGAACAAGACCATCCTCGTGACCGGCGGCGCCGGATTCATCGGCAGCCACACCTGCGTGGCGCTGGCCGAAGCGGGCTACGCGCCGCTGGTGCTGGACAACCTGGGCAACAGCGACCTGCGGGTGCTCGACAGGCTGGCGCGCATCAGTGGCAGCGCGCCGCGCTTCATCGAAGGCGACGTGCGCGACCGGGCGCTGCTCGACCGGCTCTTTGCCGAACAGCCGATCGCCGGCGTGATCCATTTCGCCGGCCTCAAGGCCGTGGGCGATTCGGTGGCCGACCCGATCGGCTATTACGACAACAACGTGCACGGCAGCTTCGTACTCGCCGCCGCGATGCAGGCGGCCGGCGTGCGGACGCTGATCTTCTCGTCCTCGGCCACCGTCTACGGCGAGCCCGACCGGTCGCCGATCCCGGAAGACGCCCCCACGCGGCCGGCCAGTCCCTATGGCCGCTCGAAGCTGATGGTCGAGGAAGCGCTGGGCGACCTGCAGCGCTCGGACCCGAGCTGGCGCATCGCGCTGCTGCGCTATTTCAATCCGGTGGGCGCGCATGAGAGCGGCCTGATCGGCGAGCACCCCCAAGGCAAACCGAACAACCTGATGCCCTTTGTCTGCCAGGTCGCGGTGGGCCTGCGCGACAGGCTCGCGGTGCACGGCGGCGACTACCCGACACCCGACGGCACCGGCGTGCGCGACTACGTGCACGTGATGGACCTGGCCGAGGGGCATGTGGCGACGCTGCGCCATACCGAGCGGCAGCCGGGGCTGACCACCCTGAACCTGGGCACCGGCCGGGGCGTCTCGGTGCTCGACGTGGTGAAGGCCTTCGAACGGGCCAGCGGCCGGCGCATCGCCTACGAGATCGGCCCGCGGCGCGCCGGCGACGTGCCGGCTTGCTGGGGTGATCCGTCGCTGGCCGAGGCCACGCTAGGCTGGAAGGCCGGGCGCGGGCTGGACCAGATGTGCGCTGACAGCTGGCGCTGGCAGCAAGCGAATCCCAGAGGTTACGAGGACTGAGCGCCGTTACCGGGCGCGAATCATCGTGCCGTAAGCCTGGTCGGTGAGGATTTCGAGCAGCATCGAGTGGGGCACCCGGCCGTCGATGATGTGGACCGCGTTGACGCCGCTCTTGGCGGCATCGAGCGCGCCTTCGATCTTCGGCAGCATGCCGCCGGAGATGGTGCCGTCGGCAAACAGCTCGTCGATCTCCCGGGCACTGAGGTTGGTCAGAAGGTTGCCGTTCTTGTCGAGCACGCCGGGCGTGTTGGTGAGCATCATGAGCTTCTCGGCCTTGAGCACGATCGCCAGCTTGCCGGCGACGACGTCGGCGTTGATGTTGTAGCTCTCGTTCTCCTCGCCGAAGCCGATTGGGCTCACCACCGGGATGAAGGCGTCGTCCTGCAGCGCCTTGACCACGCTCGGGTCGATCGAGACGATGTCGCCGACCTGCCCGACGTCGTGGTGCAGGTTGGGGTCGTTGCGATCGGCCATCTTGAGCTTCTGGGCCCGGATCAGGCCACCGTCGCGCCCGGTCAGGCCCACCGCCTTGCCGCCGGCCTGGTTGATCAGGCCCACGATGTCCTGCTGCACCTCGCCGGCCAGCACCCACTCGACCACTTCCATGGTTTCGGAGTCGGTCACGCGCATGCCCTGGACGAAATGGCCGGTCTTGCCGAGCCGTTTCAGCGCCGCCTCGATCTGCGGGCCGCCGCCGTGCACCACCACCGGATTCATGCCGACCAGCTTGAGCAGCACCACGTCCTCGGCGAAATCGGCCTGCAACTCGGGGTCGGTCATGGCATTGCCGCCGTACTTGATGACGATGGTCTTGCCGTGGAACTTGCGGATGTAAGGCAGCGCCTGGGCCAGGATCTCGGCCTTGTCGCGCGGGGGGATGTTGAGCACAGGATCGGTCATGTCAGAGCGATGGAAAGAGCAGAACCTGGATTGTGGCGGAACTGCACGCCACCCGGCCGGCGAAGCCAGGCCCGTTGGTGAAACACCGCGGAACCGGCTTCGCCGGGCCGCCGGTGTTGCCCCCGGCAGGGGGCTGAGGGCCGCGGCTCCAAGCCTGCCTGCGCAGGCTTGGACGGCCCAAAGAGCCGCTGCCTCTGGCAGCGACTCGAGGCGCGCTACACGCAGTGAGCCCAACCTGGGGGCGAGCAACAGTCACGGCCGCAGCCAGCGCGGCACCTTGAACCGCACGATCATCAGGTAGGCCGCCACGTAGGTGGCGACGAACAGCGCGCAGAAGGCCATCAGCACCGGCGTGTTGTTCCAGAACAGCACCGCCGGCACCACGGTCAGCGCGGCGAAGATCCAGAGGTAGGGCGAGGTACGGTTGTTGCGGGCCAGCAGCTGCCGCGCCTCGTCGTCTGCAAAGGCCACGCGCACGATGCGGCGGAAGATCAGCTGGTGGAAATGCAGCGCGTCGGCGGTGCCCGGCGACTGGCCGCGCGCCAACTTGCGGTAGATGGAGAACAGCGTCTCCCACACCGGGTAGATCAAAAGCAGCATCGGGAACCATGGCGACACCACCCGGTGCCGCTGCACCAGCGTCACCGCGGCCACCGCGATCACCATGCCCCAGACGTAGGCGCCGCCATCGCCGGCAAAGATCTTGCCGCGCGGGTAGTTCCAGATCAGGAAGCCCAGCGTGGCGCCGACCAGGCAGATCACCATGGCGGCGAGCTGACGGTCGCCGACCTGCAGCGCGACGTGGGTGATCGCCAGGCAAACCAGCACCGCGACCGTGCCGGCCAGGCCGTTGTAGCCATCGATGATGTTGAAGGCATGCGGCAGGCCGCCGATGGCCAGCGCCGCGAACAGGATGGCGGCGTAGGGCATGGCCTGCAGCCAATCATCGACCGTGGCGATGCCGGTGCGCGCCAGGCCCAGGTTCAGCACCCAGCACAGCAGCAGCGCAGAGCCGATCGTGAGCCCGAGCCGGTAACGGACCGAGACCCGCTGGGTCACGTCCTCGATGATGCCGCCGATCACGGCCGGGGCGATGCACAGCAGCGTCAGCGCCGAGGCCTTGAGCGGCCAGGACACATTGAACGGATCCGGCCCGACGCCCGCGACCAGCCACGCGACCCCGGTGCCGATGAAGATGCCGGCCCCTCCCAGCCGGGGCACATGCCCCTTGTGGAAGCGCTGCGGCATGTCGGCGGCGTAGCGCCGCGCATGCCGACGGGCGCGGCGCATGAACACCTGCACGGCGAAGACGGAGACAAGGAAACTGATGACGATCAGGGCAATCATGGGGTGTTGGCGGGAACCCTAGAATTCCCGAGCGAAATTAGACCATGCCGATGCCCCCCCTTCCCCCTCCCGCCCTCACGGTGTCGATCGTGAGCCACGGCCAGCTCGACCTGGTGCGCCCGCTGATCGAGGAACTCGACCGCTTCAGCCGCGGCATGGTCGCCAAGGTCGTGCTCACGATCAACATCCCCGAGGCCGACGCGCTGGCCGGCCTGCAGTGGGGCTTCGAGGTGGAACGGATCGAGAACCAGGCTCCCAAGGGCTTCGGCGCCAACCACAACCAGGCTTTCCGGCGCTGCGCGACACCCTGGTTCCTGGTGCTCAACCCGGACATCCGCTTCGACCGCGACATCCTGGCGCCGCTGGTCGCGCAGGCGCGTCCGGACAGCGGCCTGCTGACACCGCGCATCCTCGAGCCCGGCAAGGCCGAGCCCGAGCAGCACCGGGCCCTGATCACGCCGCGCGAGATCCTGGTGCGCCGCCGCCCGGACTACGCCCGCCCCGCGGTGCCGCACTGGATTCCGGGGCTTTTCATGCTGTTCCGCAGCGACGCCTACCGCGAGATCGGCGGCTTCGACGAGCGCTTCTTCATGTACGGCGAGGATTTCGACATCTGCGCCCGCACGCAACTCGCCGGCTGGAAGCTGCAGGTGGCCGAAGACCTGCTGGTCCTGCACGATGCGCGGCGGGCCAGCCGGACGAGCCACAGGCACCTCTACTGGCACCTGACCAGCCTGCTCAAGGTGTGGAGCTCGCCGGCCTTCTGGCGCTTCCGCAGCGCGCTGCGCAACGCTGCTCAGGCCCCGGTCCGGTAGAGCCTGCGGAAGCCGCGGATCAGCGGCAGCTTGGTGGCGGCGCCGATCGCCCGGACCATGCCGGGGGAGCTGTGCGAGAGCAGGAACCTCGTCAACCGCAGCTTGGCCTTGGCTCGCCAGCCCACATAGGGGTTGGTCAGCACAAGGCGGGCGTATTCGTCCAGGTGGGCGAACATCTCCTCTCGGTACTCGCTGTCGAGCTTGACCGCCTCGATTGCATCGTCGACGAAATGCTTGCCGAATCTCGGCATCAGGTAGTCGCGAAGGAAGAAACGCCCGCGCCGCGGCTGGTCGGGGAACATGTCGGCGAGCTTCTTGAAGTAGCGAAAGCGGCTGCGGACCATGCGGATGCTGAAGGACGTGCTGTCGGTGTGGATGCACCAGACCGTGACGGCGCGGTCGACGAAGTAGTTGCCGTAGCCCTTGCGAAACACGCGCAGGAACAGGTCGTCATCCTCGAAGCCCATGAACTGGGGGTCGAAGCCGCCCACCGCCTCGAACGCCACCCGGCTCACCAGTGCCGCCGACGGCAGCACGAGCATGTCATGGCGCAGCAATTCGAAGATGTTGGTCTTGGGATGGCTCGCTGTAGGCTGTTTCACGAGCGCCGTGCGCACCACGTTGCCGTCCACGTCGGCCTCGTACAAGTCCGCGTAAACGAAGCCGAAGCGCGCGTCACCGGCGGGAATTGCATCGGCCAGGATCTCGATGTGATTCGGAAGATAGAAATCGTCCTGGTCGAGAAAACAGAGGAATGCCGAGCTCGACGCGGCCACGCCGGCGTTGCGCGCCGAACCCTGGCCACCGTTTTCCTTGTCGACGATCCGGAACGGATAGCGCAGCGCGAGCACGCCGAGCGCCTCGCGCTCCTCGGGGCGCGAGCCGTCGTTGACCACGACGACCTCGTCGGCCGGCACCGTCTGGTTGAAGACGCTCTTGACCGCACGCTCGATGAAGTCGGCGCCGTTGTAGAACGGGATGACGACGACGACCGAAGGCCGGGCAGCGGGAGTGGAATCGTTCTTGGCGGGCATCCAGCGTGGCTAGGTGATTCTTGGGAGAGTCTTCAGACGGATTCGAACAGGTCGCGCACGACACCACGCGTGCCGCGGCCGAACTTGTTGTAGCGGCCGGTCAGGGCTTCGCGGAACACGGGCAGGCAGCGCGCCACCCTCGACTGCGGCAGCGCGGCCCGGAAGCGCTGGTGCTCCAGCTTGTCGCGCAGCTTCCGGATGGTATCCGGAGCCACCTGGTCGCCCAGGGAAAGCAGCCGCTCGAGCAGGAGTTCGGCCTTCAAGGCTCGCTCGTGGTGGGTGGTGCCGCGTGAAGCCAGCGCCTTTCTGACCTTGCCCATGAAGGAATCGCGGCGCGCACCGATCTGGTTGCTTTCGTGCTGGCGGTATTCGATCAGTTCATCCTCGAGCATGTCGACAAGGCCAATCGCGGAGGCGACGATCCCCAGCCACTCGTCGTGCAGCCATTCCTTCGGAAAGGGCGCCGCCTGCTCGAGCAGGGAGCGCCGGAACAGGGTCGTTGCGCCGGTCACGAGATTGCGGCGCAGGAAGACGTCGAAGGCCCGGCCGCCGTGGATCCAGGCGCGCTCGAAAGGCTTGACCTCGAGCGCGTGGAAAAGCGACTGGCCCAGGTCCTTGCGGGCGTCATCGACGAGCCGGGCGTCGGTGTGCAGCAGCAGCAGGTCGGGGCGCCGTTCGAACTCGGCCACCATCCGCGCCAGGCGCTCGGGATGCCAGACATCGTCCTGGTCGCTCAGCGCGATCAGGTCGCCTCTGCAGGCGCGCGCCGCCTGCTCGAAGTTCTTGGTGACGCGCAGGGCCGGCACGTTGCGGATCGCGCGAAAGCCGATTGCCAGGCCCGGGCGCTCGCGCAGGCAGGCCTCGAGGGCGTTCTGCGCCACCTCGACGCAGCCGTCGGTGGAGGCGTCGTCGGACAAGACGATTTCGGCCGGCGGCAGGGTTTGCAGGCAGATGCTGCGGACCTGCTCGCCGACGAATCGGGCGCCGTTGTGGGTGCAAAGGGCGACGGAGACGGACAGGGTCATGGCGCGGCGGCGCCGGCCGAGGTCGCCGGGTCGGGCCGGAGGAATGGAAATACAGCTTTCATGGATACCGGTCGCAGATAGTCGATCCGCCCGTCGCGGAATGCCGGGCGGTCAGTCCCCGCGGAGCGTTCAGGGCGACGCGGTCGCCGGGCAGCCGGTGATTATGTTCGCAATGATCGGGTTTGAGCCACGCGACGGCGCCCCTCGCCGCCCGGGGCGGACACCGGATCGGCCGGTAAAATCCGCGGCTCACAGAGAAAGACCAATGATGCGACTGCTTTCGGTAGTGCTCGCGGGAGGATCCGGACCCAGGCTCTGGCCGCTGTCCCGGCAGGCCTTCCCGCCGCCCTTCATCAAGCTCGGCGGCTCCACTCTGCTTCAGCAGGCCATCGAGCGGGGGCAGGCGTGCGGCATCGCCGACCTCATGATCGTCACCGGCAAGGACCACCAGTTCCTCGCCGAGGACGTGTTGCGACAGTGCCCCGTTCCGCCGGCGTCCACGCTGCTGCTCGAGCCCGAGAGCCGAGGTACCGGGCCGGCGATCGCGCTGGCGGCGCTCCAGTGCGGCAGGCAGTTCGGCGGCGATACGGTGATGCTGGTCCTGCCCGCCGACCATCTGGTGCCGGACGCCGAAGCCTTCGCGGCCGGCACGGCCAAGGCCTTCGAACTCGCTGCCAGTGGCCGCTTCGTGGCCTGGGGGATCAATCCCACAGGCCCCGATACAGGCTTCGGATATATCGAGGTGGAGCGGCGATCGGGCGAAAGCCAGCCCGCCCGCCGCTTCGCGGGAATGGTCGACGCCCCGACTGCGCAGGAGTACCTCGCGAGCGACCGTTACTACTGGAACAGCGGGATGTTCTGCGCCACGGCGGACGCGATCCTCTCGGCGCTCGAGCGCAACGCGCCCGAGTTGCTGAGCGCCGCACGCCGAGCGACCGAATCATCGCAAACGGCTGGCGGCAAAGTTCAGTTCGACGCCGAGGCGTTCGGGCTCCTGCCCCGCATCGACATCGGCGGCGCCGCCATGGCGCAACCCGACAATCTGCACGTGATGCCCGCCACCTTCGGATGGAGCGACGTGGGCTCCTGGCCTTCGGTGGCGAACGCGCACCCGAAGAACAATGACGGCAACACCCTTCCCGCGGGTTCCGTGGCCGTCGACGCCAGCAACACGCACGTCCAGGTGGACAGTCACGGCCCCAAGGTCGTGGGCCTGCTGGGCGTCCATGACCTCGTGATCGTCGACACGCCGGACGCGCTGCTGGTGGCCCACAAGGACAGTGCCCAGCGCGTCGGTGAAATCGTCGAAACCTTGAAGGCCCGCCAGCACGAGGCGGTGCAGCTGCCGGCGGTGGTTCACCGCCCGTGGGGGACCTATGCTTCGCTCAAGGAAGAAAATGGGTACAAGGTCAAGCGCATCACCGTGAAACCGGGCCAGGCGCTGTCGCTGCAATACCATCACCAGCGCGCCGAACACTGGGTGGTGGTGCGCGGCACGGCCATGGTCCAGATCGGCGATTCGCAGCACGAGACCCTCCCCGGCGAATATCGTTACATCCCTCTTAAAGAAAGACATCGATTGACCAACACAGGCAATGATGAACTGGTGCTCATCGAAGTACAGTGCGGCACCTACCTCGGCGAAGACGACATCGTGCGGCTTGCCGACACCTACGGGCGCGCATGAGCCAGGCACACTCCAATCTGCATCGCAGCGCATGGGCCGACTGGTGGGAAGGCACCCGCCGCACCGATATCTGGTGGACGCTGGCCTGGTTCGACATCGTTCTGCGCTATCGCCGCTCCATGCTGGGCCCGCTCTGGCTCACTCTCAGCATGGGCGCAATGATCGGCGGCATGGGGCCACTCTACAGTTCGCTGTTCGGCACCGAGCTCTCCCAGTTCTTCCCGCACCTGGCGCTCGGCATCATCTTCTGGGGATTCTTAACCAGCATGGTGATCGATTCGTGCAATGCATTCATCGGCTCGGCCAACTACCTCAAGCAGGGCTATTTTCCGATCAGCCTGTTCGTCTGGCGGAGCATGGCGCGCAACCTGATCCAGTTCGGCCACCAGATCATCCTGTATGTGCCGGTGGCGATCTGGGCAGGCGTTTCCTTGTCCTGGTCGGCATTGCTCTTCATTCCGGCCTTCCTGCTCGCGCTCATCAACGCGCAGGCTGTGGGCCTCGCGCTGGGACTGGTCTGCACCCGGTTTCGCGATGTGACACAGATCGTGACCAGCGTCATGCAGATGCTGATGTTTCTGACGCCTGTCTTCTGGCTGCCTTCGAGCCTGCCCGAACGCGCGCAATACATGCTCTGGAACCCGTTCGCCCAGATGCTGGACCTGCTTCGCACCCCGCTCATGGGGGGCGTTTCTGCAAGCCACAACTGGTGGGGGATCCTGGGCTGGACGGTGGCCACGCTGATCGTGTCGAGTCTGCTCTTCGCGAAGTACCGCCGACGCGTCGTCTACTGGCTCTAAAGAATCATGGCACTTATTTCCCTCAAGAACGTCTCGGTCAACTTCCCTATCTATGGTGCTGGCGCCGCCTCGTTCAAGAAGACGCTGGCAGCCTCGGTGACCGGCGGCCGTTTCGGCAAGGAGACCGGCGTCAATGTCGTCCAGGCCCTGAGCAACATCAACCTGGAACTCAAGAGCGGCGATCGGCTGGGACTCATCGGCCACAACGGCGCGGGCAAGTCGACCCTGCTGCGCGCGCTCGCCGGCGTCTACGAGCCTTCGTCCGGTGAATTCGTCCGGCAAGGCTCGGTGTCCAGCCTGATCGATCCATCGCTCGGCATCGAGGCGGACGCCACGGGCGTCGAGAACATCATGCTCCGGGGTCTGGTCATGGGAATGAGCAAGAAGCAGATCGATGCGCTCACGCCCGACATCTGCGAATTCAGCGGTCTCGGCGAATACGTCAACATGCCGGTTCGCACCTACTCCACCGGGATGCTGATGCGCCTCGCCTTCTCGATCTCGACCAGTGTCGAGGCCGACATTCTTCTCATGGACGAATGGCTGTCGGTCGGCGACGCGGAATTCACCCACAAGGCCGAGCAGCGGATGAAGGACGTGGTGGCGAAATCCGGCATTCTGGTGCTCGCCTCGCACTCGCCGGACCTGATCGCCAAGGAGTGCAATCGGGTGATCCATCTGGAACATGGCCGGATCGTCGAGCAGTGAGACACCGGACCTGAATCGGAAACGCGTCATGAATGGGGAAGCGCTGGCGCGGCGCGCTTTTTTCAACTTCAAAGGACTTCCATGAATCGGCGTGCAATCGTTACCGGCATTACGGGTCAGGATGGGGCTTACCTTGCCGAGCTGCTGCTCAGCAAGGGCTACACCGTCTACGGAACCTTTCGGAGAACCAGCTCGGTGAATTTCTGGCGCATCGAAGAGCTCGGCATCCAGAACCATCCCAATCTGAAGCTCACCGAGCACGACATGACCGACCTGGGCAGTTCCCTGTCGCTGGTCACTCACGCCGAGCCCGACGAAATCTACAACCTGGCCGCGCAGAGCTTTGTCGGCGTGAGCTTCGATCAGCCGACCACCACCGCCCAGATCACCGCGATGGGCGCGCTCAACCTGCTCGAGGCGATCCGGCTGGAGAACCCGAAAATCAAGTTCTACCAGGCCAGCACGTCCGAAATGTTCGGCAAGGTGCAGGCGGTTCCCCAGGTGGAAAGCACGCCGTTCTATCCCCGCAGCCCTTATGGGGTCGCCAAGCTCTACGCGCACTGGATGACCGTGAACTACCGGGAAAGCTACGGCATCTTCGGCAGCAGCGGCATCCTCTTCAACCACGAAAGCCCGCTGCGAGGCCGGGAGTTCGTGACCCGCAAGATCACCGATGGCGTGGCCAAGATCAAGCTCGGCAAGCTCGAGGCACTGGAATTGGGGAACCTGGACGCCAAGCGCGACTGGGGATTTGCCAAGGAGTATGTCGAGGGGATGTGGCGCATGCTGCAGGCCGACGAACCGGACACTTTCGTGCTGGCAACCAATCGAACCGAAACTGTGCGCGATTTCGTCCGGATGGCGTTCAAGGGGGCCGGCATCATCGTGGACTTCCGGGGTACCGGCGAAGAAGAGTTGGCGGTCGACACGGCCACCGGCAAGACCGTCTTGCGCATCAACCCCAAGTTCTACCGCCCTGCAGAGGTCGAACTCCTGATCGGCGATGCGTCCAAGGCCCGGGCCAAGCTCGGCTGGGAACCGACCACGCAACTGGAACAGTTGTGCCAGATGATGGTGGAGGCCGACCTGCGGCGCAACGCCCAGGGATTCTCGTTCTGAACAAGCCTGGGCCGAGATGCCGGAGGGCATCTGGTCGGCCGCGCGGTGCTATCCGCGCAGCGCGCGGTAGGCGCGCCAGGCCCGGCTCGAGATCCAGACTCCGCCGTCGATCAGCCACGGAAGCCTGCGCTCCAGCCATCGCGAGAGCTTGAGCGAAGCGAAGGCGACCTGCTCGTCGTACTGCCCTCGGGCGCCGAAGAGACCCTCGGCGAAGGGGCTCTTCGGAACGATCGCCACGGGCGACGCGATGCCGATGGCGAGTTGCCTCGATCGCCGCTTGAGGCTTTCGGGAGCGCTGGTCCTCATCAGGTCGCTGTACTCGATTCGCTTGCGCGCGGGGTCGCGCGGCGTATGCACCATCGAGTTGATTCTGCGCCGGTAGTAGAAGAAGACGTCGTTGGTCACGATGAAGCGGACGCTCGCCTCGCACATCCGCAGGTACAGCGACCAATCCTCGAAGCAGCCCAGGCTCTCCTCATAGGGAAAGCGAACCAGCGCGGATTTCCTGAAGAACGCAGTCGCGGTGGAGAACCTGTTCTCGATCAGACCACCCACCACCGCTTCGCCGCAGAATACGGCGTAGCCGGCGAACTCGACGGACTTGCCCGGCGTCGGCAGCGCCTGGCCGTCCAGGAAATACCCCGCCGGCGTGACGACCAGGTCGAACTCCGGCCTGTTCTCGAGCGATTCGACGCCCACGGCAATGAAGTCGGGGTGGATGAGATCGTCGGCATCCAGCGTCAGGACGTATTGGCCGGTGGCGTGGCGCACACCGATGTTTCGCGCCGCGGCCAGGCCGACGTTGCCGGACAGGCGAACGACCTTGAGGCCTGGATCGGCGCCTCGCGCAAGCGCCTCGATGCCGAGCACGCTGTGCGGATCGGTCGATGCATCGTCGACCACCACGATCTCGATCGGTCCGTAACTCTGTGCGCGCACGCTGGCCAGCGTTTCGGGCAGATAGGCGCCGAGGTTGTGATGCGCGATGACGACGGACACGAGCGGGTGCTCGTCGAGCCGACGCCACGCGCCACGCTCGCGCCTCGCGGGCAGCCAGGGCCACGGTCGCACGGGAGGCTCGACCGGACGCAGACGCTCGTTGCGTTCGACATTGCGCTTCAGGGCATCGACCAGTCCGCGCACGCTGCCGTCGAACTTCAGGCAGTTCACGCCATCTTCCCATGGCGTTCCGACCCCGAAGGCGGGATTGGTTTCGTTCAGGATCAGCCTCGCGCCGAGCAGCGAGGCTTCGTACGCAACCGAACAATATGAATCCCAGGACGCGGCGATGACCACCGTAGCGCCCCGCAGGACGGCTTCGCGCTGCGGGCCCTGCGTCGCCGGCATGCGTGCGACGCGGCCGGCCCAATCGGCGGGAATGAGCCGCTCGATGTCCGACTGGTACTCCGGGTCGACGCCGGGCGCCCCGAACACGACGGCACCGGTGTAGTCCGACCTGGTGCGCAAGAAGCTGCCGATGGCCCGGGCGAACAGGTCGGGGCGGTTGACTCTGCGCAAGGTCGAGGGAAACACCAGGGTCTGGCCAAGGGAGGCATCGACGGCCTCGAGCGCTATCGCACCGGGCTCGGGCAGCGCCAGGGGCGCATGCTCGACGAGGCGAGGGCCCCACTCCTCGACCGAGAAGCCGAACGACTGCCGCGTCGCCTCGGCCACCGGAAGAAGAGGGGTCACGATCCGATCGCAGTCGCGCAGACATTTCCTCTCGAGGTCGCTGAGGTGCAGATGCTCGATCGCCAGCGCTTGCGCCTCGACCTGCATCAATTGCGTCTGCGAGGTTCCGATTCGCACCGCGATGGTCGCATCGCCGAGGAAGCCGCGCAGATTGCGCTCCTGCAGGGTACTGAAGGCCAGGGCGCCACGGTCCGGAAACTCCAGGTAGTCGATGGCGCACGTCTCGGCCAGGCTCGCCAATGCACGCAACACGACCGCCGAGCGCCACTGGCACGGGGTCGTCGGGTAGGCCCGGGCCGGCGGATGCTGCCGGCCGTTGGACAGCCGGCCCTGGTCGATGCGCGTATCGACGGGAAGCAGGCGAACGTCGGGAAATGTTGCGGAGAAGGAAGCAAGGTCGGCGACGCAATCGACCAGACACAGTGTCGTGCGCTTGCTGTCGTCAGCGGACAGCGTGCGGAGCATGTTGAAGATTGCATGCCCCGTCTCTCCATCCTCATCGGGACGGAGTTCGGTCAGGACGAAGACGAGGGAGCCCACTATTTGTGCTTCGCCGGACCGGGAACGATCTCACTCATTCAGGCTGCGCTGGCGAGTTGCCAACGCCATGCATCACGGCACATCTGGTCGATGCCGCGCTGGGCAGTCCATCCCAGCACATCCTTGGCGCGGCTGACGTCGGCGAAGCAGATCGCGACATCCCCTGGCCGCCGCGGAGCGATCTCGTAGGGAATCGGGCTGCCGCTCGCCTTGCCGAATGCATCGAGCATCTCGAGCACCGAGGTGCCCTTGCCCGTACCAAGATTCAAGACGATGTCGCCCGCCTTCTTTGTGAGGTAATCCAGAGCGGCCACATGACCCTGTGCCAGATCCATCACATGCACATAGTCGCGCACGCCGGTCCCGTCGGGTGTTGGATAGTCGTTTCCAAAAACAGTCACGTGGGGCCTCAGGCCGCTCGCGACCTGGGCCACGTAGGGCATCAGATTGTTTGGCGTGCCGCGCGGACTCTCGCCCAGCAATCCGCTTTCGTGTGCGCCCACCGGGTTGAAGTAACGCAGGCGCGCAATCCGCCACGCCTCGTCCGCAGCTTGTAGGTCGCCCAGCATTTCTTCGACCATCAACTTGGTCCGGCCGTAGGGACTGGCGGTGACGCAGATGGCATCCTCGCGGACCGGCATCGTCGAGGCGTCGCCATAGACGGTCGCGGACGAGGAGAACACCAGGGTCATGCAGCCTGCGCGCTCCATCGCTTCGAGCAACCGGATGGAACCAACGACGTTGTTGTCAAAGTAGGCCAGCGGTTGCCTTACCGAATCGGCCACCGACTTCAGACCCGCGAAGTGCAACACCGACGAGATCGGATGCTCGCTGAAGATGCGATCGAGTAGTGCCGCGTCTCTCACGTCGCCCGCGTAGAAGGAGACCGCGCGGCCGACGATCCGCTGCAGCCGGCCCACGGCATCCGTCGTGCTGTTGGACAGGTTGTCCAGGATCACGAAGTCGCGCCCCGCCCGCGCCAACTCGGCGCACGTATGGGAACCGATGTACCCGGCACCGCCGGTGACGAGAATCATGCGGCGTCGCGACGAAGACCATCGGCCATCGACGGTGCATCGGCGTCTTTTGCGGACAGCAGGGGCTCGCCATCCAGCGGCCACTGGATACCAATGGCCAGATCGTTCCAGGCGATGCTTCGCTCGTACTGGGGCGCGTAATAGTCCGTGGCCTTGTAGAGGACGTCCGCCGAGTCGCTCAGCACCAGGAATCCATGGGCCAAGCCCGCAGGCACCCAGAGTTGCCGATGATTGTCCTCGGTGAGTTCGACGCCTGCCCATTTCCCGAAGGTGGGCGAAGACGGTCGGATGTCGACTGCCACATCGAACACGGCCCCGCGCACTACACGCACGAGCTTGCCTTGCGGCTGCTTGACTTGGTAGTGAAGACCGCGCAGAACACCCTTGACCGAACGCGAATGGTTGTCTTGCTTGAACTCCACAGCGAAGCCCAAGGCTTTGCAGAACGCCTCTTCGTTGAAACTCTCGAAGAAGAAGCCTCTCGCATCGCCGAACACTTTCGGCTCGATGATGAGGACGTCGGGAATGAGCGTGGGGGATTTTTTCACGACAATTGATCTCAAGGAGCACCGACATGACAGCCCGAGAAGCCAGAGCCTGACGCACTCTGAGCCCCAATGGCATTCGAAATTTTCTCACATCCGCGGCGCACGGTTCGCGGCGGCCTGTACCCATGCAGGAACGAACAAAGTCGCTACAGCGTCAGCAAGAAGCTTGGATGGCGATTGCGGGCATGAGATTGCGCGCCTCACATCGGCCAGGATATTTGCGCGAAACACAACGGCCGATTTGCACTAGCGATCAAAGTTGAGGCGCTCCCGCTCGACCACCAGCGGACGCTTCATGACGTGCGTGAGAATCGCACCGACGTACTCGCCGAGCAATCCGATGAAGAATAGCTGCACCGAGGCAAAGAAAAACATGCCGATCAGGATGGGTGCCGTACCCGCAGAGAACTCGCCCCAGAACAGCACTTTGAGCAAGAGATACAGTAAGGAAACGCAGAGGCTCACCCCCGACAGCGCGAAGCCTGCCATCGTGGCAATCCGCAAAGGCACCCGCGAATGCGACGTGATGCCGAGCATCGCGATGTCGTAGAGCGTGTAGAAGTTGTTCTTGGTGATGCCCCGTTTGCGACGCGGTTGGTTGTAAGGGACCTGCACGGCCTCGAAGCCCACCTCCGACACCAGGCCGCGCAGATACGGATACGGATCGTCGATGCGACGCAGTTCCTCCAGCACCTTCCTGTCATACAGGCCAAAGCCCGTGAAATTCTGGATCAGCTTCACATCGGCGATGCGGGTGACGGTCCGATAGTAGGAGCGACGAATCGCGAACATCAGACCCGATTCATCGGCGGTCGGCTTCACACCCACGACGAGTTTTGCGCCGTCGAGCCATTTCGCGACGAACTCCTTCATCAGCTCGGGCGGATCCTGTAGATCCGCGACCAGCAGGATGGCCGCATCGCCGCCCGCTTGCAGCAGTCCGTGGTAAGGCGATCGGATGTGACCGAAGTTGCGCGCATTCAGGATTACCTTGACCTTGTGGTCGGACGCAGCCATCGCGCGCAGCAGTTCAGCCGTGCGGTCGGAAGAGAAGTTGTCGATGAACAAGTGCTCGTAGGTCACGCCTTCGATGGTGGCAAAGACGTCGCGGGTCTGCCGGTAGACCTCTTCAATGTTCTCCTCCTCGTTGTAGCAAGGGGTGACGACGGTGATGTGTTTCATGAAGCTGCAAAAACGAATCTGCGCTGGAGTGCGAAAGCGACGAGCGCCAGCGGAAGGATGACGAGGGCATTCGCCAGGTACACATTGAGGCCCGAACGCAACAACAGCGCCACCGCGCCCACATTGAGCAGGTAGACGACGCCATACGCGGCGACGAAGCGGCCGAGCTGAGACAAAGGCGCCCCGCCGAACACCAGCCGCCCTGTGCTCTGGAAGTTGAACGCCACGCCGAGAACAGTCGCCAGGCCGATCGCCAGAGGATACGGCAGCCCCGCCCAAACGAAAACAGCGAACAACGCGTACCCGACGGCGGTGTTCAGGCCGCCAACAAGCAGGAAACGCACGAGCTGCGAACTGGGCATTTCAGGCCGCTTTCCATTTGACGACGAAGGGGGTGACGCGCTCGCGAACCGTCGCCAGGTCCAATCCATGTTCGCGCATGGCGTGAGCATAGCTGCCGCAGGTCTCGGAGAAGCGCTCCCCGATCCCGATGCGCAGCACCGGAACAGGACCGGATTCGGAAAGTGCCTCCAGAACAGCCGATCCAAGCCCTCCGGTGGCCGAATGCTCTTCAAGCGTAACAAAGGCCTTGGCTTGCGCGGCCAGCGAACCCAACTGTTGCGCGTCGAGCGGCTTGATCCACGGCGCGCTCCAGACGGAGACATCGAGTTCTTCGCCCAGCGCGCACGCAGTTTGGACCATTGAGCCGGTGGCGATCAGCACGATCGGTTGACGACCCGTACGGACCTGCACGAGCGCGCCGCGCTTCAGCTCGGGCAAAGACGGATGGACCGCGCCCAGATCCGCCTTGCCCATGCGCATGTAGACCGGGCCGTTGTGGTCCAGGGCCATCGCCATGCAGGCAGTCAACTCATGGGCGTCACACGGCGACATGAGCTCGATGTGCGGCACGGCCCTGAGGCAGGCGATGTCTTCGAAGCTCTGGTGGCTGGTTCCCAGCGTGCTGTAGACCAAGCCTGCACCGTCTCCCGTGAAGATGACCGGCAGCTTCTCGTAGCAGACATCGATCTTGATCTGCTCAAGAACGCGCACCGGCACGAACGCGCTCAACCCGTAGACGATCGGCCTGAAGCCGGCCTTGGCGAGCCCAGCGGCCACACCAATCATGTTCTGTTCGGCGATTCCCGCGTTGATGTACTGTCCGGGGCAGCGCTTGCGAAATTCGTCAAACAGCGCATAGCCGTGGTCGCCGGTCAGCAGCACGACTCGCTCGTCGTTGGACGCAGCCTCGACCAGGGCACTCGAAAATGCGGCTCTCATGCCGATGCTCCTTCCAGTTCGCGCAAGGCTTGCGCATAGAGCTCGGGGCTCAAGCGAGAGTAGTGCCAGGCATTGACGTTTTCCATGAAAGAAACGCCCTTGCCCTTGACCGTCTTGGCAACCAGCGCCTTTGGCCGGCCGTTCTGGCGAGCCTCCAGCGCGTCGATGCCCGCCGAGATCGCGTCCCTGTCATGCCCGTCCACCGTCTGCACGTCGAAGTCGAACGCTGAGAACTTCGCACTCAAGTCACCAAGCTGCATGACCTCATCGGTCGTTCCCATGGCCTGAAAACCGTTGACATCCACGATGACCATGAGATTGTCGAGTTTTGCATGCGCAGCAAAAAGCATGGCCTCCCAGATGGGGCCCTCATTGATCTCGCCGTCGCCGATGACTGCATAGCACCTCTGGCCTGTATTTCGACGCGAAGCAGCCAACGCCAATCCCACCCCGACCGAAAGGCCATGCCCCAGCGTGCCCGAAGTCACTTCGCAGCCCGGGACATGGGCATCGGACAAGCCTTTCAGGCGCGAACCATCGTGGAAATAGTTGTCGATGTCGTTGCGTTCGAGCCAGCCCAATTCGTACAGGCAGGCGTACTGGGCCATGACGCCGTGGCCCTTGCTCAGCACCAGGTAGTCACGCGCGGGGTCGGCGGCATTGCTCTCGTCATAGCGCATGTGGCGGTGGTAAAGGCAGGACAACAGTTCGATGATCGAGAAGGCGCAGCCCAGGTGGACGGCATTTCCCGCGTAGGCCATCTCGACCACGGTCTTGCGCAAGGTCGAAGGTTCAAATTGGGGTTTCATATTGGAAGTGGCGGCAGCGCGCTACGCGCTGGCTCGCCAGGAAAGGGTTCGGCGAATGCCCTCTTCGAGGGTCACCGCGTTGGTCAAACCGAGTTCGCCGGCCGCACGCCGCACGTCGGGCACGTAGTGCGCACCGGCGAGACCCGAGGCGGAACGGGCGAGCAATTGCGGCGCTATGCCAGTATCTCCGAGCCGAGTTACCTCGTCGGCGAGTTGAGCGATCGTCACCAGCGCATCGGAACCGATGTTGTAAGCGCGGCCCGGTGCTCCGAGCACCAAGACGCTCAAAAGCCAGCGCACCATGTCGCCAGCATATTGATAGGCCCGGACCGCATCACCTGTGCCTGCGACGACGACACCCTTGCCGCATGCGGCTTGCTCGATGAACTGGGCTGCCGCCGCACCGCTCGATGGGAGCAGGTACGGGCCGATGAAGGCGAAACAGCGGCCGATCACGACATCGAAAGGCCACGCCTGCGCGACGACGGTCTCGGCCAATCGCTTGGCGCGGGTGTACTCGTTGGCACCATCTCCGCCGCTCCACGGCGAATCTTCCGACAGCAAGCCATCCCTCGATTGAGCGCCATACACCGCTCCGGAACTGATGTGCAGCAACCGCCGCGCGCCGGTCGCGGCCGCAAACTCGCAAATTCGACGCGCGCCGGCCTCGGCCAATTGCCGCAACTCGCTGCCTCCCGCTTGCGGGGGCGCCACAGGCAAGGCGGCATGCACGACCGAAGAGAATACCCCGCGAGGGAACTCAAAGTCGACAACATCGCCCTTGACGAGATGCACAACCGGCGCCTTCGCCAAGTGGGCGGAGGCACGCGCAAAGCTGTCGGGCTCCCGCGTCAGCACCGTCAACTTCAGCCCCAGATCCATCTCGCGATCGGCGTGGAGCAAGCACTCCAGCAACCACTTGCCCACGAAGCCAGTCCCGCCGGTGATGAACAGAGATTGTTCGCGAAGACCCTCCCACACCGCGGTGGCGGTCAGTCGCAGGATCTCGTCGAGATCCTCTCTTGAAACCGGCTTGACCGGATCAGTCAAACCGCAGGCCAAGATAGGTTTCGATGCTTTCGACGACATGGTCGAGCATGGGCTCGGTCAGACCTGGATAGACGCCGATCCAGAACGTGTCGTTCATGATGCGGTCTGTGTGTTTGAGTTCCCCCACCACCCGGTACTTGCGCCCGACCATGTAGGGCTGGCGCAGCAGATTTCCTGCGAACAGGAGTCGCGTGCCGACCTTTTGCTGGTCGAGGTAGGTCAACAGGTCTACGCGCCGCGTGTTGGCGGCTTCACGCAGGGTGATGGGAAAGCCGAACCAGGATGGTTCGGCGCCGGGCGTGGCCTCGGGCAATTCGAGAAACTCTTCTGCACCGCGCAGCCGGTCCTTGAGGTAGTCGAAGTTCTTCTTGCGCGCTGCCACGAATCCGTCGAGCCTGTCGAGTTGGGCCAGCGCACAGGCAGCCTGCATGTCGGTGATCTTCAGGTTGTAGCCGAGATGCGAGTACGTGTATTTGTGGTCGTATCCCTCCGGCAGGTCGCCGAGCTTCCAGCAGAAGCGCTTGCCGCAGGTGTTGTCCTTGCCAGGCGGGCAATAGCAGTCGCGACCCCAATCCCGGATGGATTCGGCAATCAGGCGAAGCTCGTCGCTGTTGGTGAATACCGCGCCACCTTCGCCCATCGTGATGTGATGGGCGGGGTAGAAGCTCAAGGTGCCGATGTCGCCGAACGTTCCAACCAATTGACCCTCGTAGCGCGACCCGAGGGCGTCGCAGCAGTCCTCCACCAGCCAAAGCCCGTGCTTCTCGCAGGCTGCCTTGACTACCTTCAGGTTGTAGGGGTTGCCCAGTGTGTGGGCCAGCATGATCGCCTTTGTGCGCGGACCGATGGCCGCCTCCAGCAGATCGGGGTCGATGTTGTAAGTGGGAATCTGCACGTCGACGAAGACGGGAACCGCGCCGCACTGCAGGATGGGGTTGACCGTCGTGGGGAAGCCAGCGGCCACCCCGATGACTTCGTCGCCCGGCTGGATCGCGCGGTCACCCAGCTTGGGCGAGGTCAGCGTCGAGAACGCCACGAGATTCGCGGACGAGCCCGAGTTGACGGTCATCAGGTGCTTCACGCCAAGGTACGCCGCAAGCCGGCTCTCGAACAGCGTGTTGAAGCGTCCGGTCGTCAGCCAGGCATCGAGCGAGGCATCGACCATCATCTGCATTTCAGGCGTTCCGACAACCTTGCCCGAAGGCGGTACCAGGGTCTCGCCTGGCACGAAGGGCTGCGGCTTGCCCGCCAGCTCACCGTATTCGGCCACCAGCGCCAGAATCTTCTTGCGCAGTTCGTTTTTCTGGAATGAAACTTCAATCATGGGTGGGAGTGCTTTCGTATTGCTCGATCTGTTCAAGAGTGAAATCTGTCATGTCGCGGCCGTCGAGCCAGCCCCGTTGCCAATCGACGATAGCGCCGAGGCTTCGGCTCAACCCCCATCGCGGAATCCAGCCCAGTGTTTGACGGGCCTTGGAGCAATCGAGCTTGAGCCAGCTCGCTTCATGCGGCTGATCGGCCTGCGCGTCGGTATGCCAACGAGCCCCCCGACCCCAAAGCCCGGCGAGCTGGTCGGCAATCCAGGAAACGGGGCGAGCGTCTGAATCATGCGGGCCGAAGTTCCAAGGCTGTGCCCATGCCGGACCATGAAGGAACAGATTCTCCGCCAACAGCATGTAGCCGCGAAGCGGCTCCAACACATGTTGCCAGGGACGAACTGCATGGGGATTGCGAATGTCGGCCGTTCGGCTTTCGCCGAATGCGCGCAGAAGGTCCGGCACCAGCCGATCTTCGGCCCAGTCGCCGCCGCCGATCACGTTGCCTGCGCGCGCCGTCGCAAGCGCCACGCCATGCTCGCTGTAGCGCGCCTCGTTGAAGAACGAAGAGCGATACGACGCAGAGACCAGTTCCGCGCAGCCCTTGCTGTTGCTGTAGGGGTCATAGCCGCCCATCGGCTCGTTCTCTCGATAGCCCCATTGCCACTCACGGTTCTCGTAGCACTTGTCGCTGGTGACGATTACGACCGACCGGACGGTGTCGCAAGATCGCACGGCTTCCAGCAAATTCACCGTCCCCATGACGTTGGTTGAATAGGTTTCCACCGGATCCGTGTAGGAGCGCCGAACAAGCGGCTGCGCGGCCAGATGAAACACCACGTCGGGTGCGCACTCCTGCACGGCAGCGCGCAGCCGGTCGAGGTCGCGGATGTCCGCAATCACCGAGCGGGTCGCCGGCTGAAAGCGAGAGAGCGCGTGCAAGCTTGGTTGCGTGGAAGGCGCGAGCGCATAGCCCGTGACGACAGCACCTTGCTTCTCCAGCCAGAGCGCGAGCCAACAGCCCTTGAAGCCGGTATGGCCCGTCAGGAACACCCGCTTTCCGCGCCAGAAAGACGATGTCATTCCCAGACCTTCCATGGCGCCTTTGCGCTTGCCCATAGTTCCTCCAGATGCATCTTGTCGCGCAGTGTGTCCATGGGTTGCCAGAAACCGCTGTGCTTGTAGGCGACAAGCTGCCCCTCCTGCGCGAGGCGCTCCAGCGGGTCGCGCTCCCACACCGTGGAGTCTCCGTCGATGAGGTCAAGCACCGCGGGCGACAACACGAAGAAGCCTCCATTGATCATCGCCCCATCGCCCTTCGGCTTCTCCTTGAAGCTGCGTACGTTGTCGCCATCGAAATCGAGCGCGCCGAACCGGCCAGGAGGCAGCGTGGCGGTGACAGTCGCTTTCACCTTGCGCGCCCTATGGTAGGCAATGAGTTCAGTGATGTTGAGATCGCTCACACCGTCGCCGTAGGTCAGGCAGAAATCCTCTTCCTTCTCGATGTAAGGAGCTACCCGCTTGAGGCGCCCTCCGGTCATCGTGTCATCGCCTGTGTCGACCAAGGTGACGCGCCAAGGCTCGGCCTTGCGTTGATGAACTTCCATCTCGTTGCGGGTCATGTCGAAGGTCACGTCCGACATGTGCAGAAAGTAATTGGCGAAGTACTCCTTGATGACATAGCCCTTGTAGCCGCAGCAAATCACGAAATCGTTCACGCCATGGGCAGCGT
>NZ_JBFUBW010000024.1:0-123799 GCF_056405555.1 Variovorax sp. P1_G12 | reverse complement strand
GCCTTGGGGCGGCCCGGCGCCGGCCTGAGCCCCCACGCTCCCTCACTGCGTGTGGTCGCTGCCCCCCGAGGGGGCCGCAGGCCGCCTTGGGGCGGCCCGGCGCCGGCCTGAGCCCCCACGCTCCCCACTGCGTGTGGTCGCTGCCCCCCGAGGGGGCCGCAGGCCGCCTTGGGGCGGCCCGGCGCCGGCCTGAGCCCTCAGCCCTCAGCCCTCAGCCCTCAGCCCTCAGCGCCGGCCCGCGTTCGCCATCGCCTTGCCGACCTCGTTGCTGCCTTGCGCCGCGCCGCTCTGCGGCACGATCTCGCCGGCGCGGTCGGTCACTTCGGCCAGCCGCTGCGCGAGTTGCTCGGGTGCGTCGGCGCCCAGGCCGATCCAGGCGCCCTGGGTCAGCGTGACGTGCGCCGCCTCGAAGGTGCCGGCACCGGCGCACAGGATGGTTCGGTTGGGTGCGTCCTGCGCCGCCAGCACCAGCATCGCGGGCACCACGGCTTCGGGCTTCAGCGCCTCCAGGACCGCCTCGGGCATCAGGTCTTCGGTCATGCGGGTGGCGGCGGTCGGCGCCAGGCAGTTGACCCGGATGTCGTTCTTCGCGCCCTCGATCGAGAGCGTCTGCATCAGGCCCACGAGCGCCAGCTTGGCGGCGCCGTAGTTGCTCTGGCCGAAATTGCCGTAGAGGCCGGAGGACGAAGTCGTCATCACGATACGGCCGTACTTCTGCTCGTTCATGAGCGGCCACACCGCCTTGGTGCAATGGACCGCCCCCATCAGGTGGACGTCCATCACCAGCCGGAAATCGGCCAGCTCCATCTTGGCGAAGCTCTTGTCGCGCAGGATGCCGGCGTTGTTGACCAGGATGTCGACCCGGCCCCAGGTCTCGACGGCCTGCGCCACCATGGCCTGCACTGCCTCGAAGTCGGTCACCGAGGCGCCGTTGGCGATCGCCTCGCCGCCCGCCGCCTTGATCTCGTCGACCACCGCCTGGGCGGCGCTGACCGAGCCGCCGGAGCCGTCGCGGGCACCGCCCAGGTCGTTGACCACGACCTTGGCGCCACGCGCCGCCAATGCCAGCGCGTGCTGGCGGCCCAGGCCGCCGCCGGCCCCGGTGACGATGGCCACACGGCCCTTGAATTCGATGCTCATGCTTTCGTCGCTTTCAAAAAAAATGTTGCTCGCCCCACTCCGTCAGGGGGTGTGTGTGTTTTCGGCTGTGCGCAGCGCGCCCGTTCGGGAGCCGCGGCGGAACCGGCTTTGCCGGGCCGCTGCGCGGCGCCCCCTGCAAGGGGGTGGGCGGCTACACGCAGTGAGCCAACCTGGGGGTGGGCTCACAGTTCGGCGCGCTGGCTGATCGGTGCCGGCGGCGTTTCGGCCCAGTGGTTCTTGAATCCGAGGCGCGCCGGGGAGACGTATTGCTCGCGGTAGATCTCGAACGGCATGCTGTCGCTGGCTTCGATGCGCTTCTGCGCCTCGATCGAGGTCTGCGTCATGCGCTCGAACTGCGCGCGCAGGTCGTCCGGGAACGGCAACGCGAGCAATGCTTCGCGCGTTTGCTCGGACCGGGCGCGCACGAAACCGACGAAGGAATCATCGTGCGCCTTCATCGCCTCGAGCACCCTCGCCGACGGCAGCACGGCCGGATCGCGCAAGGCCGCCTCGGCCGCGCGCACCGCCTCGGCGTGCTGCGTGCCGCCGTGCGCCGCATCGAGCGCGGCAGCGATCGGCACGAACTGCTCCAGCAGCTCGGCACCCCAATCGGTCAGCGTGGCGTCGCGCCCGGCGCGCCGCAGTTGCAGGCCGGGTTCGCGCCCGCGCGCGGCCGTCAGGTGCTGGTTGTGCGCCAGGTCGGCGATCTCCTCGTGGGTGTCGGGCGGGCTGTCGGTCAGCAGGCAGTGCAGCAGGAAGACGTCGAGGAATCGCATGGTCTGGGCATTGATGCCGACCGGCTCGAAGGGGTCGAGGTCCATCAGCCGCACCTCGACGTATTCGACGCCGCGCTCGCGCAGCGCATGCAGCGGGCGCTCGCCGGGGTAGATCACCCGCTTCGGGCGGATGGTGCCGTAGAACTCGTTCTCGATCTGCAGCAGGCTGGTGGCGAGCTGGTTGTAGTCGCCGCCCAGATTGCGGATGCCGATCGCCTCGTAGGCCGGCCAGGGCCGGGTCAGTGCGTCCTGCAGCGAGGCGCCATAGCCGTCAAGGCTGTTGTAGCTCACGGCCAGCGAGGCCTGCGCCTCGCTCTGGTAGCCCAGCCGGCCCATGCGCAGCGAGGTGCCGTGCGGCATGTGCATGCTGCCCTCGCCCAGCGGCAGCAGCTCGTGCGGCCGGCCATCGACGAAGCTCGAACACAGCGCCGGCGAGGCGCCGAACAGGTAGAGCAGAAGGAAGGCGTGGCGGCGGAAGTTGCGGATCAGCGCGAAGTACTGCTCGCTCGACACGTCGGGCAGCGACCAGTTGTAGTGAATGCCCGAGATGGTCTGCATGCGCCGCCCGTAGCGGTGGCTCAGGCCCATGCGGTAGACGCTCTTGGCGCGTCCGACATTGGACGAGCCGTAGCGCCCGATCGGAATGGTTTCGTCGGGGGGCAGGCCGCAGGGCATGCTCGAGACCCAGAGCCGTTCGTCGCCCGCTTCGCCGAGCACGCGGTAGGTGAACTGGTGCACCCGCACCAGTTCCTCGAGAGCCGCCTCGACGCCCGCATGGGCGCCAGTGATGAGTTCGAGCTGCGACTCGCTGAAATCGGTCGTGATGTGCGGATGCGTGAGCGCCGAGCCCAGCGCCGCGGGATGCGGCGTCGGGGCCAGCTTGCCATCCGGTTGCGCCCGCAGGCTTTCCTTCTCGATCCCGCGCCGCGCCCCCCGGAGCCGCGCGGGCGAGAGCGCGTCCAGGCGCTCCTTGAAGTTACTCATTTAGTTATCACCCATCGTTCTTTGGTGGGGACGGAAGGTAGCATGCCGAAAGAAATGTTGCTCGCCCCCAGGTTGCCCGGCACTTCGTGTCCGGGCGCCCACCCCCTACCGGGGGCAACACCTGCGGCCCGGCGAAGCCGGTTCCGCGGTGTTTCACCAAGGGGCCTGGCTGCGCCGGCCGGGATCAGGTCAGGTCAGGTCAGGTCAGGTCAGGCCAGGACGCGGAGGAGGAATTTATTGAGGTCGGCGATTTCTTCCATGCAGACCGAGTGCTCCATCGGGTAGTCGTGCCATTCGACGCCGTAGCCCAGCGCCTGGAGCGCATCGCGGCTCTGCGTGGCGCGCGCGATCTGGACCACGCCGTCGCGCAGGCCATGGGCCTGGAAGATCGGCGTCTTCTGGTTCGCCGGATGGCGCTCGGCGGCCGTCGTCGCGGCCAGCGGCAGGTAGCCCGACAGCCCGACGATGCCGGCGAGCGTTTCTGCATGGCGCAGGCCGGTCATGAAGGCCATGGCGCAACCCTGGGAAAAGCCGGCGACCACGATCCGCGCGGCCGGGATGCCGCGCGCCTTCTCGTTGGCGATCAGTGTCTCGATCGACGCCTGCGATCGGCGCAGGCCCGCCTCGTCCTCTCGCTTGGCCAGGTCCGGACCCATGATGTCGTACCAGGCGGGCATCCGGTAGCCGCCATTGATGGTGACCGGAATCACGGGTGCGTTCGGGAACACGAAGCGCACCGGGCCGACAGGGCCCAGGTCGAGTTCGTTGGCGATGGGCACGAAGTCATTGCCGTCGGCGCCCAGGCCGTGCATGACGATGACGGTGGCCGTCGGATTCGGGGCGGTTTCGATTTCGATGGGTGGATTTGACATGGCTCCGAAGTTACCGCAGAAATCGACCCCGCCTCCGACAGGACGGCCACCTGGCTGCCTTTCGGAAAACCCGTCGCCGCTCGCTCCGCCAGCGCCGACCGGCAAAATGGCGTCATACCAACGACTGGAGACACTCATGTTGACATTGATCGGCTTCGCAGCCAGCAACTACTACAACAAGGTCAAGCTCGCACTGCTTGAGAAAAACGTGTCCTTCGACGAGGAACTGGCGTGGATCGGCGAAACCGACCTGGCCGCCTCGCCGCTGGGCAAGGTGCCCTACCTGCGCACCGACCAGGGCATGCTGTGCGAGTCTGCCGCGATCAACGAGTACATCGAGGCGGCCTACCCCGAAACCCCGCTGCTGCCGGCCGACCCCTATGCCGCGGCCAAGGTGCGCGAGCTGACGCTCTACCTCGAACTGCACCTCGAGCTGGTGGCGCGCAACCTCTACCCCGAAGCCTTCTTCGGCGGCAAGGTCAGCGAGGGCCTCAAAGAGAAGATCGGCAAGCAGCTAGAAAAGAACATCGCGGCTTTCGGCAAGCTTGCGCGCTTCGACGCGCCGTTCATCGCCGGCGACCAGTTCACGCTGGCCGATTGCGCCGCGATCACCCACCTGCCGCTGGTCGCCGGCGCGACCAAGATCATCTACGGCCGCGACCTGCTGGACGAGGCGTTGCCGGCCGCACGCGGCTACCTGAAGCGCATGAACCAGCGGCCGCATGTCGTTGCGGTCAACGCCGACCGCAAGAGCAGCACCGAGACGATGCTCAAGCGCTACGCCTGAACGGCAACGATTTCTCGAGGACCACGATGCACAGCTCCGCAGCCACCCGCCATTTCTCGGGCACCTACGCCGAGGCCCGGCGCAAGTTCCTCGACGCCGCCGCCGAACGCGGCGCGGCGGTCGAATCCTTCGTGCTCGAAGCGCATCGCGGCGCGCTCGGCGAGACGCTGGCCACCGACGTGGCGCGGGTCGGCGCGCCGGGCGCCGCCAGGCTGCTGATCGTCAGCTCCGGCACGCACGGCCCCGAAGGCTTCTGCGGCTCGGGCTGCCAGGTCGCGACGCTCCACGATGCCGACCTGCTGGCGCGGCTTGCACAGGGCGGTATCGCGCTGCTGCTGGTGCACGCGGTCAACCCGCACGGCTTCTCGCACCTGCACCGCACCAACGAGGACAACATCGACCTGAACCGCAACCACATCCCTTTCGATGCGCCGCTGCCGGTCAACGCCGCCTATGCGGAGGTCGAGCCCTTCGTGCTGCCGGCCAGCTGGCCGCCGAGCGCCGCCGACGAGGCCGCGATGGCCGCCTACATCGACAAGCACGGCATGCGGGCCTACCGCACCGCGGTGACGGCCGGCCAGTACACATCGCCCGACGGGGTGTTCTACGGCGGCCTGGCGCCCTCCTGGAGCAACCGCACCATTCGCGCGATCCTGCGCCAGTACGCAGCGACCGCCACCGACATCGCCTGGATCGACATCCACACCGGCCTCGGCCCCTACGGCCACGGCGAGAAGATCTACCCGGGCCGCAACGCGGTGGCGGATCTGGCGCGCGCGCGGGCCTGGTGGGGCGCCGACGTGTTCGCGCCCTTTGAAGGCAATTCCGCCTCGGCCGACGTGTCGGGGCCGGTGGTATCCACGGTCTATGACGAATGCCCACAGGCCGCCGCATCCCTGATGGGGCTGGAGTTCGGCACCCTGCCCGACCAGGAAGTGTTGCGTCGGCTGCGCGCCGACACCTGGCTGCGCCGGCATCCCGAAGCGCCGGCCGCGCAGCAGCGCGCGATCCGACAGGACTTGCGCGACGCGTTCTACTGCGACAACGACGAATGGAAGGGCATGATCCTCGGCCAGACCCGCGTCGTTCTGCTGCAGACGCTGCAGGGGCTCAAGGCCTGAGCGCCGCAGGCCGGCTACAGGAACTTCGGCGCCCGCCGTTCGCGCAGCGACGCCACGCCTTCGCGCACATCGGGCCCGGCAAACCCCATGAACTCGAGCGCCAGCGAGGCGTCGAAGGTCGGCCCGGCCTGGCGCAGCCAGTTGTTGAGCGCGTACTTGGTGAAGCGGATCGCGCTCTGGCTGCCGGCTGCCAGCCGGTCGGCCAGCGCGTAGGCACGCGGCAGCAGCTCGGTCTCGTCCACCGCCAGCGAGACCAGGCCGATGCGCTCGGCCTCCTCGCCGCTGACCGGTTCGCACAGCAGAAGGTGATACTTGGCCTTCGCCATGCCGCACAGCAGCGGCCAGACGATCGCCGCATGGTCGCCGGCCGCGACGCCCAGGCGCGTGTGGCCGTCGACGATCTTGGCGCTCTTGCTGGCGATCGAGATGTCGGCCAGCAGCCCTGCCACCAGCCCGGCGCCGACCGCCGGCCCATGCATCGCACTGACGATCGGCTTGTCGCAGTTGATGATGTTGTAGACCAGGTCGCGCGCCTCTTTCCAGACCCGGGTGCGGACGGCGTCGTCGGTGGTCATCTGCTCGACCATGGCCAGGTCGCCGCCGCCCGAGAATCCCATGCCTTCGCCGCGCAGCACGGCGCAGCGCACGCTGTCGTCGGCCGCCACGTCGCGCCAGATCTCGGCCAGTTCGCGATGGCCGTCGTGCCCTGCCGTGGGCAGCTTTCCATTCTGGGCCCGCATCTGGATGTCGAGCACGGCATCGGCTTCGCCGCGGCGCGTGATCGCGAGGGTGCTGTAGCGCGTGTAGTCCATGGTGATGCCCTTCGTGGCGTCAGAGCTTGGCCGCGAGATCGCGGCACTGCTGCAGGTTGCGGTTGAATTTCGCTTCCATGCCCGGCTCGCAGGCCGAACTGGTGGTCATGATGCGGCACAGGCCGACCACCAGGAAGTCCGACACCGCATCGGTGCACATCGGGAAGCGCGCCAGCGCGGGGTTGTCGCGCGTCTTGAAGCCCCAGCTGTCGGAGAAGCCCAGCATGCGGCCCATCGCGTCCTCGAAGTAGTCCCGGTCGCGCGCCGCGATGGCCGCTTCCATGGCCGGCAGCTCGCCGCCGAGGAAGCTCATCGCCGCGGCGGGAAAGCGGTTGGCCTCCTGCTGCGCGGCGGCGCCCGAGGCGGCGGCGGCGAGCAGCAGCGGCGCGACGGCGCGCCCGAGGAAGGCAGGAATGCGGGAGCGAAGGAGGTCCATGGGTTCCGGTCTGGCGATGGGCTTCGAAGGCCGCCCGATACAGGCGGCCGCTGGAACCGTATTTGAACCGAAACTTGGGACCGCTGGATCACCAGCTCAGGCGCATGCCGATCGAGCCCTGCAGAGACGATTTCACCTTGGCATCGCCGCCCGCGTTGTAGAGCTGTCCGACCTCGCCGTACAGCGTGGCCGTGGGCGTCAGCGCCAGCGTCATGCCGGCGGCCAGCTCGGTGGAGGTGTAGCCGCTGGCGCTGGCGATGCGGGTGCTGGCCGCCGGACCGATGAAGGTCGCGACGTCGGTGCCCGAACCGGCGAGATAGACGTTGAAGCGGCCATAGGGTTGGAGCCGGCCGGCCGCGGTCGCGACATCGCCCTTGATGCGCACGCCCAGCCGGCCGATCCAGCCGCCGTCGGCCTCCTGGTTCACCAGCGCACCGCTGATCAGCACGTCGTCGAAGCGGTTGCGCTGGTAGATCAGCTGCGCCTGCGGCTCGATCGTCCAGCCCTCGGCCAGCGCGAAGCCCTTGCCGGCCTCTATCGAGGCCGTGAGACTGTTCGACTTGCCCTCGGCGCTCAAATTGCCATTGGGGAGCACCGTGTAGCTGTGGCGGCCGCCCTGCAGCACGGCATCGGCGTAGAGGCCGTCCGCCCCCATCCAGGTCGCATAGCCGCCGAGGTAGCGCGACTGCAGGTCGTTGCGGCCGACCGCCGCGACCAGGCCGCGGGCGTTGCCGCTGACGTCGGCGTTGCCGTCCAGCGTGCCGACATAGACACCGGCGCGCCAGCCGCCGGTGGCCAGCAGGTCAGTGCCGGCCTGGACGCCGCTCACATGGCCCTGGCTCTGTGCCGCGGCCACGCCCTCCTGCCGGATGTCGAGGTCGCTGTAGATGGCGCGGGCCCAGGCCTGGCGCCCAGCTGCCGGGTCTCCGGAGGCAGCGGCCGCTGGCGCCAACTCATCGCCGACGCGCCGGTGCAGGTTTCCCAGCATCGCCAGATCGGCCTGGCGCAACTCGGCCGGCAGGGCCGCAAAGAGCGGCACTTCGGCACGGTAGGTCGGCACGGCGACCAGCTGCGGGGTCTGCCCCCGACTGGTGTTCTCGAGCACCGGCGGCACCGGCGGCACCGTGGTCGACGAGCGCAGATACCAGCTCTCGCCGGCCCCCGTGGCATCGGCCGCGTACAGGCGGTATTCGTAGGCACCCGCATCGACGTGGCCGCCGGCCAGCGCGAAGGCGTCGCGCGTGGTCTGGGCGGTGGTGGTGGCGCCATTCAGCGCGCTCACCACTTCGAGGCCGTTGCCCGTGGTCAGGCCGCCGAGGCCGCCGAGATTCGTGACACGCACCGTGGTGCTGCCGCTCGCGCTGGCGGCGGCGCCGTTCAGCACCAACCGGTCGCTCAGGCTGCCGCTGGCGCCCAGCACCGTGCCGAGACTCAGCACGCCACCGTGGCCGACGTAGGCGCCGTTCACCGTCAGCGTGCTGCCGGCCTTGCTGCTCAGCAGGTTGACCGTGCCGGCGTTGCTCAGCGACGCGACCGACTGGTCGAAGCCGGCCGTGTCGAGCGTGGCGCCTGCCGCCACGGTGTGGGCCGAGGCGGCGCTGAACACCGTCGCCGCCGCGGCCCGCAGGGTGCCCGCCTCCACCGTGGTGGCGCCGGTGTAGCTGTTCGCGCCCGACAGCACCGTGGCACCGCTGCCCACCTGCCTCAGCGCGCCGCTGCCGCTGATGACGCCGTCGAGCTGCAGGGTGTTCGAACGGTTCAGGCTCAGCGTGCCGTTGTTGACGATATCGCCGACGACGCTGCCGCTCGTGCCGCCGGCGCCCAGCTGCAGGGTGCCGGCCGTGATGGTCGTGCCGCCGGTGTAGCTGTTGTCGGCCGTGAAGGTCGTGGTGCCGGCGCCCAGCTGCGTCACGTGGCCGCTGCCGCTGATCGGCGCCGCGAACGTGACGGCATCCAGGCGGTTGATCACCAGCGCCGCGTTGTCGATGATGGGTCCGTCGACCTTGCCGGCCGTGCCGCCGGCGCCCAGTTGCAGCACGCCGGCCGTGATCGTGGTCGTGCCGGTGATCGCCTGGTCGCGCGTGAGAATCAGCGTGCCGGCACCGGTCTTCTCGATGCCGCCCGAACCGGTCAGCAAGCCGGTGTAGCTGGCATCGGTCGATTGTGCGAAGCGCACGATGCCGTTGTCGGTGATCGCCAGCGGTGCGAAGCCGGCGCTGGTCTGCAGCGTGCCGGCCGTATCGACCGTCATGCTGCCGGTGTAGCTGCTGGCGTCCGCGCCGAGGATCAGCGTGCCGCCCGCCACCCGGGTGCTGGTGATGCCCGAGGCCGGCAGCGCATTGTTGAAGGTCCAGGTGCCGGTGTCGTTCTTGACCAGCGTCTGGAAGTTCGAGATCGGCTGGCCGAAGGTCCCGACCCCGGTGCCGTTGAGGGTCAGCGTGTTGCTGCCGCCGCCGCCGTCGATCAAGCCGGTGATCGACGAGCCGTCGTAGAGGTTCAGCGTGTCGTTGCCGTTGGCGAAGTTCAGCGAGCCCAGCACCTGGCCCCGGTTGGTGAAGGCGATCTCCGTCGTGCCGGACACGCCCATGATCCTGCCCGAGCCGCCGGTGTACTCGATGACGCCGGTGGCACCGTTGACGATGGTGTTCTGGCCCGAATCCGGCTGGAACCAGATTGCCGCGCCGCCCGCGCTCGACCGGATCTCGCCGTTGTTGATGATCAGGTTGCCGGATCCGAACGCATTGACCGCCTCCGCGGTCCACGAGTTGCCCGTTGAAAGCACCTTGGCGCCCTGGCCGATCGTCAGCGAGTTGTTCGAGTGCATCTCGATGGTGTTGGCACCCGAGCCCACGCCGAAGAAGCCGTCGCTGCCGAAAAACGGGGCGGCGTTCTCGACCGTGGCGCCGCCGCGGATCTCGATACTGGAATCGCTGCCGATGCTGATTCCGGCCTGGGCGCCGGTGCTGATCAAGGCTCCGGACTCGACGACGACAGCGGTGCCCGAAGCGGTGCCCGGGCCGCTGCCCACCGTGACCCCCTGGGTGCTTCCGGCGGCGCAGGTGATCACTGCGCCGCTGGTCGAGCACGCGGCCGCCGCGGCGCCGCCGAAGCCGAGCAAGGCGGCGGCCAGGGCCATTTGCAGGATCGCGAAGCGCTGGGACGGCCTGGCGTTCGAAGGCGATGACGGGCTGACGCTGCGGGTGGCGGATTTGCCGGCACCGGATGCCAGCTCGGAGGCCACGGCCCAGACCTGGAGCGAGGAGTTCCAGACGACACTGAAAACGCGATTCATGCAGTTGCTCTTCCAAAAATGAAACGCCCGAAGGCGAAATGAGTACTTACGAATGTAATCCTTCGGTACTCTTTTTTTGGAGGAACAAGTTCACGGATCGCACGGAATTGGTGCGTGCGCAGTAAAGAACGCTATGGTTCAAATAGCAAATAAGTCACAGTCTTCAGGGTTTTCTTGGGTTTGGAACGGCTCGGGCGGTCTTTCACCGACCGGTCGGCCACCGTCTCAGCCGCGTGACACCGGGCGTCGCGCGCACGCGACGGCGAGACGCCTTGGATGGGGCCGTAAACTCGCCCGATGGCATCCAGACGACCCGCGCGGAATCCGCGCACCCTCGAGCGCGGAATCATGTGCATCCTCATCGGCGCGGCAGTGCTGATCGCGCCGAGCTTCCTCTCGTCGCCGGGTTGGCGCGAGACGGTCGGCGGCGCCTACCTGGTCGGCTGGTTCGCGCTGGTGCTCGGCATCGCCCTGGTGGGCGTGGACCTGGTTCAGCGAGCCCGGTCCAGGGGGCGCTGAGCCCCCGGGCGCTTCCCCGCGCCGTGCACGCTCAAGGACGCGCGCGCACCCTCTTCACGAGTTCGACCCCGGCCAGCACGATGCTGCCGGCGACGATGCCGACCGTGGCATTGGCGCCCGTCGAGGCCAGGGCCCGCAGCAGGCCACCGGCATCGGCGGCCCAGGCCTCGACCGCATGGGCCAGGGCCGGCACGCCGTGCACCAGGATGCCGCCGCCGACCAGGAACATCGCCGCCGTGCCGGCGATCGAGAGTCCCTTCATCAGCCAGGGTGCCGCCGCGAGGATGCCGCGCCCCAGGGCCCGTGCGCCCGCGCCTTCGCGCCGGCTCAGGTAGAGCCCCGCGTCGTCGAGCTTCACGATGCCCGCGACCAGGCCGTAGACGCCGACGGTCATGATCAGCGCGATGCCCACCAGCACCGACAGCTGCGTCAGGAAGGGCTGGCCCTGCACCGTCCCCAGCGTGATCGCGATGATCTCGGCGGACAGGATGAAGTCGGTGCGCACCGCGCCCTTGATCTTCTGCTTCTCGACCGCCACCAGGTCGACCTCGTCGCTGGCCACCGCCTGCTCGTGCCGCGCGGTGTCGGCGGCGTGCTCCTTCTGATGCAGGAACTTGTGCGCAAGCTTCTCGCAGCCCTCGAAACACAGGAAGGCGCCGCCGATCATCAGCAGCGGCGTCACCAGCCAGGGCAGCCAGGTCCCGATCGCCAGCGCCGCCGGCACCAGGATCGCCTTGTTGACGAAAGAGCCCTTGCAGACCGCCCAGACCACCGGCAGCTCGCGGTGGGCCCTGACGCCCGTCACCTGCTGCGCATTCAGCGCCAGGTCGTCGCCAAGGACGCCGGCGGTCTTCTTGGCGGCGACCTGGGTCAACACCGAGACATCGTCGAGCACCGTCGCAATGTCGTCGAGCAGCAGCAGCAGGCTGGTGGCCATGGAGCGCGCCTGCTCAGACGTTGCGCTTGAGGCGGATCTCCTCGATCTTCACGCTCCCGAGGGCCGTGGTCTTTGCGGTCTTCATCTCGCGCTTGAAACCGGCCAGCTCGTGGAAGCGCATCGCGCGATCGTTGCGCAGCGGCACCCAGATCGTGACCACGGTGCAGCCCTCTTCCTCGAGGCCGTCGCGGGCGGCGTCCCACAGGGCGACGCCGACGCCCTTGTCCCAGTGCTCGGGCTTGACGTAGATGGCCCAGATCTCGCCGGTGGTCGATGGCGTCTTGGCGTCGCGCGAGCGGTCGTAGCCGACGAAGCCGACGACCTCGCCGTCGAGCACTGCGACCTGCACCTGCGGCTCGCTGAACTCGATGGCCTCGCGCCACTTGGCTTCGCGGCTGGCGGGCGCCAGCGCGCGCAGCTCGTCTTCGGGCAGGATGCCCTCGTAGGCGGCACGGGCGGCAGCGGCGTGGACTTCGGCGATGGCTTTGGCATCGCGCAGGGTGGCGGGGCGAACTTCGTAGTCGGACATGAATGCGGGAAGCGAAACGGTAAAGGCCATATTGTCGCCGCGCCGAAGCTGCGGGCTAAACTTGCCGCTGCATTTGCATTCGCACTATCCCGGAGAACCCCATGGCAAAGAGTCAGCAACGCAGCACCAAGGAAGCCAAGAAACCCAAGAAGGACACGGCACCCCCCAAGCCGCCGGGTGCTGCCATCGAACCGGTGCGCACGATCACCACCGCGGTGATCCCGCGCGGCAAGCTCAAGAACAAGTGAGCGACGCGCCCAGCCCGAGCGCGAGCCCGCAGCCGCAGCCGCGCAACCCCCTGCACGGCCTCACGCTGGAGGCCATCGTGACCGCGCTGGCGGACTGCTATGGCTGGGAAGGCCTGGGCGAGCGCATCCCGCTGCGCTGCTTCACCAGCGACCCGAGCGTGACTTCCAGCCTGAAGTTCCTGCGCAAGACGCCGTGGGCGCGCGAGAAGGTCGAGAGCCTCTATCTCTTCATGCTGCGCGACCAGCGGCGGCAGCAGTCGTCGTCGCCGCCGCGCCCCTGATGAAGGCCCGCATCGAACCGGGCGGCTTCAGCTTCGACACCGACGCCCGTCTCACGCTGCTGCAGGCAGCCGATGCCGCGGGCATCGAATTGCCGAGTTCGTGCCGCAACGGCACCTGCCGCAGCTGCATCTGCAGGCTCGTCGAGGGCCATGTCCGCTATCGCATCGAGTGGCCCGGCGTCAGCGCGGACGAGAAGGCCGAGGGCTGGATCCTGCCCTGCGTGGCCGAGCCGCTCGGCGACGTCGCGCTGGACGTGCCGCACGCCTTCTCCGTGTTCTAGGGCCTGTGGAGGAGCCGGTCGCGCTGCGCCAGCGACGGAAAGAGCCGGAACCAGGCCAGCGCCACCAGCACGGTGCCGACGCCGCCCGCCACCACCGACCCGACCGGCCCCAGCAGCGCCGCCGTGGCACCCGACTCGAACTCGCCCAGCTGGTTGCTGGCGCCGATGAAGATCGAGTTGACCGCACTCACGCGGCCGCGCATGGCGTCGGGCGTCTCCAACTGCACCAGCGTCTGGCGGATCACGACGTTGACCATGTCGGCGCCGCCGGAGACCGCGAGCGCGATCAACGAGACGATGAAACTGCGCGACAAGCCGAACACCACCATGCAGACGCCGAACAGCGCCACCGCCATCAGCAGCGTGCGGCCCACGTGACGCTCGACCGGCCGCCGCGTGAGCAGGATCGACGTCACGAGCGCGCCCACCGCCGGCGCGCCGCGCAGCAGCCCGAGGCCCCAGGGCCCGGTGTGGAGGATGTCCTTGGCATAGATCGGCAGCAGCGCCACCGCGCCGCCGAGCAGCACCGCGAACAGATCGAGCGAGACCGCCCCGAGCACCGGCTTGCGTTTCCAGATGAAGTCGACGCCGGCCAGCACGGTCGCGAGGGTCACCGGCTCGCGCGCCGGCGGCGTGTGGGCATAGCGCAGCCGCAGCACCAGCGCGGCGGCCAGCGCGAAGAAGACCAGCGCCGCGCCGTACACCACGCCCATGCCGGCCACGAACAGCAGCCCGCCCAGCGCCGGCCCGCCGATGATGGCGCCCTGCATGCCGGCCGAGCTGAAGGCCATCGCGCGCGGCAGCATCATCGGCGGCACCAGCAAGGGCGTGAGCGCCTGCTGCGCCGGCATCTGGAATGCGCGCACGGCCCCCAGCACCAGCGACAGTCCGAGCAGCAAGCCGCGCGAATCGTGCGCCACCTGCACGGCAAGCAGCAGCATCAGCGCCACCGCTCCCTGCACCGAGAAGCAGGCGGCGACGATGCGGCCCCGGTGCCGGCGGTCGACCACGTGGCCCGCGAGCAGCGCCAGCAGCAGCGCCGGCACGAACTGGTAGAGACCGACCAGCCCCAGGTCCCAGGCGCTGCCGGTCAGCTCGTACATGTGCCAGCCGATCGCGACCAGCAGCATCTGGCTGGCGGCGGTGCCGAACAGGCGCGCCACCCACAGCTGCATGAAGGGCCGCTCGCGCGTGAGATCTGAAAAACGGGTGGGGTGAACGGCAGGCGGCGCAGCAGGCATTGGCTGCGAGGATAGCCGAGCCTTCTAGACTCGACGTCCTGATGACCGAACTGCAAGCGATCCACATCGACCCTCACCTGCTGGTGCTCGACAAGCCCGCCGGCCTGCTGTGCGTGCCCGGCCGGGGCGATGACAAGCAGGACTGCCTGAGCGCCAGGGCGCTGCGGCAATGGCCCGATGCCCTGGTGGTGCACCGGCTCGACATGGCGACCAGCGGCCTGGTGCTGATGGCGCGCAGCCCGCAGATCCAGCGCGCGCTCGGCGACGCGTTCGCAGCGCGGCAAGTGCACAAGGGCTATGAAGCGATCGTCGATGGCCTGCTGCCGGCCGCGGAAGACTGGTCGCTGATCGATGCGCCCCTGGCCGCCGACTGGCCGCGCAGGCCGCTACAGAAGATCGACCCCGCGGGCAAGCCCAGCCAGACCCGCTGGCGCCTGAAGCGGCAATTGCCCGAACGCCACGCCAGCCACCTCTGGCTGGAACCGCTGACCGGACGCAGCCACCAGTTGCGCGTGCACCTGCTGTCGATCGGGCACCCGATCCTCGGCGATACGCTGTACGGCGACGACACGGTGCGCGAGCGCGCGCCGAGGCTGCTGCTGCATGCCACGAGGCTCGAATTCAGGCACCCTGCCGACGGGCAGCTGCTGCGCTTCGAGAGCCCGCTCCCCCCCGCCTTCAGCTGAGATCGCCGCGGACCACCAGGACGGGACATTTGGCGTCCTGCAGCACGCGTTGCGTGACGCTGCCCAGCAGGAGCTTCTCGATGCCGGTGCGGCCATGCGAGCCCATGACGATCAGGTCGGCGCCGATCGCGATCGCGGTGTCGACGATGCCCTCGTGCACCACGTGGCCGTCGATCACGCGCTGGTCGCTGTGCAGTCCCTCGGCGGCCAGGGCCGCAACGCCGCGCGCCAGCGCCGCATTGGCGCTGCTGGTGGCGGCCGCGAGGTATTCGTTCTGGCCCAGTGCATAGTCCGCGCCGACGCCGATGAAGGGGTAGTTGTCCACCACATGGATGAGCGTGATGCGACTGCCGAACGCCAGCGCCAGCCCGCTGGCCTTGCTGACCGCGAGCATCGAGGTGTCGGACCCATCGATCGGGACCAGGATGTGATTGAACATGGCAGACCTCTTTGGTTCACTACAGGGTTCGACGGCTCGAACCGGGCCCCGAATTTACATCCAAGGCGTGACCACAGTTGTAAGACGACTGCGGGGCGCCGCGAGTTCCGGGTCCGGCCGGCGCCGGGCCGCCCCAAGCCGGCTGCGGCCCCCTTGGGGGGCAGCGACCACACGAAGTGAGGGAGCGTGGGGGCATCAGTCCCCCTGGAAACCGTCCGCGCGGCAGGTGACGACGAGTGTGTCGCGCCAGCCCGGCTCGCCATCGATCAGGGGCTGGATCGGCGTCGACTCGTGGATCACGCGGGCATCGTCGAGCAGCAACAGCGTCCACGGTTCGGTCAGCGTGAAGCGCTCGCCGCGGCGACCGGTCGCCTCGAACACCCGCGTCTCGCCGCCCTTGATGTTGTGGCGCCCGGCCAGCGCGACCGCCACCAGGTCGACCCCGTCGCGGTGCGCGCCCTCGGGCGTCGGCCGTCCGATACCGTCGGCCGTGTCGATGCGGAACTGATGCGCCTCGACGTACCAGCGCTGCGCGCCGCGCAGGCCGCTCGCCACCTCGCCGAGGCCGCGCATCAGCTGCTGCCAGACCGGTTGCGCCACGGTCGCCGCCTCCATCGGTGCGAACCAGCGCTGCATGCCGCCATGCAGCGCGTTGTATTCGACCGGTTGCCAGTGGGCGCGGTGCGGCGCCTGTTCGATGGTCGCGCCCTCGACGGTGAAACAGGCATGGCGCCGCGTGCGATAGCGCCCGCCGTCCTTCAGGTACTCGTCGGGCGGCAGATGGGCCCAGTCGCCATGCAGTGCGTCGAGTGCGGCCAGCGGCATCCCGAGCCAGTCGGCCACGCCCTGCGGACTCAGGACGGCATAGCCATCCTGGCGCAAGGTGGGAACGAGTCGATCGGGTGGAGTGAAAGGCGGACTGAATCCGGTGCTCACTCCGTCACCTTCACGTCCTTCCAGAAGGCCACGCGGTTCCTGACCATCTCCGCCTCGGGCTTCGGGTCGGCGTAGTACCAGGCCGCATCCGCGTGGAGCTCGCCGTTGACCAGCAGCGAGAAGTAGTTCGCCGTGCCCTTCCAGGCGCACGTGGTCTTGTGGTTGCTGAAAGTCACATGGTCGCGGTTGAGCGACTCCATGGGGAAATAGTGGTTGCCTTCGACCAGCACCGTGTCGTCGCTCTCGGCCACGGTGACGCCGTTCCAAACTGCTTTCATCAAGATTCTCCGGTGCCCGCCAAAAACTGGGGCAACACGCTATTGTGCCGCCGGCGCCTGCAGCCAGTGGACGCTGAACAGGCGCTCGGGATCGGTCCATACCGCGGCCGGCCTGAAGCCCGCCTCCTCGGCCAGCGCGCGCAGGCCCTCGACCGTGAACTTGTGCGAGTTCTCGGTGTGCAGGGTCTCGCCTTCCTCGAAGCTGAAACGTTGGCCGTCGAGCGTCACTTCCTGCGACCGGCGGCTCACCAGATGCATCTCGACCCGCCGCAGCGGCGAGTTGTAGAAAGCCGCATGGGTGAAGCCATCGAGGTCGAAATCGGTGCCGAGCTCGGCATTGGCGCGCCGCAGCAGGTTGAGGTTGAAGGCGGCGGTCACGCCCTGCGCATCGTTGTAGGCGGCGTGCAGCAGGGCCGGGTCCTTCACCAGGTCGACGCCCAGCAGCAGGCCGCCGCCGCGCAGCAGCCGATGCGCGAGCTGCAGGAAGGCCAGCGCCTCGTCGGGTGTGAAGTTGCCCAGGGTCGAGCCCGGGAAGAAGCCCACGCGCTGGCCGATGCCCTTCCCGCGCGCGGGCGGCAGCACCAGCGGCATCGTGTAGTCGGCCACCACCGGCTGCACCGCGAGCCGCGGGTAGTCGGCGCGCAGGCGCGCGGCCGCCGCCTCCAGGTGCGCGCCCGAGATATCGATCGGCACGTAGCGCCTGGGAGACTCGAGCGCGTCGAGCAGCAGCCGCACCTTGGTGAGCGAGCCGGCGCCGAACTCGATGATCTCGGCACCGGGGCCGATCTGCGCCGCGATCTCGCCGGCGCACTCGGTCAGGATGCGCAGCTCGGTGCGCGTCGGGTAGTACTCCGGCAGATCGCAGATGCGATCGAACAGCGCCGAGCCTGGGGCGTCGTAGAAGAACTTGGGCGAAATGCTGCGCGCGTCGAGGCTCAGGGCCGCGAACAGCTCGCGGGCGAAGTCGGACAGCGGTGCGGCGCGCTGCGCGGCGCGGAATGCGTGGCGGTTGAATGCAGGAGTGCCCATCAGAGGTCCTTCGCGAGCCGCAGCCCCGAGAACTGCCAGCGCGCGGCCGGCGGGAAGAAGTTGCGATAGCTGGCCCGCGTGTGCCCGTCCGGCGTCGTGACACTGCCGCCCCGGAGCACCAACTGGCCGACCATGAACTTGCCGTTGTATTCCGCCGCGATACCCGCGAGCGGCCGGAAGCCCGGGTACGGGTCGTACGAGGAGCGGGTCCATTGCCACACGTGGCCGCTCATCTGGGTGATGCCGGGTGCATCGTGCGCGGCCTCCCATTCGAACTCGGTCGGCAGCCGCGCACCGGCCCATTCGGCGTAGGCCGCGGCTTCGAAGAAGCTCAGCTGCGCCACCGGTGCTTCGAGCTCCAGCGGCCGCACGCCGTGCAGGCCGAAGACCTGCCAGCCGCCCGGCACGCCCTCGTGCGCCAGGCGCGGATCGTCGGGCGCCAGCCAGTAGGCCGGGGCGCGCCAGCCCTGCGCCTGCACGGCGGCCCAGCCGTCGGACAGCCACAGTTCCGGCCGCTGGTAGCCGCCGTCGGCGATGAACTGCGCAAAGTCGCCGCAATTCACGAGCCGGTTCGCGATCGCGTGGGGCCGCAGCAGCACCGGGTGCCGCGGCGTCTCGTTGTCGAAGGCGAAGCCCGGCTCGCCGTGGCCCACCGCCACCACGCCGCCCGGCTGCGGCAGCCAGGTCATGGCGGGCGCCGCGGAAGCCAGCCGCAGCGCCGGGCCGGCCGGCGCACGGTAGGCCGGCAGCAGGGGGTTGCACCACAGCGCATGAAGGATGTCGGTGACGATCAGCTCCTGGTGCTGCTGCTCGTGCTGCAGGCCCAGCGTGACGATCGGCTCGATGGCGGCCCAGTCGGGCCCGCCCGCCTTGCCGAGCAGCGCCAGCACCGCACCGTCGACGTGGCGGCGGAAGGCATGCACCTCGTCCAGCGAGGGCCGTGTCAGCAGGCCGCGCTGCGGCCGGGGGTGGCGCGGGCCCAGCGCTTCGTAATAGGAGTTGAAGAGATAGTGGAAGCGCGGGTCGAACACCTTGTAGCCGCTCGCGTGCGGCTGCAGCAGCACCGTCTCGAAGAACCAGGTGGTGTGCGCGAGGTGCCACTTGGTCGGACTGGCGTCGGGCATCGACTGGATGCACTGGTCCTCGGCCGACAGGGGTGCGGTCAGCTTGAGGCTGTGCGCGCGCACGGCCGCGAAACGATCGCGCAATGCCTCCGCCGCCGGCAGCTCCGGACGGATCAGGTTCATGGGTTCTCCAGTTTGGGCTCGAACGTCTTTTAGCCCACGCGGACGGGGAAACGCCGTAGGACAACGGCGCGCCAGGGCGCTGGACCGGGGTGCCGGCGCGGCAAGAGGTGCCACTTTGGCACAAGTCGCGGGCGCCTGCCAGGGGCCTGCGTATCATCCGGCGGATGAGCAGCCCCCCGACGACGACGCCACCTTCCGGCCGCCCCCATGTCCTGATCATCGGCTGCGGCTTCGGCGGCCTGGAGGCTGCGCGCAAGCTCCAGCGGGCCGATGTCGACGTCACGATCGTCGACAAGACCAACCATCACCTGTTCCAGCCCCTGCTCTACCAGGTGGCGACCGCCGGCCTGGCGGCGCCCTCGATCGCGGCGCCGATACGCCTGCTGTTCCGGCGCCAGCCCAACATCACGACCCTGCTCGGCGAAGCGGTACGCATCGATCCGGCGGCGCGCACGGTGCACCTGGCCGACGGCAGCCAACTTTCCTGGGACCACCTGCTCGTCGCCGCCGGCTCCACCCACAGCTATTTCGGCAACGACGCCTGGGAGCCGATGGCGCCGGGCCTCAAGACGCTGGCCGACGCCTTCGAGATCCGCCGCCGCGTGCTGGTGAGTTTCGAGGCGGCCGAGGTCGAGTCCGATCCGGTGCGGCGGCGCGCGCTGCTGACCTTCGCGGTCATCGGCGCCGGGCCCACCGGCGTCGAGATGGCCGGCACGCTGGCCGAGATCGCGCGCCATACGCTGGAGGGCGAATTCCGCAACATCGACCCGAGCAGCGCCGAGGTGCTGCTGATCGAGGGCGGCGCCCGCGTGCTCCAGGCCATGCCCGAGTCGCTGAGCCAGCGCGCGCTGGAACAGTTGCAAAAGCTCGGCGTGCAGGTCCGGCTCAACGCCCGCGTCACCGCCATCGATGCCACCGGGCTGCAGATTTCCTCGCCCTTCAGCGATGGCGGCGCCGGCCTCGGCAGCCACCGCATCGACTGCGGTTGCGTGATCTGGGCCGCCGGCGTCGCCGCCTCGCCGCTCGGACGGATGCTGGCCGCGGCCACCGGCGCCGAGACCGACCGCGCCGGCCGCGTCAAGGTGCTGCCCGACCTCAGCCTGCCCGGCCGCCCCGACATCAGCGTGGTCGGCGATCTCGCGGCGGCCATGAGCCATCAGCCCGGCAAGGAGCCGACCCCGGTACCCGGGGTCTCGCCCGGCGCCAAGCAGATGGGGCGCGCCGCGGCCGCGAACATCCTGCGGCGGATCGCGGGCCAGCCGACCGAGCCCTTCCGCTACCGCGACTACGGCAACCTCGCCACCATCGGCCGCAACTCGGCCGTGGTCGACCTCGGCACCCCCGTCGGGCCGCTGCGTTTCGCGGGCAAGGCGGCCTGGCTGTTCTGGCTGTTCGCGCACATCTACTTCCTGATCGGTTTCCGCAACCGCTTCGTGGTGCTGATGGACTGGGCCAGCGCCTACTGGAGCTTCCAGCGACATGCCCGGGTGGTGGCGGACGTCCGCGCCAAGGAGAAAATCCAATGACACGCATCGAACAGAAACTGCAGGCCCTGGGACTGGTGCTGCCGCCGACCGCCAAACTGCCGGCCGGCGTGGTGCTGCCCTTCCCGTGGGTGCGGCTGGTCGGCCGCCGCGCCCTGGTCTCGGGCCACGGACCGATCGCCAGCGACGGCGGCTTCGCCGTGCCCCTGGGCAAGGTCGGGCGCGAGCTCAGCGTCGAGCAGGGTTACGAGGCCGCGCGCCTGACCGCGCTGGGCATCCTCGCGAGCCTGCAGCGCACCCTCGGCAACCTCGACCGCGTGACGGCCTGGACGCGGGTCTTCGGCATGGTCAACGCGGCGCCGGGCTTCAACCGGATGCCGGCGGTGATCAACGGCTTCTCCGACCTGATCCTCGAGCTCTACGGGCCCGAAGCCGGCGCCCACGCGCGCAGCGCCGTCGGCCTGGCCGAGCTGCCTTTCGACATTCCGGTCGAGATCGAGGCCGAGGTCGAGTTCGACTAGGGCGTGTTCACAGTTCGAGAACCAGCCTGCTGCTGCCGCTGCAGGCCCGCGAGCAGCACGTCATCATCTTCGTGTCGGCCTCGCGTTCGGCGCGCGTGAGCACGACGTCGCGGTGGTCGACCTTGCCGGCCAGCACGCGCACTTCGCAGGAGCCGCACAGGCCCTCCTCGCAGTCGCTCTGCACATCGATGTTGGCCGCGCGCAGGGCGCTCAGCACGGTCTGGTCAGCCGGCACGTGCACGACGATGCCCGAATCCTTCAGCTCGACGTCGAACGCTTGTTCGCGCGCGGGGTCCAGGGTTCGCAGAGTCGATTCGAAATGCTCGACGTGCAGCGCGTCCTCGGGCCAGGCGGCGCAAAGCGCCTCCAGCGCCGCCAGCATGCGCCCTGGCCCGCAGGCGTAGATCTGGGCCCCGGCGTCGGGCGTGGCGAGCAGCGCCGCCAGGTCGTTGCGCCGGCCTTCGTCGCCTGCATGGACCACCAGCCGCTCCCCGTGCAGTTCGGCCAGTTCATCGACCAGCGCCATGCTCGCGCGCGAGCGTCCGCTGTAGTGAAGCGTGTAGTCGATGCCCAGCGCGTTGGCGCGTCGTGCCATCGCACTCACAGGCGTGATGCCGATGCCCCCGGCGATGAAGATCACTTTCTTCACCGACTCGTCGAGATGGAAGTGATTGCGCGGACCGCGGATCTTGAGCCGGTCGCCGGCCTTCACGTGCGCATGCACCCAGGCCGAGCCGCCACGGCCCTCGGCCTCGTGCAGTACCGCGATCTCGAGCGCATTCACGTCGTCGGGGTCGCCGCACAGCGAGTACTGCCGCGATCGCTCAGGATGGCCGCATTCGATGTCGATGTGCGAACCCGGCGTCCAGCGCGGCATCGGCCGGCCATCCGGTGCGACCAGGCGCAGCTTGACGATGCCGTCCGCCGCCCGCGAGACGCTCTCGACCACCACCGGTCGCGTGATCGCGCCCTTCGAGGGTTCGCCGATGCGCACCGGCACGGGAACCTCCGGCCGGCGCAGCGCAGGCTGCGAGCGCTCCGGATTGTGGGCAGGGTCCCATTCGACCCAGAGATGCTCCGGACCGCGAAACGAGGTGTTGGGCACGTACGAGAACGCTTGCGCGGACAGGCGCATGTGGGGCAGCCGCCGCGTGAATTCCTCCAGGAAGATCTGCATCTCCATGCGCGCCAGGTTCTTGCCCATGCACTGGTGCGAGCCGTAGCCGAAGGTGAGATGGTCGCTGGAATTGTCGCGCCGGATGTCGAACAGGTCGGCGTCCGCGAAGTGGGCCTGGTCGTGATTGGCCGACGAGGTGACGATCAGCAGCTTCGAGCCGGCGGGCAGGTCGACGCCGCCCACCTGCGCATCGGCCGTGACGAGACGGCGCCATGCCGCGACCGAGCCGTTGTGCCGCAGGCATTCCTCGACGGCGTTGGGGATCAGGCTCGGGTCTTCGCAGACGTCGCGCCACACGTCGGGGTGCTGCAACAGCAGCTTCATCGCATTCGCGGTGGCATTGGCCGTGGTCTCGTGGGCCGCGACGATGCCAGCCATCATCATCGAGTGCAGGTATGAATCCGTCACGACCTCGGGCAGCTCACGTTGCTTGCGCAACCCGTACTGCATCCAGCCGCCGCCCTCCGGGTCCTGCCGCATCTTGTCGAGTACCTTGCCCGCGAACTGCCAGAAGTTGCCGACCGCGTGCGCCACCGCGACCTGCTCTTCCGGCTTGGGCTGGCCCCAGGTGTTGACGGTGTGCGCGATCGAATACTGGCGCAGCGTATCCATGTCCTCCTCGGGCACGCCGAGGAAATGCAGCGCCACGGTCAGCGGGACTTCCCAGAGCATCTGGTCGACGAGGTCGGCGCGGCCGTCGTCGATGAAGCGGTCGACGTACTCGCGCGCGAGCTGCCGCACCATCGGTTCATGGTGCTTGAGTTCCTCCGGCGTGAAAGGGTCCATCAGCGCGCGGCGACGCGGCATGTGCGCTGGCTCGTCTTCATTGACCAGCGTGCGGTTCAGCGCGAAGCCGTAGGACGCGAGCACGGCATTCGCCTCGTCGCCGGTCGGCGTGATCTTCTCGAGCGCGATGGATGGGCTGAAGGTGATGTTGTCGCGGAAGACGGCCTTGATGTCGTCATAGCGCGTGACCACCCAGTAGCCGAGCTTCGGGCTCCAGAAGATCGGCTCCTTCTCGCGCGCCCAGCGCACGTACTCGGGCGGGTCCTGCTGGTAGCCGTCCTCGAAAGGGTCGAAGTCGGCGGCGCGCTGGCTGACCGGACAGCCGGTCGGCGTTCGCTCGCCGGACAGCGCACCGTGCGCGACGGGACAACCGGTGGATCGATGCGGGACTTCAACACTGCTCATGGCGCGCGCCTCCTCAGTCCAGCGAGATCTTCAGGTCACGGATGAGCTTCTGCCACTTGATGGTTTCGGCCTTCAGCAACTCGGCGAACTGCGCCGGCGTGTTGCCGACCGGCTCGACACCGAAGTCGACCAGCCGCTTGGTGACGGCCGGATCGTGGATTGCCGCAACGACCTGCTTGTTGATCGCGGCGATCGTCGCGGGAGGCGTGCCGGCGGGCACCACCATGCCGACGAGCGCTGCGGCTTCGACGTTCTTGTAGCCCAGTTCGGCAAAGGTCGGCACGTCCGGCAATTGCGGCAGCCGTGTCGCGTTGGCCACCGCCAGCGCCTTGACCTTGCCGCCCTTGATGAAGCCGGCGCCCGCGGCCAGGTCGACCATCATGGCCGGGATCTGGCCGCCGGCCACGTCGGCCAAGGCCGGGGCAGCGCCGCGATACGGCGCATGGACCATCTCGATGCCGGCTTCCGACTTCAGCAGCTCCATGGCCAGATGGTGGGGACTTCCCGCTCCGGCCGAGCCGTAGTTGAAGCCGCCGGGCTTGGCCTTGGCCTGGGCGACGAAATCCTTCGCGTCACGCACCGAAAGACCGGGGCCGACGACCAGGATCATCGGAAAGCGCCCCATCAGCGTGACGGGTGCCAGGTCCTTGGTGGGGCTGTAGCTGAGCGACTTGTAGAGCACCGGATTGAAGACCAGCGTGCCGTTGTCGGCCGAGAGCACCGTGTACCCGTCCGCGGCGGCACGCGCGACCTCGGCAGCGCCAAGCGCCGTGTTGCCGCCGGGCTTGTTGTCGACCAGGATCGGCTGGCTCGCCTGCGTCGACCAGGTCTGGCCGATGGTGCGGGCGAGGAAGTCGGAGCCGCCACCTGCTGCATAGGGAACGACCCATCGCACCGGCTTGACGGGATACGTCGGCTGGGCCTGCTGCGCGAGCGCCAGCGGGGGCAGGACGGGCAACGCCAGCAGCGTCGCGACAAGAAATTTCTTCATCGGGTTGATCCTCGTCAAATATTTGCGTAATTGTTATACGCTATGCGTAATTACTGGATAGGGTTTTTACCAATCCAAACTGCCCTGAGTAGGATCGAGCGACATGAGCAAGACCCAGAAGCCCGCCACGCCTTCGAGCACGTCCACGCCCCGAGTGCTGGAGCGCCGGCAGCGCGTGCAGTCCGCCGAAACCGGCATGGCGGTGTTGAAGACCTTGTCGGCGATGGGCGGCAGCGCAGGCTTGTCCGCGCTGGCCGCGCAGGTGGGCGAAAGCCCGGCCAAGGTGCATCGCTACCTGGCGAGCCTGATCCAGGAGGGCCTGGTCGACCAGGACGCAGACTCCCAGCGCTATTTCCTCGGGCCTGAACTGATCCAGATCGGACTGACGGCCATGCGGCAGGCCGAGCCCATCCGCCTCGCCGAACCGGCGCTGGTCCGACTGCGGGAGAGCCTGGAGATCACCTGCTTCGTGGCCCTCATGGGCAACAAGGGCCCCACCATCATGCGATTCGAGGAGCCGGGCTTGCCCGTGACTGTCAACGTGCGCGCCGGCTCGGTGATGTCGCTCGTCTGGTCGGCGACCGGCCGCGTCTTCCTGGGGCTGTTGGACGAGGCCCGGGTGCGGACCCTGGCGGAAGAAGAACTGGCAGCCGCGACACCGGACATGCTCGCCCTGCTGCCCATGCCGAACCCGATCGACAGCCTGCAAAGCGAAGTCCGGGCAGCCGGTTGCGCTGTCGTCCGAGACGTCTACCTGCGCGGCATCAGCGCCGTGGCAGCCCCCGTGTTCGACTTCACGGGACGGGTCTGCGCGGTGATGACTGCCCTCGGCGCCAGCGGTGGCTTCGATCCTTCCGCGAACGGCCCGATCGCGACCGCGGTTCGGCGGGAAGCGCAGGCCACCAGCGCGAAACTCGGTTACGCGGGCCCGCGTCCGGAACACTGACGATGCCCGGCTCCTGCGAGCCTGTCAGGACTCGCTCTCGGCCTCCTGCAGAAGCCGCCACATCACCTTGCCGCTGCCGCTCTTGGGCAGCACGTCGACGAATTGCACCACGCGCGGAACCTTGTAGACCGCCATGTTCTCGCGGCACCAGTCGATGATCTGCTGCTCGGTCGTGTCCTTGTGGGTCGGGCGCAGCACCACCACCGCCTTGACCGACTCGCCCCGGTAGGCGTCCTTGATGCCGATCACGCAGGCTTCCTGGATCGCCGGGTGGCGGAACATCAGCAGCTCGACCTCGGCCGGCCAGACCTTGAAGCCGCTCGCGTTGATCATGCGCTTGAGGCGATCGGTCATGAAGAAGTAGCCGTCCTCGTCCATGCGGCCCATGTCGCCGGAGCGGAAGAAGCGCTTGCCCTCGAATTCGACGAAGGCCGCCGCCGTGGCGTCGGGCCGCTTCCAGTAGCCCTGGAACACCTCGGGCCCGTGGATGATGATCTCGCCCGATTCGCCGACCGGCATCTCGATCAGCGTGTCGGGGTCGACCACGCGCGCATCGGTGCTCATGTAGGGGATGCCCAGGCACTGCTGCTTGGGGTTCTCGAAGGGGTTGGCGTGCGAGGGCGCGGCAGTCTCGGTGAGGCCGTAGCCTTCCTGGTACTTGAGGCCGAACTGCTCGTACAGGCGCTGCGCCACGGCCTGCGGCATCGCGGCCCCGCCGCCGCCGATGTAGCTCAGGCTGCTCAGGTCGTAGCTGGCGAAATTGGGGCTGGCCATCAGGTCGATGACCATGGTCGGGATGTTGGTCCAGCTCGTGACCTTGCGGCGCGAGATCAGGCGCCCGGCCACGTCGCGGTCCCAGCGCGGCATGATGACCAGCGTGCCGCCGACCAGCACCGTCGTGTGCATCATGCTGACCACGCCGGTGATGTGGAACATCGGCACCACGGCCAGGACCACCACCTCGGCCGAGCCCAGGCCCCACAGCTGGCTGGCGCAGGCGTTGTGCATCAGGCTCGAATGGTGGTGGACGCAGCCCTTGGGCAGGCCGGTGGTGCCGCTGGTGTAGGGCAGCAGCGCCATGTCGCCGGCACCCACGACGTGCTCGGGCGGCGCATGGCCGGCGCCCAGCGCATCGGTCCAGGTCATGACCGCGCCGCCTTCCAGGGCCGGCATGGGATGCCGGGTCAGCAGCCAGTCGCGCCAGGCCGGCGCCGGCGCCTCGTCGCCCGTGACTTCGGGGTCGAAGGCATCGGTGAACTGGGTGACGATCATGTGCGCCAAACGATCCTTGGGCTCCAGCGCATTGCTGGCCTTGGCCAGCTCGGGCGCCAGGTCGCCGGTGGTGATCGCGAACTTCGCATCGGGGTCGGTGATGTAGTGCTTGAGCTCCTCGGCACGGTTCATCGGATTGACCGGCACCACGACCGCATTGGCGCGCAGGATCGCGAAATGGGCGATCACCAGCTGCGGGCAGTTCTGCATGTCGAGGATCACGCGGTCGCCGCGCCGCACGCCCAGGGCATGCAGGGTGCCGGCGAGCCGCTCGGCCTGCGCCGAGAACTCGGCGTAGCTGATCTCGCTGCCGAAGAAGACCAGCGCGGGCTTGGCGGGATAGCGCGCGGCGTTGACCGCCAGGTTGTGCCACAGCGACGTCGCCGGCACGGTGATCGAACGGGGCAGGCGCTGGGGCCAGAACTTGTAATGCGGGCGATCCATACAGTCTCCTAAGTGCGTGCGAGCCTACGATGCTCCGTGACCTTGCCGCATCGGGGAAGCCCCGACGCGCGTCACCTGAGCGACTTCGGCCACAGGGCCGGCGCGACTACCGCCATCGACCGACAGACGCGGCGCGCGATCTGCCGTAAAAGGGCAGGCTCTCCACCCATTCGAAAAGGAGCTTCCATGGCCGCAGACAAGCACGCAAGCGTTCATTGGGAAGGCGCCGGCAAGACCGGCAAGGGCCTGATCAGCACCGAGACCGGTGCGCTGAAGGATTTCCCCTACGGCTTCGCGAGCCGCTTCGAGGACGACAAGCGCGGCACCAACCCCGAGGAGATCCTGGGCGCGGCGCACGCCGGCTGCCTGACGATGGCCTTCGCCTTCGCACTCGAAGGCGCCGGCCTCACGGCAACCTCGATCGACACCCGGGCGGCCGTGCGCCTGGCCAAGGACGGTCCGGGCTTCAGGATCGACCGCATCCAGCTCGAACTCGAGGCCGTGGTGCCGGGCATCGACGAGGCGAAGTTCCAGCAGCTCGCCACCGGCGCCAAGGAAGGCTGCCCGCTGTCGAAGGCGCTGGCCAGCGTGCCGGAAATCACCTTCAAGGCGACGCTCAAGTCCTGAAGCCCGGCCGCGGCAGGGGCGCTGTTTATGATCTCCTCGCAACGAGGAGACACCCATGAACATCGCCCGCAAAGGCATCGCCGCGCTGCTGTGGCTGACGGCCTCGGCCGCCGCCCTGGCAGCCTTTCCCGACAAGCCCATCAAGGTCGTCATCGGCTTCCCGGCCGGCGGTCCGCTCGACCAGCACGCACGCCTGCTCACCGACCGGCTGCAGGCGGTGCTGGGCCAGCCCGTGATCGTCGACTACAAGCCGGGCGCCGGCGGCTCGGTCGGCGCCGAGGCGGTGGCCAAGAGCGCGCCCGACGGCTACACGCTGATGCTGGCGAACACCGGCGTGGCGGTGATCAACGGCGCGCTGTACGCCAAGCTGCCCTACAACACGCTGCGGGACTTCACGCCGATCGCACGCACCGCGATGCAACCGCTCGCGCTGCTGGTGACGCCCAAGCTGCCGGTGAGCGACCTGCGCCAGTTCATCGACTACGCCCGCGCGCGCCCGGGCCAGATCAACTACGGCTCGGCCGGCAACGGCGGCATCAGCCACCTGGTGCCCGAGATGTTCAAGAGCGCCACCGGCCTCTTCATGGTCCACATCCCCTACCGCGGCAGCGCGCCGGCCTTCACCGACCTGATGGGCGGCCAGGTGCAGTTCATGGCCGAGTCGATCCCGCAGGCGGCCAACTACCACAAGCAGGGCAAGGTGCGCGCGCTGGCCGTGACCAGCGCGGCGCGCAACCCGGCGCTGCCCGACGTGCCGACCGTGATCGAGGCCGGCATCAAGGGCTTCGAGGTGGTCGGCTTCTACGGCTTCCTGGCGCCCGCGGGCACGCCCAGGGAGGTGGTCGCCAAGCTCAGTGACGCGTTCAGGCAGGTGCTGACCAGCCCCGAGGTGCGCGAGCGCATGGTGAGCCAGGGTGCGGACCCGGCCTTCCTCGGCAGCGAGGATTTCGCCCGGTTCCTGGCGGCCGAAACGCCGCGCTGGGACAAGGCGGTGAAGGCTTCGGGCGCCAAGATGGACTGAGTCGCGCAGCCGGCGACCTCCCCCGGATTGGGGATGGCAGGCATCCCGCGCTTCGGTCGCTCGCTTCCAGAAACGCGATCCGGCCACTAAGCTGAGGGCTTCCATCCGAGGGAAGTTCGCATGCAACTCCAGACTGCAGTCACGCGCCTGCTCGACATCGAGCACCCCGTCCTGTTGGCCGCCATGGACCTGGTGGCCGATGCGCCTCTGGCGGCGGCCGTCACCCGCGCCGGCGGCTATGGCTTCCTGGGAGGAGGCTACGGCGAGGAAGGATGGCTGCGGCGCGAACTCGCCGCACTCGTGCCCGCGGCCAGAAAGACCAACCGCCCGTTCGGCGTCGGCTTCATCACCTGGAGCCTGGCGCGCCAGCCCCGTCTGCTGGACATCGCGCTCGAACAGGGCCCGAGCGCCGTCTGGCTGTCGTTCGGAGACCCGGCGCCGTTCGCGCCACGCATCAAGGCCGCGGGCGCGAAGCTGGTGTGCCAGGTGCAGACCGAGGCGATGGCCCGCCAGGCGCTGGACGCAGGCGCCGACATCCTGGTGGCCCAGGGTGCCGAGGCCGGCGGCCATGGCGTCAGCCGCGGCAGCCTGGCGCTGGTGCCGGCGCTGGTGGACCTCGCGGGACCGGAGGTGCCGGTGGTGGCGGCCGGCGGCATCGCCGACGGGCGCGGCCTGGCGGCCGCCCTGATGCTCGGCGCCAGCGGCGTGGCCCTCGGCACGCGCTTCTATGCCACGGTCGAGGCGGCCGGCTTCGACGCCGCCAAGCGCCGCATCGTCGAGGCAAGCGGCGATGACAGCCTGCGCAGCATCGTCTTCGACATCTCGCGCCGCAACGTCTGGCCGGCGCCGTTCACGGGCCGATGCCTGCACAACGATCACCTGCGGCGCTGGGCCGGGCGGGAAGTCGACCTGATGCGTGCGCTGGGCACGGAAGGCGAGCGATACGCCGCAGCAAGAGCCTCGGGCGACTTCGACACGGCCGCCGTGATCGCGGGCGAGGCATCCGGCCTGATCCACGACGTCCCGCGCGCCGGCGAGCTGATCCGTCGCCTGGTCGAAGAGGCCGCCGGGTTGCTGGGCGCGGCGCCCGACTTCCTGGCGGAAAACAGCCGGCAGTCCCTGGCGTCGATCGAGGCGAGGTAGCGCCTGCGCAACGACGCGGCATGGCCATGGCTCGCGACCTGCAGGCGTTCTCTGCCGTCCTCGATGCCGAGGGGCCGTTGCAGGCCCTGGCCTATCTCAATGCCGGCGTCCCCCATCGGTACACCGCGGTCTATCGCTTTGCCGGTCCGGTGCTGAGGAATGTCCTGCTGCACGACAAGGAGGGCAAGATGAGGCCCGAATTCCTCGCCGCGGTGCCCTTCGACAAGAGCTATTGCCAGTTCGTCCTGCGCGATGAGGCCTTCCGCACCGACGACTCGTCCGCCGACGCGAGGCTGGAAGGCCACGCCTACCGGGAGGTGGTCGTCTCCTATCACAGCGTCCCCTTGCTCTCCCTGGCCGGTGACCTGTGGGGCACGCTGAGCCATTTCGACCCCGCGCCTCTGCCTCTGTCCGACGAGGAGTTCGCGCTTCTCGAGGGAGCAGCGAAGCTGCTGGCCCCCGTGCTGGCCGATATCTGATCAAGGCCTACACCTTTAGTGCGCTTCCATCGCGCGCAGTCGGTAGTAAAAATGGGTTACATGGAGTCCTTGCATTTTTCCCGGCGGCCCGACCCCGCGCCCGACGGTCTCTTTGGATGCCGGCGGCCCCGGTTGCCGCCCGAAGCGTCTGCGCGCAGGCAGGGCCTGCCCACCGCCGAGGAGCGCCTCCTGCGGCCGCTGAGCCCCGCCGAACTGGTTCAGATCGCCAGGGCCTGGAGGCGGCGGGGCGACGGCGCTTCGATCAGGGTTGCCGAAACGCTGGAGTCGCTGGCTGCCCGCCGGGCCCCGCCACCCCCTCCGACGCGCCTGTCGAGGCCGGCCTCGAAATCCGTGGTGCGGAGGATCTCGGAGTTCATGGGTTTGTAGCCGAAGGCATGTGAATTTTTTACACCCGAAAGGGCCGGACCGCGCGAAAATCGAGTTGCAAGTTATTGCTGCAAGTGCAATCAAGGTTCGGCCCGCCTCGTGCGGGCCTTTTTTTTTGGGGTCGCCCATCGGCGCTGGCGTCCAGGCAAGCACGCATCGTCGACACGGTGCAAGCGCAGAGGCACAGCTCTTGCATACCCGCTCCTGCGAAAGGGACGCAAGGCGGCCACGGCCGTTCCTTCACCCGACGATTCATCGACTACCCAGGAGCCCTGTCATGAAGCATCCCCAGCGCGGCATCGCGCTCGCCCTCGCCGCGGCCGCACTGCTCGCCACCGGCGTCTCGCACGCCCAGACCGCACTCGACCACGTGCTGAAGGCAAAGCTCATCAAGATCGCGGTACCGACCGACTACCCGCCCTACGGATCGGTCGACAAGACCATGACGCCGCAGGGTCTCGACGTCGAGATGGCGCAGCTGATCGCGGGCAAGCTCGGCGTCAAGGTGGAGCTGGTGCCGGTGACCAGCGCCAACCGCATCCCTTACCTCCAGACCCGCAAGGCCGACCTCGTGATCTCCACGCTCGGCAAGAACGCAGAGCGCGAGAAGGTGATCGACTTCTCGGCCGCCTATGCGCCCTTCTTCCAGGCCGTCTACGCGGCCAGGAGCCTCAACGTCAAGAGCTTCGCCGACATGGGCGGCAAGACGGTGGCCGTGACGCGCGGCGCGATGGAGGACCAGGAACTCGCCAAGGTCGCGCCGACCAGCCTGGAGTACAAGCGCTTCGAGGACAACAACGCCACCATCGCGGCCTTCGTGGCCGGCCAGACCCAGACCCTGGCCACCAGCGCCGCGGTCGCCGGCGACATGATGCAGAAGAACCCGCAGCTCGGCGCCGAGTACAAGCTGCTGCTCAAGGACAGTCCCTGCTTCATCGGCATCGCCAAGGGCGAGGAGCCGCTGAAGGCCAAGGTCAACGAGATCATCGCCAACGCCAAGAAGGACGGCACGCTCGACGCGATGGCGAAGAAATGGCTCGGCCGACCGGCCGGCGACCTGCCGGTCTGAAAGGACGAGGCCCCCATGCTCGTCACTTCGTGTACTCAACGCCCCCCGAGGGCGTGCAGTCCGCCTTGGGGCGACCCGGCGGCGGACTGAGCCATGGGCATCGAATTCGACTTCGGCGCCGTCCTCGGCCAATGGCCCCTGCTCGTCAGGGGCGTGCTGTGGACGCTGGCGCTCACGGCGATCGCGACCGTGATCGGCATGGCGGTGGGCGTGGGCTGTGCCTGGGCCCGCGCCAGCGGCCCCACCTGGCTGCGCTGGGTGGTGGGCAGCTATGTGGAGCTGATCCGCAACACGCCCTTCATCGTGCAGCTGTTCTTCATCTTCTTCGGCCTGCCGGCCGCGGGCTTCAAGCTGTCGCCCGAGGTGGCCTCGGTGATCGCGATGGTGCTGAACCTCGGCGCCTACTCGACCGAGATCATCCGCGCCGGCATCGAGGCCACGCCGCGCGGCCAGATCGAGGCCGCGGTGAGCCTGGCGCTCGACAAGGTGCAGGTGTTCACGCGGGTGGTGCTGCCGCCGGCCATGAAGAAGGTCTGGCCCGCGATGGTGAGCCAGATCATCATCGTGATGCTGGGTTCGGCGGTCTGCAGCCAGATCTCGACCGAGGAACTGAGCTATGCCGCCAACCTGATCCAGAGCCGCAACTTCCGCGCCTTCGAGGCCTTCATCGTGGCGACCGTGATCTACCTGGCGCTGTCGGTGGGTGCACGCCGCCTGTTGAACTGGGCCGGTCCCAAGTACTTCTTCGGAAAGTGAATCGCTCATGTCGGACTTTTCGCTCTGGGACATCCTGCGCAACCTGCTGCTGGCACTGCGCTGGACGGTGGCGCTGTCGCTGATCGCCTTCGTCGGCGGCGGCGTGGTCGGCGGCCTGCTGCTGTTCGCGCGGCTGTCGGGCGGGCCTGTCGTCGATCGGCTCATCGGCCTCTACGTGCAGGTGTTCCAGGGCACGCCGCTGCTGATGCAGCTGTTCCTGGCCTACTTCGGCATCGCGCTGCTCGGCATCGACGTCTCGGCCTGGACCGCGGCCTCGGTGGCGCTCACGCTCTACACCAGCGCCTTTCTCGCCGAGATCTGGCGCGGCTGCGTGGCCTCGATCCCGAAGGGCCAGTGGGAGGCCTCGGGCAGCCTGGCGCTGAGCTTTCGCGAGCAGATGCGCCACGTGATCCTGCCGCAGGCCACGCGCATCGCAGTGGCGCCCACGGTCGGCTTCCTGGTGCAGGTGATCAAGGGCACCGCGCTGGCCTCGGTGATCGGCTTCATCGAGCTCACCAAGGCCGGCAGCATGATCTCCAACGCGACCTTCAAGCCCTTCGTGGTGTTCAGCTGCGTCGCCCTGCTCTATTTCGTGCTGTGCTTTCCCGTGAGCCTGTACGCCAGGAACCTCGAGAGGAAGATCCATGTCGCTCGTCGCTGAAGCCCCCGCATCCGAAGCCGAAGCCGAACCCGCGGCCCGGCCGTCCGCCGCACCCATCGTGCGCATCACGGCGCTGCGCAAGTCCTATGGCAGCAACGAGGTGCTCAAGGGCATCGACCTCGAAGTCAAGCGTGGCGAGGTGATCGCCATCATCGGCAAGAGCGGCTCGGGCAAGAGCACGCTCCTGCGCTGCATCAACGGCCTCGAGGTGTTCCAGGAAGGCTCGCTCACAGTCGACGGCAAGCCGCTGCTGCACGAGAGCGCGATGGCCATGCGCGAACTGCGCCAGCATGTGGGCATGATCTTCCAGAGCTTCAACCTGTTCCCTCATCTGACGGTCGGGCGCAACGTGATGCTGGCGCCGACGCTGGTCAAGAAGCGCAGCCGCATCGAGGCCGCCTCGCAGGCGCGCAAGCTGCTCGCCCGCGTCGGCCTGGCCGAAAAGTTCGATGCCATGCCGGACCAGCTCTCGGGCGGCCAGCAGCAGCGCGTGGCGATCGCCCGCGCGCTGGCGATGGAGCCGGCGGTGCTGCTGTGCGACGAGATCACTTCTGCGCTCGACCCCGAACTCGTGGGCGAAGTGCTGCGGGTGGTTGAATCGCTCGCGGTCGAGGGCATGACGCTCCTGATGGTGACGCACGAGATGAGTTTCGCCCGCAAGGTCAGCGACCGCGTGATCTTCATGCACCAGGGCCGGGTGCACGAGATGGGGCCGCCGGCGGCGTTGTTCGGAAATCCGCGCACCCCGGAGCTGCAACAGTTTCTTTCATCGTTGCACGATTGAGGTTTCGCGGCCGGGGAACCCCCGGCCTGTGGCAAGCTCCGAGCCGTATGCCACTCCGCCCGCTTTCCTCCCGTCGACGGCTGCTGCGCACCTTGTTGGGCGTCGTGGCCCTTCCCGCCCCGCTCGCCGCGCTGGCCGGCTTCAATTTCTTCACCAGCGAATACACCGCCAGCCGCGATGAATTGCAGGCGCAGGTAGCCAAGCGCTTCCCGGTTCAGCAGCGCTATGCCGAGATCTTCACGGTGGCGCTGCGCGACCCACAGCTGTCGCTCGACGCCCGCAACAACCGGGCGGCGATCACCGCGGTGCTCTCGATCGCCAGCCCGCTGCTGCGGCCGCCCTCGGTGGAGGGCCTCGTCTCGGTGAGCAGCGCACTCAAGTACGACCCCGCTGCGCGTGCCGTGCGGCTCGACCGGCCGCAGGCCGACCGGATCGAACTGCAGGGCCTGACCGGCCGCGATGCCGAGCGGCTGCAGCAGATCGGCGCGGTGGTCGCCCAGGAGCTGCTGCGCGACCAGCCGCTGCGCACCTTCAAGCCCGAAGAGCTCACCGTCGGGCGCAAGACCTACGAGATCGGCGACATCACGGTCCAAGAAGACGGCATCACGGTGGTACTGAAATGACTCCCCCCCGGAGCGCCTGCGGCGCCTCCCCCTCGAGGGGGCGATACCAGCGGCCCGGCAAAGCCGGTTCCGCGCTATCTCTTGCTCTCCCCCTGCCTGGGCTGACTCGCACTTCGCGCCGCTTCGCACTCGGCCTCGTCTCTTCGGCCATGTTGATCGCCGGGTGTGCGGCGCCCCCCGCCGCCACGCCACGCAATGTCGATCTGCAGGCGCACCGCGGCGGCCGCGCGCTGGCGCCCGAGAACACGCTGAGCGCGTTTTCCCACGCGATCGAGATCGGCGTCACGACGCTCGAACTCGACATCGGCCTGAGCGCCGACAACGTGGTGGTCATCTCGCACGACACGGTGCTGAACCCCGACCATACGCGCGATGCCCGCGGCGACTTTCTCAAGGCCAAGGGACCGTCCATCCGCTCGATGACGCTGGCGCAGTTGCAGACCTACGACGTCGGCCGGATCGATCCCGCGAGCAGCTACGGCAAGCCCTTCCCCAAGCAGCTCTGGGCCGATGGCGAACGCATTCCGACACTCGCCGCGCTGTTCGCGCGCGTCAATCAACTGGGCGCGACCGCGGTCCGCTTCAACATCGAGACCAAGCTGGACCCGGGCCGCCCGGAAGAAACCGCATCCCCCGAACAGATGGTCCGCGCCCTGCTGGCCGAGATCGACAAGGCCGGCATGGCGCAGCGCGTGACGGTCCAGAGCTTCGACTGGCGCTCTCTGGCCCTCGTCGGCCGCGACGCGCCGGGGCTGCCGCGCGCCTATCTGACGAGCGCCCGGACGCTCAAGGACAGCCGCTGGACCGCGGGCTTGAAGATCGAGGACTTCGGTTCGGCGCCCAAGCTCGTGAAGGCCGCGGCCGGCGACGGCGGCGGTCCGGTGATCTGGTCGCCGGCCTACGGTGAGCTCACGCCGGCGCTGGTGCAGGACGCCCATGCGCTCGGCCTGGCCGTGCTGCCCTGGACCGTGAACCAGCGCGCCGACATGACGCGGCTGCTGGACTGGGGCGTGGACGGGATCATCACGGACGACCCGGCGATCCTGCGCGACCTGCTCGGCGAGCGCGGCGTCCCGCTGCCGGCCAAACCGGGGCGTTGAGTTTCAGACGTGGCGCGCGGCGCGTGCCCGCTGGGGGAGTGCCGCGGGCTGGTGATCGGCGCGCGCATGCAGCGTCTCGATGATGTGGCACATCGCGTCAGTGCCGTCGCAGCAGTCGCGCAGGGCGATCAGGTCCTTCTCGAGCGAGCGCAGTTCGCGCAGCCGTTCGCGCACGTGGCCCAGATGGGCGTCGAGCGCAACGCAGGCCGCATCGCAATCGGCCTTGCTGCGCAGGTCCAGCGCCAGCAGCGTGCGCACCTCGTCGAGCGACATGTCCATCGCGCGGCAAAGGCGAATGAAGCGCAGGCGGTGCACGTCGCCGTCGCTGTAGAAGCGGTAGCTGTTGTCGCCCCGGCCCGGCGGGGCGATCAGCCCTTCCTTCTCGTAGTAGCGGATGTTGGCCGCGGTCACGCCGCTGCGCGCCGCCGCATCGCCGATGCGGTAAGCCGGCGTTCCGGAGAAATTCGCAGTCGTCATTGGATGACCTTCAAGTGACTTCAGGGTTTGAATCATCGCAGCGGCGGCCGGGATCGGCAAGCCGCGCGGCAATCGCCCGATAATCGCAGCCGATGTCTGATCAATCTTCACTCGCGGCGCCCAGCGCCATCACCGACGTCGCCGGCATCGAGGTCGGCCACTATTCCGACCCCCGCCGGCCCACCGGCTGCACCGTCATCCTCGCGCGCGACGGCGCGGTCGCGGGTGTGGACGTGCGGGGCGCGGCGCCCGGCACCCGCGAGACCGACCTGCTCGCGCCGGGCAACCTGGTCCAGCAGGTCCACGGCGTGATGCTCGCGGGCGGCAGCGGCTGGGGGCTGGCCGCCGCCGACGGCGCCATGCGCTGGCTGGAAGAGCGGGGCATCGGCCTCGACGTGCGCTTCGGCACCCTGCCGATCATTCCGGCCGCCGTGCTGTTCGATCTGCCGGTCGGCGATGCACGCATCCGGCCCGACGCCGACGCCGGCTATGCCGCCTGCGAGGCGGCATCGCGGGCGGCGCCGGCCGAAGGCAATGTGGGCGCCGGCAGCGGCGCGCTGGTCGGCAAGCTGTTCGGCGTCGATCGGGCGATGAAAGGCGGCATCGGCACCGCATCGATCACCGTCAAGGGCGTCACGGTCGGCGCGCTGATCGCCTGCAACGCGCTCGGCGACGTGATCGACCCGGACACCGCGCAGGTCGTCGCTGGCGCGCGCACCGAGGATGGCAGCGCACTGCTCGACACCCGCCGCGCCCTGCTGCGCGGCGAGCTGCCGAAGCCGCTGCTGGCCGGCACCAACACCACGCTGGGCGTGGTCGCCACCGACGCGGTGCTGACCAAGGTGCAGGCCAACCGGCTCGCCACCGTCGCCCATGACGGCCTGGCGCGCGCGATCAATCCGGTCCACACGATGAGCGACGGCGATACGCTGTTTGCGCTGGCCACCGGCCGCGTGCCGCTCGAGGGCGATGACGCCCCGGGCATGACGGTGCTCAGCACGATGGCGGCCGAAGTCGTGGCACTGGCGACCGTGCGCGCGGTGCGGGCCGCGCGCTCGCTGCGCATCGGCGAGAGCTATTTCCCGGCGGCCGCGGACCTGCCCTGAGCGCACCCGGCGGAAGACAGGATCCGAAGCACCGCGGCCTGCACCGACACGACGCCGATCAGCAGCAGCGCCCCCAGCCCCGAATACAGCAGCAGCTTCACCGGCGAGATGAGCGTGAACAGGTCGCGCCCGGCGATCAGCAGCAGCGCGGCGATCGCGAGCAGGGCCAGCAGCAGCTGGGCCGTGGACAGCAGTCGGGTCTTGAGGTTCTTCATGGTCCGGCGAGCGCGAGAGCTTCGGTCCTTGCATTGGGCACGCGTACGGCCGGCGCATCAATAACCCCGCGGATGGATTGACGCATCTCCGAAGCCTTGCTAGGCCCGTGGCTCGCGCGAGTTTTTCACGCGCTTTGTAACCAACCCGGCCCGGAAAGCAAAGAAAATGCCGCTGCCGCGCCCGCGGCGTTCACGAGCCCTGTTCCAACCTGCCGCCGCATGCCCCAAGCCATCCGCCTGTTCCTGCTTTCGATCCGCGACCTGATCGCCTCCGCCGGGCCCGTCATCTTCCTCGTCATCGCCCTGCTGGTCGCCGCCTACTGGTGGCTGCAGCCGCAGCCGCCCCAGCGCGTGGTGCTCGCCACCGGGCCCGCAGGCAGCGCCTATGCCGGATTCGGCAAGCGCTACGCCGAGGCGCTCAAGGCCAATGGCATCGAGGTCGAGCTCAAGCCCACCGACGGCTCGCTCGACAACCTGGAACTGCTGCGCAGCGACGGCGCCGACGTTGCCTTCGTGCGCGGCGGCAGCGCCGACCCGGTGAAGGACGAGCAAGGCGGGCTGACTTCGCTCGGCAGTCTCTTCTTCGAGCCGCTGTGGTTCTTCTACCGCACCGATGCGGCCAAGCGCATCGACCGCAAGACCGGCACCCTGACGTCGCTGACGCAGTTCAAGGACCTGCGCATCAACGTCGACAAGCCCGGCAGCGGCGTGCCCGACATCATGGACCGGATGTTCCGCGCCAACCACATGGATCCGGCGGCGCTGAACCTGTCGAACCTCGAGCAGTCCCCCGCCACCGAGGCGCTGCAGGCCGGCCTGCTCGACGTCGTCGTGCTGGCCTCGGCCCCGCAGTCGCCGCTGGTCCAGAAGCTGCTGCGCGCACCCGACATCCAGCTGATGGACTTCGCCCAGAGCGACGCCTACTCGCGGCGCTTCGCCTTCCTGCAGCCCGTGACCCTGCCGCGCGGCGTGGTCGACCTGGCCGCCGACCTGCCCTCGCACGACGTCTCGCTGCTCGCCGCCACCACCTCGCTGCTGTCGCGCGAGGAAACCCATCCCGCACTGCGCCAGCTGTTCGCGCAGACCGCCCAGACCCTGCACGGCGGCGCCGGCTGGTTCAACCGGGCGCGCGACTTCCCCAACACGCGCACCAGCGAACTGCCGGTGAGCCCCGAGGGCGACCGCGCGATCAACGGCACGCCGGCGTTCTGGCAGCGCTACCTGCCCTTCTGGGCCAGCAACCTGGTGGAGCGCATGTGGCTGGTGCTGGGCGGCTTGCTGGTGCTGATGCTGCCGCTGTCGCGCGTGGTGCCGCCGCTCTACCAGTTCCGGGTGCGGCGCCGCGTGTTCCGCTGGTACGCGCGGCTGCGCGAGGTCGAGCACAAGCTCGACGCCCGCACGGGCGACGCCGACGCGCTGCTCAAGGAACTGGCCGAGCTCGACCGCGTGGTCAACAAGGTCGCGGTGCCGCTCTCGTATGCCGACGAGCTCTATGCGCTGCGCAACAACATCCACACGGTCCGCAAGCGGGTGCTGGCGAGCGCGCCGGGCGAGGTCCAACGTGGACGGCCCTTCGCTTCGGAAGCTGCCTGACCCTCGGGCGATGTCCCGAGGGCCGGCAACTCACCCACTCACCACTTGTCGTCGACGGCGGGCGCTTTCGCCGCGGCAGGCGCAGTCGCGGCCCGCGGCACGGCCTGCTTCGGCTTGACCGTCGCGGCCGCCGGTGGGGCCGAACTGTCCGTCGCCGCGGCAACGCGCGCCGACACCACCCCGCGCAGTTGAAGCGCACCGGGCTGCAGGCCATCGAGATTCATCTGCACGCGCTCGAGACGGCCCTGCGCCATGCTCGGCGTCACGCGGTCGATCACGACTTCGCAGCAGTCGGACTCGACGCGACCGAGCGACTGGTTGGTCTGCGGGTCGAACATCTCCTTGCCCATGTGGACCAGCCGGTAACGCGCGCCTTCGCGAACGGCATGGCCGCCCTGGCTCAGCACCACGGCATCGCCCTCGCGCGAAATCACGGTCACCGGGAAGGTGCGCGAGACGATGCCCGAGACGATGCGGCTGGCGATGTCGTTCTGCATGCCCTCGCTCACCTGGGCGCCGTCGACACCGGTGCCCAGCGTCGTGGCGGCCACGCTCGGCGCCTCGCCGCGCAGCGACTCGGACAGCATCACCTGGCGCGTCGCCACGTTCACCAGCTTCTGCGAGACGGCCCAGCCACCCGAGTAGCTCACCAGCTCACGGTCGCTGGTCTGCAGCTTGCGCGCGTGGCGGTTGTAGGCAAAGGAACTGATCTTGCCGACCCACACCACGTCGGCGCTCATCGCCTGCCCCAGCTTGCCGAACTCGGCGCGCGGCGCCTGACCCGACGAGATCAGGTCGAGCTCCTGTGCCACCTCGCCGCCCAGGTCGCGGTCGAGCACCGTGAAGCGGCCGGTGTTGGTCAGGGCCGCGAGGATCTGCTGACGCAGGTCCTCGGCCACCTTGTCGGCCGGCACGCTGCGTCCGCCGACCGCGAACGCTTCGGTGTCGAAGCGCAGCGGCGCGATCACGATCTTCAGCTTCTTGCTGTCGGCCGCCGCCGGCGTGAACTTGGCCACCTCGGCGTCGATGTCGGCCTTGTAGAAGCCGCGGCTGTCCGGCCCGTCGAGCTGCTTGACCTTGAATCCCGTGATGGCGCCGCCGGCGCTCTGCACGATGTGCTCGGCGAACGCGTTGGCGCGCAGCGCTTCCGCATCCTTGCCGTGCGCCAGCGACAGCGTGACCTTGAACTGCTCGGAACTCAGGTCCACGGTCTGGCCGTTGGCCTGCTTGAGCGCCATGCGGATGGCTTCATCGACGGCTTCGGCCGCCGACGCGCCGGCGCCCTTGGCGTTCACCGTCACGGTGCCGACCTTGCCCACGTCGGGCATCGGCGCCACCGGTGCTGCCGGAGTCGCCGGCGGTGTGGCGGCCACGGGAGCTTCGGGCGGTTTGGCCTTGTCGCAGGCCGCCACCGAAAGAGCCACCAGCGCGGCCAGTGCGAGTCGGTTGAGCTTCATGGGATCAGAACGAGCCCAGCGCCTTGGTGGCGTCGGTCGGCACCGGGATGTCGTGGCTCTTCGCGTAGGCCGTCGAGACGCTCAGCGTGTCGTAGACGTTCTTGGCATTGCCCGGGAAGTTCGTCACCACGTAGGCGCCCGAGCTCAGCTTGGTCATGGCCAGCATGGGCGATGCCTTGAGCGTGTTGGCGAAATTCGTGATGTGCGGGCGCAGGCCGACGTACTTGATGACGCCGGTGCCCAGGGACGCCATGCCCGAGGCGTAGAGCGCCTGCGACTCGGCATCCATCTTGAGGTTGCCGTCCTTCAGGCGCTCGCTGATTTCCTTGGAAGAATCGCTCTGGATCTTGTCGGCATCCGACAGGTTGCCCTTGGTCGCGCCGTCGCCGAGCGCATCCGCCGTCGACTTGAGCTTGGCCGCCGATTCCTTGAGGCCGACGGCTTCCGCCATCTTCGACTGGGCCACCAGCACCTCCTTGTTGGCGGCGACATAGGCGCGCACCAATTGATCCTGCTGGGCGCCTTCGTTGCCCGCGGGCGCCGACGACGAACCGCCGCCGGTCAGGCCGCCGATCGATGGCATGGACAACTGGGCGAAGGCCGAGGACGAGACGAGGACGCAGGCAAGCGCAATGGCGTTGAATTTCATGACGTTCGAGAGAGAAAAGGGAAGAAAGAAGAAAGACCGGCGCATCAGCGCAGGCCGATGTTGGTGACCTGGCTCACGAGTTCGCGCGCGGCGCTGTCGGCGGCCTTCTTGAGTGCGTTGCCGCGCGCTTCGGCTTCGGTCGGGCCGACGCCGGCGTACTGCACCGGGCCGACCGTCGACAGGTTTTCGGGGATGCCGCTGCTGAGATCAAGGATCTTGCCGGTGACGGTCACCGCCACGCGCTTCAGGCCGCTGGCGGGATCGGTGTCGGCGAGGCCGACGTCGAGCGTGCCGAATGCGAGGTACGGCACCTGGGCCGCCTGCAGGCCGCGCACGACGTCGCGCAGCGTGGCCGGGTCGAGGTCGTTGCCGCTCTTGTAGTCGTTCTCGACGTTCTTGATCTTCAGCAGGCCGTTGGTGTACGGCTCGACGAAGGCGGCTTCGAGCACCTTGAAGCCCGCCGAGGCGAAGACGCCGGTGAACACCGAGTTGAGGTTGGCGCTCGGGAAGATGCGCCAGGTGGATTCGCTGGACTTGCGCGTCGTGCTGCCGCCGGTCTCGATCGTGTCGGTGCGCTTGGCGTCGATCGAGGTCGAGCGCTTGACCGATGCATTGGTGCCGATCCGGCCATTGCCGATCGACTCGCCCTCGACCCCGCTGCGATCGTCGGAGCGCTTGGCGTCGACCTTCACGCCGCGATCGACGCGCTGGTAGACACGGTCGTCGAAGCTCTTCTCCGAGTCGACCTGGCGCGAGACGAACAGGAAGGTCAGCTTCGACTTGTCGCCCTTCGCCACGGCCTGCGTCGCCGAGCCGGCCTTGACCGCGTTGCGCAGCTGCGCCACGTTGATCGAGGTGCGCACGGTGACGGTGTAGACCTGCTTGTCGGTCTGGTCCTGTTCGTCCAGCACCGTCGTCTCGAGAATGAACTTGTCGAGATTGGCGGCCACGCGATCGCGGATCGCATCGAAGTTGGCCGACTCCGCCTGCCCCGCCTCGGCGTAGTAGAACTCGACCGCCTTGACCTGCGCTTCGCGCAAGGCCTTCTGCTTGTCGTCGGCCGAGGCCTTGCTGCCGAACACCGAGCCCTGGTAGGTCACGGAAGCCTTGCCGCGCGCGTTGGCGACCTGCGCCTGCGTGGTGAAGGCCGCCGCGGCCATAAGCAGCATCAGGAAGACGTTGCGGATTACTTGCATAGATTGAGTACCTCTTTGGTGGCCGTGATTTGCTTGTCGATGTCCTTGTTCGCCGCGGCATCCTTGAGCCAGGCGTCGCCGGGGCCGGCGAGGACGTTCGAGAGTTTGGTGAACAGGCCGCGCAGGCTGTCGCTGTAGGCCGGGAAATCGTCCACGGTCTGCTGCGAGGACGGAACCGTCTTGACCTCGCCGTTCTTGAATTCGGATTCGAGGTACACGCGGCCGGAGAGCGGCTGGTGGATCTTCAGCTGCACCTTCGAGGCATAGATGTAGCTCGTGCCGGCGGCGACCTTGGCGTGTTCGAAGCGACCGAAGCGCGACACGTCGACCACGATCGCGTAGTCGGGCTCCGGCAGCTTGAGTTCGTACACGGAACCGTCCGCGATGCGCATCGACATCACCTGGCCGATCGCATGGCCCTTCGCATACGGAAGGATTGGCACACCGGTGCGGCTCGAGATGGCTTCGCTCAGCATGTCCGCGACCCAGGTCTCCGCCACGCCCGGCTGGGCGGCGAGCGCGGCAGGCAGCGCCTTGCGCGCCTCGTCGCTCACCGTGGCCTGGGAGACCTGCAGGAAGCGCGGCACCTGGCTCGGCAGCGAAGCGCGGCCCAGCGCATCGGCGAAGCGCGCGACGATGCCGGGCGTCGTGCCCGCACCAAGATAGAGCGTGCGGACGCGGCTGGCGAGTTCGTCCTCCGTCGGCGCATGGTCCAACAGGTCCACATAGGCCACGCTGAAGGGATAGGCGCGCAGCACGGTCATCGTCTTGAAGTCGAAGAACATCGCCTGCGCGCGCAGCTGGATGAACAGCTTGGAATAGGCACCGAACTGCTCGGTCGAGACCGTCTCGCCGCTCATCACGAGCGCCACCGTGATCGACTGGTCGCGCCCCTTGAGCTCGGCCAGATTGACGGTGTCGAGCTCGAAGGCCCGGGGCGGCTGCGTCGCCACCGCCTGGCGGATCAGGTCATTGACACCCGTCCCCCCGAGCGAGGCCGCGAAGCGCTGCGAATACGGAAAGCGGCTCGGGATGCTCTGTGCGTCGCCCGAGTACGCGAAGCCCGCGAGGGACACCGTGACTGCGAATGCCGGACCGCCGAACCCCAGACTCCCCAAAAAAACCAAGACCAGGCCGCGGCAGCGCCGCGCCATTTCCATCCCCATCCCCATGCCCATGCCGATATCCCGCTCGCACTAAAAAAGTGCGCAGATTTTACGACATCAACTGTTACACGGAAAAACAACAACTTTCGACTGGAGATGCGTTCACTGGCGCTGCAACCGCAGCAGCTTGCCGTTGCTGCTGTCGGTCAGCAGGTAGAGCCAGCCATCGGGCCCCTGCCGCACGTCGCGGATGCGTTCGCCACGGTCGGCCAGCAGCCGCTCGCGGGCGATGACGGCATTGCCGTCCAGCGTCAGCCGCCACAGCGCGGTGCCGGCCAGCGCGCCGACGAAGAGATTGCCCTTCCAGTCGGGCAGCGCGTCGCCGGTGTAGAACGCCAGGCCGCTCGGCGCGATCGACGACTTCGGCGTGCCCGGGGTCCAGGCCGAGCCGTCGCTCTTTTCCCAGTAGGTGAGCGGCTGTTCGAGCCCGGCCTGCGCCGTGCCGACGCCGACCTGCGTGAGGGTGCCGTATTCCTGGCCGTAGCTGATCACGGGCCAGCCGTAGTTTCGGCCGGCAAGGGTCAGGTTGAGCTCGTCGCCGCCTTGGGGGCCGTGCTCGCTGGTCCAGAGCTCGCCGGTCACCGGATGCAGCGCCGCCCCTTGCGGGTTGCGGTGGCCGTAGCTCCAGATGTGGGGCTGCGCGCCGGGGGTCGCGGCGAAAGGATTGCCCGGCGCGGCCGCGCCATCGGTGGTGATGCGCACCACTTTGCCGTTGCCGCGCGAGAGGTCTTGCGCGAAGCCGCGCTGGGTGTCGAGCAGGCGCTCGCCCATCGTCACGAACAGATAGCCGTTGCGATCGAACACCAACCGGGACCCGAAATGCGCCGTGCTGTCGACCTTGGGCGACTGCCGGTAGATGACGGTGAGGTTGACGAGGCCGCGGTTGGCCGCATCGAGTTCGGCTCGTGCGACCGCGGTGCCGTTGAGACCGGGATTCGATCCGTCGCGCTCGGAAAAGCTGAAATAGATGCGGCGATTGCTCGCAAAGTCCGGGTCCACCGCAATGTCGAGCAAGCCGCCCTGCCCCACCGCGGCGACCGGCGGCAGGCCGGCGACCTGGTCGGCCCCGCCGTTGACCGGCGAACCGTCGGCATTGCGCAGCCGCAGCTGGCCGCCGCGCTGGGTGATCAGCATCCGGCCATCGGGCAGGAAGGCCAGGCCCCACGGGGTATCGAGGCCGGTCGCCAGCTCGGTGACCTTGACCGACATCGTCGACGCCGCGGGCGGTGCAGGTGCTGGTGCAGCAGGCGGCGTGGCGACGCTGCCGGCCGGCGGGGCCGGGGCCGGCGTCGCGATGGCGCTAACGCCGAAGGCGGCGACCGAGACGCTGGCGCCCCCACCGCCGCCCCCGCAACCGGCCAGGGCGGCCAGGGCCATCGCAAGAAAGTACCGAGTCGCTGCTGCCATTGCACGCTCCTTCGGACGGGCGCCGCGACGCGCCCGGGTCATTTCGCCTGACTACTTTAGCGCCTTGAAGCGCATCCGGTGCGGCTTGGCGCCTTCTTCGCCCAGGCGCTTCTTCTTGTCGGCTTCGTACTCCTGGTAGTTGCCGTTGAAGAAGGTCCACTGGCTGTCGCCTTCGGCCGCCAGGATGTGGGTCGCGATCCGGTCGAGGAACCAGCGGTCGTGGCTGATCACCAGCACCGAGCCGGCGAACTCGAGCAGCGCGTCTTCCAGCGCCCGCAGGGTTTCGACGTCGAGGTCGTTCGACGGTTCGTCGAGCATCAGCACGTTGCCGCCCGCGATCAGGGTCTTGGCCAGGTGCAGCCGCCCGCGCTCACCGCCCGACAGCGTGCCGACCTTCTTCTGCTGGTCGGCGCCGTTGAAGTTGAAGCGCCCGGCGTAGGCCCGGCTGGCCATCTGGAACTTGCCGACATTGATGATGTCGAGGCCGTTCGAGATGTCTTCCCAGACCGTCTTCTCGTTGGCCAGCGCATCACGGTTCTGGTCGACGAAGGCCATCTTGACCGTCTGGCCGACCACCACCTCGCCGCTGTCGGGCTGCTCCTTGCCGGCGATCAGCTTGAACAGCGTCGACTTGCCGGCGCCGTTCGGGCCGATGATGCCGACGATCGCGCCCGCGGGCACCTCGAAGCTCAGGTTGTCGATCAGCAGGCGGTCGCCGAAGGACTTGCTGACGTTCTTGAACTCGAACACCTGGTTGCCCAGGCGCTCCGCGACCGGGATGAAGATCTCCAGCGTCTCGTTGCGGCGCTGGTATTCGAAATCGCTCAGTTCCTCGAAGCGGGCCAGGCGAGACTTGCTCTTGGCCTGGCGCGCCTTGGGGTTCTGGCGCGACCATTCGAGTTCCTTCTTCAGGGCCTTGGCATGGGCTTCCTCGCCCTTCTGCTCCTGCGCCAGGCGCTCGCCCTTCTGCTCGAGCCAGGTGCTGTAGTTGCCCTTCCAGGGGATGCCGCGGCCTCGGTCCAGCTCCAGGATCCACTCGGCGGCGTTGTCGAGGAAGTAGCGGTCGTGGGTGATCGCCACCACGGTGCCCGGGAAGCGCTGCAGGAAGACTTCGAGCCACTCGACCGATTCGGCGTCCAGGTGGTTGGTCGGTTCGTCGAGCAGCAGCATGTCGGGCTTGCTCAGCAGCAGGCGGCACAGCGCGACGCGGCGCTTCTCGCCGCCCGACAGCACGCCGATGTTGGCGTCCCACGGCGGCAGGCGCAGCGCGTCGGCTGCGATCTCGAGCTGGTGCTCGGAGTCGGTGCCGGCGGTCGCGATGATGGCTTCGAGTTCGGCCTGCTCTGCGGCGAGCGCGTCGAAATCGGCATCCTCGGCACCGTAGGCCACATACACCTCTTCGAGCCGCGCCTTGGCCTTGTAGACCGCGCCCATCGCTTCCTCGACCGACTCGCGCACCGTGTGCTCGGGGTTGAGCTTGGGTTCCTGCTCGAGGTAGCCGATCGTGAGACCGGGCATCGGCAGCGCCTCGCCATCGATCTCCTTGTCGATGCCGGCCATGATCTTGAGCAGCGACGACTTGCCCGAGCCGTTCAGGCCCAGCACGCCGATCTTGGCGCCGGGGAAGAACGACAGCGAAATGTCCTTCAAGATCTGCCGCTTGGGCGGCACGGTCTTGCTGACCTTGTTCATGGTGTAGACGTACTGGGCCATGTCTATTGCTACTCGGTGATGGGCTGCTGGAAAGGTGGGAAAACCGGCCTCGACCCGGCGCGCAAGTCCGGTTCGGCAATCGGGAGGGGTCGCCTCGCCCGTGCGCTGGATCGAAGGGAGTTTCGGCGTGACAGGCGCTTGCTGCTGCTGCGCGCTGGCGCGAAATGCCTGCCGAGTCTAACTCAGAGCCTCATTTGGGGCTGGCAACGGCGGCTTCAACAACGCCGCCAGTCATTTTCATCGGCTCGGCAGCCGACGCTTCTCGCGCGGCACCAGAAACATCGGCTGCCGCGAGATGGCTCGTGGCCTCATCAAGCAGGAGGATGCCGGGCTGCCGGTACAACGCCCGCGCCAGCAGGATCCACGTGGACAAGGAGAAGGAGGTCAACGAGGCGATCCGCAACCTTTCGACGACGCGCATCGCGCTTGCGCACCGACCCGAAACGATCGCGATGGCGATGCGCGTGATTGAGCTCTCTCCCGCTGCGATGGCCCCACGCAACATCCTCGAACGAGGGTCAACCCCAACTCATGAGACAATAGCACCTGTTGCCGGGTCCAGTTGCCCGCAACGCCGGCTCTCTGCCGGGGACGAAGACGGCCTTTGCAGGCTGTCAGGCTCCCACTCCTGACCCATCTGCCCTTACTGGCTCGTCGTCCGATGTGACGCCCGAGCGGGTGGATACCACTGCGCCGTGTAGGGCGCTTGTTGAACTCAATGAACTTTGATGAACTGAAGCTGGCCCCGGCCATCTTGAAGGCCGTGCATGAGCAGGGCTATGAAATCCCCACGCCGATCCAGGCCCAGGCCATTCCGGCCGTGCTCGACGGCCATGACCTGCTGGGCGGCGCCCAGACCGGCACCGGCAAGACCGCTGCCTTCACCCTCCCCCTGCTGCACAAGCTCACGATGAGCCGCAGCGCCACCAACAAGTTCGGCGGCACCGGCATCCGTGCCCTGGTGCTGACCCCCACGCGCGAACTCGCGGCCCAGGTCGAGGAATCCGTTCGTACCTACGGCAAGTACCTGCAGCTGACCTCGACCGTGATCTTCGGCGGCGTCGGCATGAACCCGCAGATCAGCAAGCTCAAGAGCGGCGTCGACATCCTGGTGGCCACCCCCGGCCGCCTGCTCGACCTGCAGCAGCAAGGCATGCTCGACCTGTCGCAGGTGCAGATGCTGGTGCTCGACGAGGCCGACCGCATGCTCGACATGGGCTTCATCCACGACGTCAAGAAGATCCTCGCGCTGGTGCCGAAGGAAAAGCAGAGCCTGCTGTTCTCGGCCACCTTCAGCGACGAGATCCGCGACCTCGCCGCCACGCTGCTCAAGAACCCGCAGAGCATCCAGGTCACGCCGCGCAACACCACCGTTCAGCGCATCACGCAGGTGATCCACCCGGTCGGCCGCGGCAAGAAGAAGGCGCTGCTCGCGCACATCATCAACGAGCACAAGTGGAGCCAGGTGCTGGTGTTCACCCGCACCAAGTTCGGCGCCAACAACGTGGCCGAATTCCTCACCAAGAACGGCATCGAGGCGATGGCGCTGCACGGCAACAAGAGCCAGAGCGCACGCACCCAGGCGCTGGCCGGCTTCAAGAGCGGAGAGATCCGCGCGCTGGTGGCCACCGACATCGCGGCCCGCGGCATCGACATCGACGAGCTGCCGCACGTCGTCAACTACGAGATCCCGAACGTCAGCGAAGACTATGTGCACCGCATCGGTCGCACCGGCCGCGCCGGTTCGAGCGGCGAGGCCGTGAGCTTCGTCTGCCTCGACGAAGAAGGCTTCATGCAGGAGATCGAACGCTTCACCAAGCAGACGATTCCCGTGCAGGTCATCGACGGCTTCGGTCCCGAGGAAGGCGAGCGCGCCGAACCGATCGCCATGGGCCGCCAGACCATCTGGGGCGGCGCCGGCCGTCCGCCGAGCCGTGACGTGATGCAGGCGGCGGCCAAGGCCGCGCGCACAGAAATGATGCAGCGCATCCGCGACAACAAGGCAGGCCAGGGCGAACGCAGCGGTGGCGGCGGCGGCAATGGCGGCGGCAATGGCGGCGGCCAGCGTCGCAGCGGCGGCAACGGACAGGGCCAGGGCGCCCCGGCCGGCCGCAATGCCAACGGTGGCGGCCAGGGCGGCCGTGGCCAAGGCCCGGCACGCGGCACGCAGGGACCGGCGCGCACGCCGCACCATGCGCCGACGCACCATCAGAACCATCTGCCGCATGAAGAGCGCCAGCCGCGCCATCACGGCAACAGCCACAGCCCGACGCAAGCCGACGCGGTGGCCCATCTGCGTGCCGAAGCGGTGGCGGGCGGCGAGGGACAGCCGGATCCGTTGCGCACCAGCGTCGACAGCCTGGGTGGCGGCCGTGGCCGTCGCGGTGGCGGTGGCGGCTACGGCGGCAACCGTTCCGGCGGTGGCGGCGGTCGTTCGGGCGGCGGTGGCCGATCGGGCGGCGGCTATGGCGGCGGTGGTGGCGGCTACGGCGGCGGCGGCGGCGGCGGCGGTGGCCGTTCCTTCGGCCGCTGAGTCGCAGCGACTCCTCTCCTCCGTAAAAAAGGGCGCTCTGCGCCCTTTTTCTTTGGACGCGCGCTCAGGCCAGGCGCAGGCCGGTCTGCCGATCGAACAGGTGCACGCTCTCGTTGCCGATCGCCAGCCCCACGATCTGATCCGGCTCGGCGTCGACGCGGCCATGGACCGCCAGCGTCAACGTGGTCTCGCCGACCTGGACCACGAGTTCGGTCTCGGCGCCGGTCGGCTCGACCACGATGATCTGGGCCGGCACGCCGCGGTCCGGGGTCGACAGCGTGATGTCGCCCGGCCGCACGCCGTAGTGGACCTGCTGCCCATCGACCGCCGACGTGCCCGCAGGCGCCGGCCACGAGGCGCCCTGCGCCTCGACCCGGCACTGGCCGTCGACGCGCCGCACCATGCCCTCGAGCACGTTCATGGCCGGCGAGCCGATGAACTGGGCGACGAACAGGTTGTCGGGCCGGTCATACAGCTCGAGCGGCGTGCCGATCTGCTCGACCGCGCCGTCGTGCATGACGACGATGCGGTCGGCCATCGTCATGGCCTCGATCTGGTCGTGCGTGACGTAGACCGTGGTGGTCTTGAGCCGCTGGTGCAGCGCCTTGATCTCGGCGCGCATCGCGACCCGCAGCTTGGCGTCGAGGTTCGACAGCGGCTCGTCGAACAGGAACACCTTGGGGTCGCGCACGATCGCCCGCCCCATCGCGACCCGCTGCCGCTGCCCGCCGGAGAGCTCGCGCGGATAGCGCCCGAGCAGCTGGTCGAGGTTGAGGATCTTCGCGGCGTCGGCCACGCGCTTGTCGGTGAGCGCCTTCTCGGCCTTGCGCAGGCGCAGGCTGAAGCCCATGTTCTCGCCCACGGTCATGTGCGGATACAGCGCGTAGCTCTGGAACACCATCGCGATGTCGCGGTCCTTCGACTCGAGCTCGTTGACCACCCGGCCGTCGATCATGATCTCGCCGCCGCTGATGTCCTCCAGGCCCGCGAGCATGCGCAGCAGCGTGGACTTGCCGCAGCCCGAAGGGCCGACCAGCACCACGAACTCGCCGTCCTCGATCTCGAAGCCCAGGCGCTCGATGATCCGGGTCTTGCCGTAGGACTTCTGGACATCGCGAAAAGTGACTGAAGCCATATCGTCGTCTCTTTCTCTCTCTGTGTAGGCCCGGCGAAGCCCGGGCCTGTTCGGGGGACACCGCGGAACCGGCTTTGCCGGGCCGCTGGTGTCGCCCCCTGCAAGGGGGTGGGCGCCCGGACACGAAGTGCCGGGCAACCCGGGGGTCAGCTCTTGACTGCTCCGGCGGTGATGCCGCCGACCATGTAGCGCTTGAACGTGTAGTAGATCGCCGCCGGAGGCAGCGCGTAGATGAGGCCGGTTGCCATCAGCAGTTCCCAGGGCGAATCGTCGGCCGCGAGGAAGTTGCCGAGCGCCACGGCCAGCGTCACGCTGCGGTCGTTCGACAGCAGCAGGAAGGCATAGAGATACTCGTTCCAGGCCAGCAGCAGCGCATAGGTGCCGACCGCCACCAGCGAAGGCACCATCAGCGGCAGGTAGACCAGCCTGAAGAGCTGCAGCGGCGAGGCGCCGTCCATGCGCGCCGCCTCGTCGAGCTCGTAGGGCAGCTTGTCGGAGGCCTGCTTGAGCACCCAGATGCAGTACGGCGAGGCGATGGTCACCATCGCGAGGATCAGCGCCCACTGGCTGTTGAGCAGGCCATAGTTGCCCATGGTCTTGTACATCGGCACGGCCAGGAACGCGGCCGGGATGAAGTAGGTGAAGAGCGCCATGTTCATCACCGTGCGCCCTCCCCGCACGCGCAGCCGGCTGATCGCGAAGGCCGCGGTGGTCGCCACGAACAGCGTGATCGCGCCGACCGCCACCGCGATGAACAGCGAGTTGCCCAACTGCACCCAGAAGTGATCGAGGTAGAAGTGCTTCTGCTGGAACACGGTGCTGAAGTTGTCGAAGGTCGGCGACTTCGGCCACAGCCGGCCGCTGGTCGCCGTGCCGCGCGGCGAGATCGCGAACAGCACCATGTGGTAGATCGGGATCAGCGTCCAGATCAGCACCGGGATGCCGATCAGCAGCAGCTTGGCTTCGTTGCCTGCCGACTTGAGGGTCCAGCGCTTGCGGCTCATTTCGACAACCTCTTCATCATGAAATAGACCAGGGGCAGGATCAACGGCATCGCGACCACGATGGAGGCCATCGACAGGTCGACCTGGTCGAGCCGCAGATAGCGGATGCCGATGGTCGCGAGCACATGCGTCATGTCGGCCGGGCCACCGCCGGTCAGCAGGTAGACGCTGTTGAAATCGCCCAGCGTCCAGATCATCGACAGGATCAGCGAAGTGACATAGAGCGTGCGCAAGGCCGGCCAGCTGATGAAGCGGAATTTCTGCCACGAACTGGCGCCGTCGACCGAGGCCGCCTCGTACTGCTCGCCCGGTATCGCCAGGCGCCCCGCCACCAGGATCAGGGTCCAGAACGGCAGCGATTTCCAGATGTGCATCAGCATCGCGAAGCCGAGCGCCAGCGTCGGCTCGTTGAGCCAGTTGGGCCCGTCGAGCCCGGTCAGATGGAAGATGGTGCTGTTGATCACGCCCCACTCGGGGTTGAGCATGAAGCGCACCGACAGGATGGTCGGGATCGACGGCACGGCCCAGGGCAGGATGAAGATCCCCGCGAGGATCTTGATCCACCAGCGCGACTGCACGAAGAAGCCCGAGAGCACCAGCGCCACGGCCATCTTGACGTTGATGGCGACGATCAGGAACACCACCGTGTTGATGACCGAGCGGAAGAAGATCGGGTCTTCGACCAGGTGCACGTAGCTCTGCGGATGGCGCGCCAGCCAGAGCCCGTAGCACACCGGGTAGAGCACGAAGACGGCGAACACCAGCAGGTAGGGAACGACCATCAGCCGGCCCCAGAACTGCCAGCGTCCGAGCTTGCTGGCGGGTGTTGCGGCGCTGCCGGCCGCGGTCACGGCGCTTGCGGTGGAACTCATGGTCGGCTACCCCCGAATTTCAGTTACCCATGGCGTTGCACGGCCTGACAGCCGACGAAACCGCCCTGAACGAAGGCCAGGAACCCCGCGGAACCGGCTTCGCCGGGCCGCTGGGGTTGCCCCCTGGAAGGGGGTGCCCGAGCCACACGCAGTGGGCGAGGCTGGGGGTGATCTTCATCGCGCGACCGTCTTGATGCGCTCGATCATCTCGTCGACCGCCTTGTCCACCGGTACCTTGTCGCTCACCACGCGATTCATCGCCTTGGCCCAGACGTTCTCGTTGTTGAGCACGGTGAACTTGTAGTTCTTGGTGAATTCGAAGGTCACGGTGCCGGCAGCGTACTGGTTGAACACCGACTTGCGATGCGGATCGGCCTGCCAGAACGGGCTCGCCTGCCCCGCCTTGGTGACCGGGAACCAGCGGCCCAGCGAGCCTTCGACGTAGGGCGTGAGGTTCTCTTCCTGCAGCAGGAAGGCGACGAACTCCTTGGCGCGCTGCTTGTTCTTGGCCTCCTTGAACACCACGCCGGTCTTGACCGCGGTGCGGTAGACCATCTTGCTGCCGTCGGGCTTGTTCGGGAAGCCCGCGGTGCGGATGCGCTCGGTGTAGTTCTTCTTGGCCTCCTCGCGCTGCTCGGGCGTGAGCGACGCGTTGTTGGAGTCGTCGAGCCACTTGGCAGCGATCGAGATCGTCGCGTTGTGCGTCATGGCGGTCGTCTTGTTGTGGAAGGCGACGTTGTTGTCCGGGTCCTTCCAGCTCGTGGACGACGGCGGGGTGCAGCCCTTGGTGTAGGGCGCCGTGTAGTCGGTCATCGCGCTGATCAGGCCGGCACGCACCGCAGGGTCGTCGACCAGCAGCTTGCCGCTGTCGTTGACCATCTTCACGTTGTAGGCGTCGGCGAAGGTCAGGAAGGAATAGAACGAATCGCTCGAATCCACGCCCATCGGCATGCCGATGCCGAAGTTGCGCTTGCCGCTCTTCTGGCGACTGGCCGGCTGCACCTTCTCGCACCAGAACGACCAGTAGTCCTTCCAGCCCGTCGGGATGTCCGACTCCTTGAGGCCGGCCTCGTTCAGCATGTCGATCCAGTACTCGATGTGCATCGTCTGCTGCTTGATCGGAAAGGCGTAGTAGGCCTTCGCCTTGGTCTTGTCGTCGTACAGGAAGGTGGTCTCGATGGTGTTCGGCGCAAAGCGCGAGGCGATCGGGGCCAGCACGCTGCTGATGTCCTCGAGCTTGTCGTCGTAGGCCCACTTGCCCGTGACCTGGAAGTCGTAGACATCGGCATAGGCGACATCGGGCGGGCTGCCCGAATCGAGCGCCGAGACGGTCTTGGGGATCATGTCCTGCACCGGATACTGCGAGAGTTCGACCTTCACACCCTTGTGCTTGTCCTCGAACTTCTTGATGGCGGCGAACAAGGCGTCGTCCTCGGCCTTGTAGAAGCCCTTGACCCACCAGACAGTGAGCTTCTCCTGCGCCAGGGCCTGGCCGGCGACCGTCAGGCCCAGTGCCATCAATGTCGGGACCACGAGTGCTTTGAATTTCATTTCTCTTGTCTCCTCTTTCTTGCAACGGAAGGGCTCGATGCACGAGCCGGGGTGGGAAGCAGGAATCCGTGGTGCGCCTCAGGCCGCCGCCCGCAGGCGCGGGGGTGGGCGCGACAGCCGGGGCAGCTGGCGGCGCGAGCCCAGCACGTCGTCGATGTCCTCGCGGGCGCTGTCGATCAGCTTGATGATGGCCCGCTCGGCCCGCGCCGGGTTGCGCGCGATCACCGCATCGAGCACCGCGCGGTGCATCGGCAGCGATTGCGCCGGGCCATCCTTCTTGCTGGTGGAGATCTCGAAGCTGGTGCGCAGCAGCGCATGCAGCGCCTTGCTCATCTGCGCCAGCATGCGGTTGCGCGCACTGCGCAACAGGCCGTTGTGGAAGCGCAGGTCGAAGGTGACGTAGTCGCCACCGAATTCCACCGCGTGCTTCATGCCGGCGTAGGCAGCCTCGATCTCCTCGATGTCCTCCGGCGTGGCGCGCTCCGCCGCCAGCCGGACGGCGGCGGGTTCCACCGCACGCCGCAGATCCTGCAGGTCGCGCAGGAACTCGGGCGTGAGGCCGGCACGCGCCTGCCAGGTGATCACGTCGGGGTCGAACCAGTTCCATTGCTCGTCGGGCAGCACGCGGGTGCCGACCTTGGGGCCGGTGACGATCAGGCCCTTGGCCACCAGCGACTTGACGGCTTCGCGCACCACCGTGCGGCTGACACCGAAGGCCTCGCACAGCAGGGGCTCGGCCGGCATCGGCGCACCGACCGCGTACTGGCGCGAGACGATCGCTTCACCCAGCAGGTCGAGCGTGCGGCCGTGGGTGTTCTTGGCCATGAAACGTCCTGGTCAGGCGTCGACCGGGGTCAACAAGGGCTGACCGGCGAAATGCGCGCGCAGGTTGTCGAAGGTGAGCTGGCCCATGGCTTCGCGCGTCTGCTTCGTGCCGCTGCCGATGTGCGGCGTCAGCACCACGTTGGGCAGGGCGCGCAGCGCCTCGGGCACGTTCGGTTCGTTGGCGAAGACATCGAGGCCGGCGCCCGCGATGGTGCCGTGGCTCAGGGCGTCGATCAGGGCCGCTTCGTCGACCACGCTGCCGCGCGCGACGTTCACGAGGTAGCCGTCGGGCCCGAGCGCCTTCAGCACGCGCGCATCGATCAGGCCGCGCGTGGCAGCACCGCCGGGCGTGATCACGACCAGGAAGTCGACTGCGGCGGCCAGCGACGCTGCGTCGGGATGGTAGGTGTAGCCGACGCCGGCGCGCGGCGAGCGCGAGGTGTAGGCCACGCTCATCTTGAAGGCCAGTGCGCGCTCGGCGATCGCCTGGCCGATGCGGCCCATGCCGACCAGCCCGAGCCGGCCGCCCGTGACCTTGCGGCTCAACGCGATCGGGCCGTGCGTCCATTCGTTGGTGCGCACGAAGCGGTCGGCCTGCGGAATGCGGCGCGCCGTCGCGATCAGCAGGCCGATCGCGAGATCGGCCACATCGTCGTTGAGCACGGCGGGCGTGTTGGTGACCGGCACGCCGCGCTCGTGCGCGGCCGCGACATCGACGCCGTCGTAGCCGACGCCGAAGACCGAGATCACTTCGAGCGCCGGCAGCCGGGCGATCAGTTCGCGCGGCACCTTCGCCTCGCCGTTGGCGACCACGCCGCGGATGCGCGGCGCCACGGCAGCGAAGGCCGCCGGGTCGCTGATGTGGATGCGGTCGTGCAGCGTGTAGTGCTGGCGCAATTGATCCAGCAGGAAGGGCATCAGCGGCGCGACGAGCAGCAGCTCGGGTCGTCCTGCGTTGTCTGGCATCACACTGTCTCCTGCTCGAACCATCGATGCGCACGAAGCGCCCTGCGGCAGCGCCGTCACCCGGTCGCTGTCGATTCAAATCATATGATGATTGAAATCGAGCTTGCGCAGGACAAACCCTGATGGGCAGGCGGCTAGAAGGCCTCGTTCGCCGCGCGCCTGACGAAGCGCCCCGCGCGCGCGCCCGTCGCGCGCCCTTCGGCCGTGTAGCTCAACACCCCATTGACCCAGACGTGCTCGATGCCTTCGCTGAACGCGCGCGGATGCTCGAAGGTGGCGCCATCCTTGACGCGCAGCGGATCGAAGACCACCACGTCGGCCATGTAGCCGGCCTTGAGCAGGCCGCGCTCGCCGATGCGAAAGCGCGCGGCCGACAGGCCCGTCATCTTGTGCACGGCTTGCTCGAGGCGCAGCAGCCCCTTCTCGCGCCAGTAGCTGGCCAGCACGCGCGGGAACGCGCCCCACAGGCGCGGATGCGGGCGCTCGTCGTGCGGCAGGCCGTCGGAGCCGATCATCGACAGCGGATGCGCCATCACGCGCTGCACGTCGTCCTCGCGCATCTGGAAGTAGCAGGCATTGCCGGGCTTCAGGCGCAATGCGGCGTCCTGCTGCGACAGGCCCCACTCCGCGGCGATGTCGGCCAGGTAGCGCCCGCCCATCTCGGGGTGCGCCTGGCTGCCCGTGATCAGGATGTCGATGATGCCGTCGACCAGGTCTTCGCGCAGCACCGTGGAGCCCGCGGTGTACGGGTAGACATCCATGCCGATCTCCTGGCCGCGCGCCAGCGCCTCGATCAGCGACAGGGTCTCGCGCGTGCGGCCCCAGTTGGCGGGGCCGGCGCACTTGTGGTGCGAGATCACGAGCGGCAGCCCCGATTGGCGCGCAGTGAGCGCCGCCTCCTGCAGCGCCGGCAGGATGCCGGCCAGCTCGTCGCGGACATGGGTGGCATAGACGCCGCCGTTGCGTGCCGCCACGCTGGCGACCGCCACCAGTTCCTCGACATCGGCGGCATAGGCCTCCTCGTAGAAGACGCCAGACGACAGCCCCAGCGCACCGGCGTCCATCGCCTCCTGCATGTCGGCCGCCATCGCGGCGCGCTCGGCCTCGTTGGCCGCACGGTCGAGCACCGCCATGTGGCGCATGCGCAGCGCGGTGTGGCCCAGCAGCGCCGCGACGTTCACCGCGGGCCGTGCCGCATTCACGGCGTCGGCATAGGCGCGCATCGTGGCGTGGCGGAACTGGTGCCGGCCCAGCAGCGACAGCGGCGCCCGCGGCGAATCGGTCACCACCGGCGCGAGCGAGATGCCGCAGTTGCCGACGATCACGGTCGTCACGCCCTGCGAGATCTTCGGCAGCATGTCGGCCTTCTCGATCGCGGCCGCGTCGTCGTGCGTGTGGACGTCGATGAAGCCTGGCGCGACGACCCGCCCGCTGCAATCGATCTCGAGCACCGGGCCTTGCAGGTGCAGGCCGGCCAGCAGTGCGGGCGGCGTCTGGCCGGGCGCGGCGATCGACGCGATGCGTTCGCCGGCCAGCAGCACGTCGGCCGTCCAGCCCGGGCTGTCGCTGCCGTCGACGAGCGTGCCGCCCTTGAGCAGCGTGGGGCGGCCGAAGTCTTGACTCGTCATGATCGATCGTCGATTTTTTCCGTGGCGCCCGAGAACTCGGCACTGTCGAAGCCGTGCTTGTGCAGCAGATGCTTGAACTGCGTCAGCCCGCGCGTGGCGACCGGCCCGAGCTTCTGCGCCAGCCGCACCATCAGGATCTCGAGCACCACCAGGTGCGCCAGGTAGGCCTCGGTACCGACGCGCATCACCGCGTCCTGCGGCACCGACACCGCGAGCACCAGGTCCGCGATCTCGGCCAGCGGCGTGTCGGGCTGCGTGAGCGCCACCACGGTGGCGCCCTGCGAGCGCGCGAACCGCGCCGCCTCCAGCGTGTAGGGCATGCGGCCCACGTGCGAGATCACGAAGGCGACGCCGTCGGGCCCCAGCGTGCTGGCCGAGACCAGTTGCTGGTGCAGATCGAAGAAGGCGTTGGAGTTGCAGCCGAGCCGGAACAGGCGGCTCTGCAGTTCGTTCGCCATGAAGGTCGAGGCCGCGCCCACCGAGTAGCAGTCGATGCGTCTGGCCTCGGCCAGGCGGCTCGCGACCTGGTCGATCACCTCGACGTCGATGCGGCGGCCCAGTTCGGTCAGCGAGGAGACGGCCGCATGGATGATCTTGCTGGCGACGTCGCCCGCGCTGTCCTCGGCCAGCACGCTGCGGTGCAGGTAGGAGCCGGTGACCGCGAGGTCCTGCGCCAGCGCCAGCATGAACTCGCGCACCGACTCGAAGCCGAAACTGCGGCAGGTGCGCACGATGGTCGGCATCGAGACGCCGGCCTGCTGCGCGAGTTGCTCGACGGTGGCGGCCACGGCCGCACGCGGGTCTTCGAGCACGCACTGCACCACGCTGCGCTGGGCGGCCGGCAGCTCGGCCATGCGCTCGCGCAGGCGCTGCAACAATTGAGCGGAGGAACCGTTCATTGCGTCCTTCAGAAGCGGGTGCTGACCGCACCGGTGACCGCGCCATCGTCCTCGACGAGCGCCAGCCAGCGCCACTTGTCGAAGGTGGTGCACGGGTGGGAGATGCCCAGGGCCACGCGGTCGCCGACCCGCGGCGCGGGCCCCGCGGGGTCGAAGCGCAGGTAGGCATGCTGGTCGTTGAGGGCGCTGACGCGCCAGCCCGGCGGTGCGGCGTCCGGGCTGCGCGCACCGCGCGGGGCATGGCGCACCGGGATCGGCATCTCGAGGTCGTAGGAGATGTCGCGCCGGCCGCAGGTCAGCAAGGCCAGGCCGGGCTCGGGCACCGACTGCACCATGGCCCAGACTTCGAGCGCCGCGCGCAGCGAGGCATCCAGCCCCTCGCGCCGCTCGACCTGCTTCAGGAAGCGCGCGTAGTTGCCGTGGTCGTGCGTGATGTAGCAGCCCGAGCGCAGCACGCCCTGCACCGGACGCGACAGGCCCTGCGCGCGCAGCAACGGCAGCACCAGGTCGAACACGGCCGAGCCGCCGGCCGTCAGCATCACGGTGGGGTCGCAGAACAGCTGCTGCGCATCGCAGGCTTGCGCCACTTCCAGCACGCGGTTCACGAGCGCCGTGACTTCGCGCGCGTCATGCGCGCTGTCGCAGGTCGCGAGGCCGCCCTCGTAGCACTCGATGCCGCCCAGTTGCGCGGCGGACGAGCGCGCGACGGCGGCGGCCAGCGCCAGGGCCTCCTCGCGCGTGCGGCAGCCGGTGCGCTGGCCCGGCACGCCGATCTCGACCAGCACGTCGAAACGGCGGCCCGACCCGCGCCGCGCCGCCCAGTCCTCGATCAGCGCCAGCTGCGCCAGGGAGTCGACCAGGAACCAGACCCGCAGGCCGTCGTGGCGCGCGAGCAGCAGGTCGAGCGCGTCGAGGTCGGCGTCGCAGACCACCTGGTTGGCGATGATGGCGCGGCGGGCGCCGGCTTCCACGCCGACGGCCAGCTGGAAGATCGTCGCGAAGGTCAGGCCCCAGGCGCCGCCCGCCAGTTGCTGCGCGAACAGCTCGGGCGACATGGTGGTCTTGCCGTGCGGCGCCAGGCTGACGCCCTTGCGCTCGGCATAGTCCTGCATCCACGCGATGTTGTGGGCCAGCGCGGAGCGCCGGATCACGGCCAGCGGGTAGGCCAGGTCGTCGGCCAGCAGGTTCCACTTGTTCCTGCCGATATCGGCGGCGCGGCACGGCGCAGCCGTGAGCGGATAGCTCTTGCTGCGGTGATCGAGAATCAGCTCTTGGGTCATGGTGTGCGGAGGTTACTCAAAGATCGTTGCGCCAGCAGGCATGCCAGTGGCCGGGCTGCACTTCGCGCAGCTGCATGTCGGCGCTCGCGCAGCGTGCCTCCGCCAGCGGGCAGCGGGTGCGGAACACGCAGCCCGAGGGCGGATTCGCGGGGCTGGGCAGATCGCCCTGCAGCAGCGGCACCACGCGCCGCTGGGCCGGATCGGGAATCGGCGCCGCCGCCAGCAGCGCACGCGTGTACGGGTGCTGCGGACTGGCGTAGAGCGCTTCGGTCGGCGCGATCTCCATCACGCGGCCGAGGTACAGCACGACCACCCGGTCGCAGAGGTATTCCACCACGTCGAGGTCGTGCGAGATGAACAGCAGCGTGAGGCCGAGCTGCTCCTTGAGTTCGCCCAGCAGGTTGACCACCTGGGCCTGGATCGACACGTCGAGCGCCGACAGCGGCTCGTCGGCCACGATGAACTGCGGCTCGACCGCCAATGCGCGCGCGATGCCGATGCGCTGGCGCTGGCCGCCCGAGAACTCGTGCGGAAAGCGGTCGGCATGCTCGGGGCGAAGGCCGACCTGCTGCAGCAACTGCTCGATGCGCGGCTTGCGCGCCGCGCCCTTGGCCAGGCCATGGGTGTCCAGCGCTTCGGCCAGCACCTCGCGGATCCGCATGCGCGGGTTGAGGCTGGCGTAAGGGTCCTGGAAGATGATCTGGACCTTGGAGCGCAACGGCCTGAACTGCGACTGCGAGAGATGCGCCAGATCCTGCGGCGCCGCGTCCGAGCCCTGCGGCTGATACAGCATCTGGCCAGCGGTCGGATCGACCAGCCGCGTGAGCAGCCGGCCGATGGTGCTCTTGCCCGAGCCCGATTCGCCGACGAGCCCCAGTGTCTCGCCCTTGCGGATCGTGAAGCTCACGTCGTCGACCGCGCGCACCGGATGGCTGCCCTTGCCGAAGTACTTCTTGAGATTCCGGATCTCGAGCAGATGCTCGCTCGCCAATGTCGCACTTGTCACGCCGCCACCTCTTCGGTGAAGCCGATGCAGCGCATCATGCGTGCGCCCCCGGTGGTTTCGAGCATCGGCATGCGGGCATCGCAGGCCTCTCGACGGAATGCGCAGCGCGGCGCGAAGGCACAGCCCGGGGGCGGCGCGAACGGGCTCGATACTTGGCCCGGGATGGCCACGAGTTGCGGACGCCTGCCGGCCTGCACAGGCGAGCCGCGCCGTCGCGCCACGCCCGGCAGGCAGGCCAGCAGGCCGCGCGTGTAAGGATGCCCGGGCCGCGCGAACAGATCGTGCACCGGCGCCGATTCGACGATGCGCCCCGCATACATCACGGCCACCGCATCGGCGTACTGCGCCACCACGCCGAGGTTGTGCGTGACGAACAGCATGCTCATGCCGGTCTCCTTCTGCAGCCGGCCCATCAGTGCGAGGATCTGGGCCTGGATCGTGACGTCGAGCGCGGTGGTCGGCTCGTCGGCGATCAGCAGCGTCGGGTTGCAGGCCATCGCGAGCGCGATCATCACGCGCTGGCGCATGCCGCCCGAGAGCTGGTGCGGATATTCGTCGACCCGCTGTGCGGCGGCCGGGATCTCGACCAGTTCGAGCATCCGCCGCGCATGGGCATGGGCCGCCTTGCGATCCAGCTTCAGATGCAGGCGCGCCGATTCGGCAATCTGCTCGCCGATGGTCAGCACCGGGTTGAGGCTGGTCATGGGCTCCTGGAAGATCATGCCGAGCTCGTTGCCGCGCAGCGCGCGCTTCTCCCATTCCGGCATGTCGAGCAGGTTCACGCGGCGGCCGTCGCGCCGCACGAACCACGCTTCGCCCTCGACCTGCGCATGCGAGGTCTTGGCATGCAGGCCCATGAGCGTGAGGCTGGTGACGGACTTGCCCGAGCCCGATTCGCCGACCAGCGCCAGCGTCTGGCCGGGGCGGATCGCAAAGGAGACGTCGGCCACGCTCTGGATGCGGCCGGCTTCGGTGGCGAAGGAGGTCGAGAGGCCCTGCACTTCGAGCCGCGGCGCGGCCATGGTCGTGGTTGCGTTCATGCCGCCTTCCTCAGCTTGGGATCCAGCAGGTCGCGCACGCCATCGCCCAGCATTTGCAGCGACAGCGCGGTCAGCACGATCGCGAGGCCGGGGCAGAAGATGGTCCAGAAGGCCTTGTCTGCATAGTCGAGACTGCCCGCGATCATCGTGCCCCAGGTCGGGATGTCGGGCGGCACGCCGACGCCGAGAAACGACAGGCCCGCCTCGGCCAGGATGGCGTAGGCAAAGATGAAGGTCACCTGCACCAGGATCGGCGACATCAGGTTCGGCAGGATGTGCTTCCAGAGGATCTTCGGCGTGCGCACTCCGAGCGCGCGCGCCGCATCGACGAACAGCAGTTCGCGCAGCACCAGCGTGGTGGCGCGCACCACGCGGGCCACGCGCGGCGTGTAGACGATCACCAGCGCCAGCATCACGTTCCACAGCGAGACGCCGAGGATCGACACCAGCGCGATGCCCAGCAGGATGTCGGGGAAGGACATCATGGCGTCGACCACGCGCATCAGCGGCGCATCGAGCCGGCGGAAGAAGCCCGCGAGCATGCCCATCAGCGTGCCGAACAGCACCGCACCGGCGGCCGTGACGACGCCGATCAGCAGCGAGTAGCGCGCGCCGTGCACGATGCGCAGCATGACGTCGCGGCCCAGCTCGTCGGTGCCGGCCCAGTGTTCGAGCGAAGGCGCATGCAGGCGCTGGCCGATCTCGATGGCGCCGGGGTCGGCGTCCGACAGCAGCGGGTAGAGCACCGCGACACCGACCACCAGCAGCAGCACCAGGGCCGCCGCCAGCACGATCCTGCGCCCGAACAGGCGCCGCGCCACCGGCAGCGCGCTGCGCCAGCGGGAAAGAAGTGCGGCTCTCATTTGCCCTCCAGCCGGATGCGCGGATCAACCAGCATGTAGATGAAATCGACGCCGAGGTTGATGAAGACGTAGATCGCCGCAATGACGAGCAGCGTGCCCTGGATCACCGGGTAGTCGCGCCTGAGCACCGCGCGCACCACCAGGTTGCCGACGCCGGGCAGGTTGAAGACCGTCTCGGTCACGACCGTGCCGCCGATCATCAGCGCCAGCGTGAGGCCCAGCACGGTGACGATCGGCACCAGCGCGTTGCGCAGCACGTGCTTGACCATGATCACGCCCTCGGGCAGGCCCTTGGCGCGCGCCGTGCGCACATAGTCCTCGCCGAGGATGTCGAGCATCGAGGCGCGCGTGAAGCGGATGATCAGCGCCGAGTTGAGCAGGCCCAGCACCAGCGCCGGAAGCAGCAGGTGCTGCAGCCGGTCGCCGAAGGAGGCGCTGGGGTCGCCATAGCCCGAGGCCGGGAACCAGCCGAGCTTGACCGCGAAGAACTGGATCAGGATCAGGCCGAGCCAGAAGCTCGGGATGCTGGCCCCCAGCATCGCCACGCCGCTGACCACCTGGTCGGCCGCGCTGCCGCGCCAGACGGCGGCCGCCATGCCGGCCGGGATGCCGATCAGGGCCGCGATGCCGACCGCGAACAGCGCCAGGAACAGCGTCGGCTCGGCGCGCTCCAGCAGCGCCTGCGCCACCGGGCGCTGCAGGAACAGCGACTGCCCGAGATTGCCCTGCAGCAGTTCGCCGACCCACAGCACGAACTGGGTCGGCAGGGGCTTGTCCAGGCCGTAGCGGATGCGGGCCTGGGCGATGTCCTCGGTGGTCGCCTGGTCGCCGAGCAGCAGTGCGACCGGGTCGCCGGACGCCAGGCGGGTCAGGGCGAAGACCAGCACCGCGACGATGGCGAGCACCACCAGGGCCCCGGCCAGGCGGGTGAGCAGGAAGCGCAGCATGGGAATCCGCTCTTACTTGCCGAGGCCCGTGTTCCAGAAGAAGGGCCAGATCGCGGGCGTGTAGCCCTCCAGCCTGGCCGAGCGCGCCGACAGGCTGTTGAACTTGCCGACCTCGATGAACGGCACCTCGTCATACACGGTCTGCTGCACCGGGCCCCACAGCGCCCCGCGCTTGGCGCTGTCGGTTTCCTGGTTGAAGGCCGTCAGCGTCGACTTCTTGGCGGCCGTTTCCCACCAGCCCGGCGCGCCGTCGCCCAGTTGCGGCGGCGACAGCATCGGCTCGGGGAACAGGCCCGAATGCGTGAAGTACACGTCCCACAGCTTGGCGTCGTTGCGGCGCTGCACCAGCGTGGCCCAGTCGACCACCTGCAGGTCGGTCTTGAAGCCGGCCTTCTTGAGCTGCTCGGCCATCACGAGCGCCATGTTGTAGTGGAACTCGTACTGGCGGCTCGCCATGATGCGGATCGGCTGGCCGTTGTAGCCGGCCTTGGCCGCGAGCTCCTTGGCCGCTTGAGGGTTGCGCGTGTTGTAGGCATTGCTGCCGGCGGCCGAATAGTAGGGCGTGCCCTTGGGGAAGAAGTTGGGCTCGACCACGAAGAAGCGGTTGTCGCCGAAGCCCGCGGCCATCAGCTCGCCCTGCCCGACCGCGGTCTGCACCGCGCGGCGCAGCGGCTGCGAGGCCAGCACGCCTTCCTTGGTGTTGAACACGATGTAGGGGAAGCCGAAGTTCTTGGTCACGATCGGCACCACGGCCGGCGCGCCCTTCTCGATCCGGCCCGCGGCCTCCACCGGCAGCAGGTCGGCGTACTGGAACTGGCCCGAGAGCGAGCCTTCGACCCGGGTGTTGGCATTCGGCACGGGCACGAAGCGCAGTTCGTCGAGCAGCGCTTCGCGGCGGCCCGCGTAACCGCTCGGCGCCTCCTTGCGCGAGGTGTAGCCGTCGTGGCGCACCAGCACCGTGAACTGGTCGGGACGGCGCTCCTTGAACTTGTAGGGCCCGGTGCCGATGAACTCCTTGAGCTGCGGCGCGATGCTTTCCTTGGCCATGATCGCCGCCATGCCGCTCGGCAGCGCGAGCTGCGCCAGCAGCGGCGCGTAGGGGCTCTTGAGCTTGAGCTCCACGGTGAGCGGGCCCTTGGCCGTCAGCGACTCCACTTCCTTGCCGACCGCCTTGCCGCGCGGCGAGAGCTCCATCCAGCGCTGCAGCGAGGCCACGACATCCTCCGCGCCGAGGTCGCGCCCGTTGTGCAGCTTGACGCCCTTGCGGATCGCGATGGTGTAGCTCAGGCCGTCCTTCGACACCACCGGCAGGCCTTCGGCCAGCATCGGCGCCACGTTCCAGTTGGCATCGAAGGTGTAGAGCGGCTCGTAGACGTGCTGCATGATCGTGCCGACCAGGTCGGCGGTGCTGACCATCGGGTCCAGGCCCTGGGGCTCGCCGACCATCGCGAGATTGGCGGCCCCGCCCCTGGCGGGCTCGGCCGACGCCACGGATGCGGCCAGGCCGAGCGCGAGCGTGGCGGCGATGGCGCCTGCCGCGTGGCGCCAGACCGGCGCGCGCCTGAACAAAGCAGATGTCGCTACAGTGAGGGCAGGAGATTGCATCGTGGCTCCGTGAGTAATAACATTACATCGTCGATCGTATTTCCAGTCGTATCGAGGTCAATAAGGGGTTTTCCCTTATCTATTTTGTAAATTTCTTACACATTCATCGCCATGTCTCACGTTGAAATGCTCGGCCAATCACCCATCGCCTCGGACCGCCAGGCCCGCCCGCTGTCCCCCGCCACCCGCGCCGGCGACTTCGTTTTCGTCTCCGGGCAGGTCCCCACCGACGACCAGGGCCAGGTCATCGTCGGCGGCATCGAAGCCCAGACGCGCCAGGTCTTCAAGCGCATCGAGCAGGCCCTGGCGCTGGCCGACTGCACGCTGGCCGACATCGCCAAGGTCAGCGTCTGGCTCAACGACGCGCGCGATTTCGGCAGCTTCAACCGGGTCTACATGGAATGCCTGGGCGACCATCGTCCGGCACGCTCGACCGTCGAATCGCGGCTGATGATCGATGCCAAGGTCGAGATCGACGTCACGGCCTACAAGCCGCGCGGCTGAACCGGAGCACGCATCCATGGCCCAACACCGACTCGTCGCCGTCGACTGGGGCACCAGTTCGCTGCGCGGCGCGCTGCTCGACGCCGACGGCCGGGTGCTGGACGAGCAGGCCCATCCGCGCGGCATCCTCAACGTCAAGTCCGGCGGCTTCACCGAGGTGTTCGAGACGCTGTTCGCCGACTGGATGCGTCCGGCCGGAACCCGCTGCCTGATCTCGGGCATGGCCGGCAGCAAGCAGGGCTGGGTCGAGGCGCCCTACTGCGCCTGCCCCGCGGGCCTGGCCGAGGTGCGCGGCAAGATCCTCGAGATCGAGCCCGGCCGGATCTCGATCGTGCCGGGCCTGAGCGACACCCACGACGGCGTGCCCGACGTGATGCGTGGCGAAGAGGTGCAGATCCTCGGCGCCATGGCGCTGACCGGCCTGCGCGACGGCCTGTTCGTGCTGCCGGGCACGCACAACAAGTGGGCCCGCGTGAAGAACGGCATGGTGACCGGCTTCCGCACCTTCATGACCGGCGAGTTCTATGCCCTCCTGAGCCAGCACTCGATCCTCGCGCGCACGCTGGACACTTCCGCGCCGCTCGACGAGGCCGCCTTCCTGCAAGGCGTGACGCAGTCCGACAACGGCCAGGGCCTGCTGCACAACGCCTTCGGCGCCCGCACCCTGGCCCTGTTCGACCGCATGCCGACACGCGAGCTCTCGAGCTATCTCTCGGGCCTGCTGATCGGCGAGGAACTGCGCACCCAGTCGGTCCATGCCGCGGTCGAGGTGATGCTGATCGGCGCGCCCGCGCTCACGCAGCGCTACCTGCTGGCGTTGCAGGCGGCCGGCACCCAGGCCCGCACGCTCGGCACCGAAGCCACCTGGGCCGGCCTGCACGCACTGCATTCATCGAACCACAGAAGACCATGAGCACACCCACGACGAAGTTCTCCGCCGCCCTGCGGGCGCTGCCGCTGGTGGCGATCCTGCGCGGGCTCACGCCGGCCGAAGCGCCCGCGGTGGGCGACGCGATCGTCGAGTCGGGCTTCCGCCTGCTCGAGGTGCCGCTGAATTCGCCGCAGCCGCTCGAGAGCATCGCGCTGCTGCGCCAGCGCTTTCCGCAGGCGCTGGTGGGCGCCGGCACGGTGCTCGGCGCGCAACAGGTGCGCGAGGTGCATGCCGCCGGCGGCGAGCTGATCGTGGCGCCGAACTTCAACGCCGAGGTGATCGCCGAGGCCGCCCGGCTCGGACTCGTGAGCCTGCCCGGCGTGATGACGCCGACCGAGGCCTTCGGCGCCCTGGCCGCGGGCGCCACCGGGCTCAAGCTGTTTCCCGCCGAACTGGCCTCGCCGGCGGTGGTCAAGGCGCTGCTCGCGGTGCTGCCGAAAGGCACGCCACTGATGCCGGTCGGCGGCATCACGCCCGACAACATGGCCACCTGGCGCGCGGCCGGCGCGGCCGGCTTCGGCATCGGCTCGGCGCTCTACAAGCCCGGCAAGAGCGCGGCCGCGGTGCGGGAAGACGCGCTGCGCTTCGTGGCTGCCTTCTCGGGCAGCCAGCGCGCCTGAAACCGCCTTCCTTCAACGCTTCGACGAGCCCCGCCATGTCCGCAGATTCCGACTACGCCAGCCCCGCCGTGCGCACCCTGCGCCAGGACCTCGCGCTCGCCCTGCGCGCCGCCGCGCACCATGGCCTGTCCGAAGGCGTGTGCAACCATTTCAGCGTCATGCTGCCGGGCGCCCAGGACCGCTACCTGATCAACCCGCGCGGCCTGCACTGGAGCGAGATCGGCCCCGATGACATCGTCCTGATCGACGTTCACGGCGAGGTGCTCGCGGGCCGGCACCGGGTCGAGCCCACCGCCCTCTTCATCCACGGCGCGGTGCATCGCATCACGGGCCACGCAGTGGTGCTGCATTGCCACATGCCCTATGCCACCGCACTCACGCTGACGGTCGACCGGGCGCTCGACCCGACGCTGAGCCAGAACGCGATGCGCTTCATGGACCGCATCGCGATCGACGCCGACTACAACGGCCTGGCGCTCGACGACCGCGAGGGCGAACGCATCGCCCGCGCGATGGCCGGCAAGGACGTGGCCTTCCTCGCGAACCACGGCGTGGTGGTGGCCGGGGCGAGCATCGCCCATGCCTACGACGACCTGTACTACCTCGAGCGCGCCTGCCTGCACCAGGTGATCGCGCAGTCCACCGGCCGGCCGCTGGTGCCGGTCGGGGCCGCGCTGGCCGCGCAGGTGGCGGCTCAGATCCAAGGCGAGCGCGAGCAGTCGGACCTGTTCTTCAAGGCGCTCGGGCGCCTGCTGCCGGCGCCGCGCCACGCCGCATAGGGCGCGCGCCTCGGCGCGCTCAGGCGCGCCGCACCGTGCCGGCCCAGAGCAGTTCCATCGGACGGCTGCGCATCCGGCGCCAGACGCCCTCGTACAGCGAGCGGACATGCGCGCGCCGCAAGTCGCGCGAGCGGATGGCCATGTGGAACGCCAGCGCGAAACTCACCGCCACGTTCAACACCGCCATGCTGCAGACGCCGGCCACCGCCCACCACAGTTCCGCCGACTGCAGGGGCGCCTTGCCGAGCACGCCGAGCGCGACGCCGATCGAGCCCGCGCTCAGCGTCACGTGCCGCACCTCGAAGCTAAACGCGAAGGCCGACAGGAGGGCAGGAACGAGTCCCAGCAGGAGCCCCAGCGAGATGTTGCCGGCCACGCCGGCGATGTTCGAGCGCCAGAAGGCTGCCAGCCGGGCCACGCCGGCGGCACCGAGCGTCAGGCGCAGGCGGCGGTTGTACGCCAGCGCGTCGCCGACCCGGTGCAGCACGAACCAGTTGTCGACCCAGCCAGCGAACAGGCTCGACGACCACAGCAGCACGCCCGTCAAGGCGGCGTAGATCGGCGTCGGCCCGAGCAGCGAGAACGATTGCAGCGTGGCGTGCGCCTTGTCCGGCGAGATGAGGTCCGATCCGAAGAGCGTGCGCCACAACAGCGCCACGCCGAGGCACACGGGAAAGACCGCCAGCACATTGCCGAGCACCGCGGCCGCCTGGGTGCGGATCAAGGCCAGCACGGAAGTCACGAAGTCGTCCATGCCCTGGGGCGTGCCTGCCGCGTCGAGTTCGCGGGCCAGCGTCGGCGCGGTCATCGCCGGCTGCTTGGTCGCCAGCGAGAAATGCAGGAAGTGGATCAGCAGGAAGCTCGCGGCGTAGTTGATGCCCGCCAGCAGCCCCTCGAGCAGGGAGGCCAGATGGGCGCCGCTGATCGCGAACTTGACGCAGACGGTGACCACCGTGACCAGGCCGCCGCCGGCCGCCATGCGCAGCATCTTCAGGTACTCCCGGCGGTCGCGGGCGATGTAGTGCTCGCCGGTGTCGGCGTTGTATTCGACCACCTTGCGCGCCAGCAGCGAGAAGTTGCTGCGCATCAGGTGCGAGACGCTCTGGCTTTCCTGGTTCGCCTTCACGAGTTCGGCCATCAGGCGCGCCATGGCACGCATGTCGTCGGGTGCCATCCAGGTATCGAGCAGTTGCTCGGCGCGGGCGATGCGCATGCGCATGCGCTCCATCTGGAACACGATGTCGATGCTGACACCGTTTTGGTAGAGGTTGGCGAACACGTCGTCGATGGCGATGCGGCACTGGTCCAGCAGGACCCGCAGGTAGTTGACCTCGCGCAGCAGCCGGCCGGGCTCCGCACCGTCCTCGACCGCCTCGTGCGCGGCTTCGACCGCCAGCATGGCCCGCGGCAGCCGGTAGAACGGCTGCGATTCGGTCGCGACGCGGGCGTCGGCATCGCCGAGCCGGCCGCGCACCATCTGCGACATGCCCGTCGAGCTGATCTGGCAGGTCAGGTTGTGCAGGGCGGCCAGCAGGTCGAGCGAGAAGGCGCCCGTGCGCCGCGTGTCGTCGGCCGCGTCGTGGTCAAACAGCGCCCGGATGCGATCGAGCACATCGGGCGGCAGCGTGTCGATCCAGTCGGCGTCCGCGCTCGACGTGAACATCAGCGTGAACAGCGCGCTCAGTTCGCGCCGGTTCGGCGCCGGCGGAATCAGCGACGACTGGATGCGCTCGGTCAACGCCCCGAAGAAGCCGGAGTGCACCGGCATGCCGGCATCGCACAAGAGCGAGATGCCGTCGCTCTCGCGCAGCACGGCACGCAGGATGCCCGCGACGTTCGCCTTCCACGCGGGATTGCGGTCGAGCACGTTCAGCATGTAGCGCAAGCGGGTGTGCTCCTGGACGGAGCGCGCCTCCGCGGCGCCGTCCGCCTGCACGATGCCGCGGCGGCGAATCCAGTGCGCGAGCTCGATCAGCCATTCGCTGCGCTCGGCATAGGACGCTGTCGCGTCCGCCATCGCCAGCAGGGCGTCGAGCTGGTGCCCCGCGCTGCGCGACGCGCGCCACTTCTTGAAGGCGGTGAAGATGCCAGGCATGGAGCTCACGAAATTGAATCCGGTGGGGAGGAAGCGACGCTGGCGCACACCGCTTCCTGCTGATTCTTCGACCGGAAACGAGCACAGCCGCAACTGCCTGGAGAGCGCGGGCCGACGTGTCCACCGCAGCAAAACGCCGACAGCGAACACGCCGATCCGCGCCAGGCACCAAGCGCGGGGAGCGATGATAACTGCCGGCGTCCGGGCGGATCGCCGGCCTGGCTCACGCCGCGTAAGGCGGCGCTTCGGCCGACAGGCCCTGCTTGACCTGCCGCGTCAGCGCATCGGCCAGCACCTCGAACTGCCCGGCCTCCAGCGCCGCGAAGGTCTGCTGCACCACCTCGTCGGGCGAGGCCTTGGGGCCGGACACCTTGCTCGTCATGTCGGTGTCCATGAAGGCCACGTGCAGGCTCAGCACCTGCGTCCCCTGCTCGCGCAAGGCAGTGCGCAAGCCATTGCTCAGTGACCAGGCGGCCGACTTCGAGGCGCTGTAGGTCGCGGAGCCAGGAAGGCTGAGCCAGCTCAGCACCGACAACACGTTGATGATCGCGCCGCCGCCGTTCGCGGCCAGCACCGGCGCGAAGGCGCGGGCCAGCGCCCAGGGGCCGAAGAAGTTGGTCTCGAACTCGGCCCGCGCCGACTCGAAGGCGTCGGGCGAACCCAGCAGGCTCGCGCCGCGCGAGATGCCGGCGTTGTTGATCAGCAGCGTGACGTCACTGCAGTCGCGCGCGGCGGCCTCGGCCCGCTCGGGCCGGGTGACGTCGAGCGCCACCGGATGCACGCCCGCCAGCGTGATGCTCCGGGGGTCGCGCGCGGCCGCGTAGACCTTCTTCGCCCCGCCGGCCAGGGCCGCCTTCGCGAAGGCCAGGCCCAGGCCGCGGTTGGCGCCGGTGATGAAGACGACGGAATCCTTGAGGTTCATGGTCTTCCTTCGAGAAGGGATGAAGAAATCAGGAAGCCTGGAAGCGGCGCAGCAGCGCGCGGGTGCTGCGCGGCCAGCCGACCCGGCCGAACCAGGCGCCGCCCGCGATCGCCGAGGCGATGACGATGCCGTACACCACCAGTGCCGCGCCCTGCATCACGAAGACATGCACCAGATCGCCGCCCCAGCGCAGTGCGAGCCAGCCGCCGAGGCCGGCGACGATCAGCCGCGCGATGTTGCCGAGCACCGGCCACAACAGCCGGCCCGCGCCCTGGGATGCGAAGTACAGCACCAGCCCGACGCCGAAGAAGCCATAGAACGGCCCGACGGCGCGCAGGTACTGCGAACCGGCCTCGAGCATCGCGGGGTCGCTGCCGAACAGCAGCAGCCAGGGGCGCGGGAACAGCGCGGCGGCCAGGCCGATCGCCCCCGAGAGCACGAAGGCGATGGCCGCGCCGGCCCAGGTGGCGCGCAGGGCGCGCTCGCGCTGGCCGGCGCCGATGCAGGTGCCGACCATCGCGACCAGCGGCGCGCCGAGGCCGAACACCAGCGGCACCAGCAGGTATTCGAGCCGCGACGCGGTGCCGTAGCCGGCGATCGCGCCCGGACCGAAATGGCCCGTGAGCGCGGTCGCGATGCCGATCGACAGGTTGGTCGCCACCGTCGACACCGCCCCCACCAGGCCGATGCGCAGGATGTCGCGGAACAGCGGCCAGCGGAAACGCACGCTGGCCCACGAGGGCTTCAGCAGGCTGCGCGCCGAGCGCAGGTAGGCCCACAGCGCGAGCGAGCCGCCCAGGTAGTAGACCAGCAGCGCCACCGCGCCGCCCGCGATGCCGAGGCCCGGGATCGGGCCCCAGCCGAAGATCAGCAGCGGCGACAGCGGGACCAGCACCACGACGCCGGCCACCGTGACGTTGGCCGGCACCGCCATGTTGCCGGTCCCACGCACCACCGCGGCCAGCGAGTTGAAGATCCACACCAGCACCGCGCCCGCGAAGGCGACGTTGGAATAGACCATCGCGGCCTCGAGCGAAGCGCCGGTCCCGCCCATCAGCGAGAACAGCCAGCGTCCGCCGAACAGCATCGCCGCCATGAACAGAGCGCCGAAGCCGATCGCGATCGCGATCGCGTGCAGCACCAGCGCGTCGGCGTCGTCGCGCCGGCGGGCACCGAGCGCGCGCGCGATCGAGGACGCGATGCCGCCGCCCATGGCGCCGGCCGAGGTCATCTGCATCAGCATCACGATCGGGAACACCAGCGCCATGCCGGCCAGCGCGTCGGTGCCGAGCTTGCCGACGAAGAAGGTCTCGATCAGTCCGACCGAGGCCTGCGCCACCATCACCACCACGTTGGGCGCGGCCAGGCGCAGCAGCGTCGGCACGATCGGCGCTTCGAGCAGGCGCCGGGTGCGCGGGTCCAGCGATGTCAATGGAGCACCTTCGTGCTTCGCACTGCGGTGCAAGCTTGCTTGGGAGCGGCCCGGCGCTGCGCTCATGCGAGAGCCTTCGCCATCAGCACCGGCCGCGATTCGCGGATCGGCAGGTTGACCAGCGCCGCCCCGGCCGCCAGCACGATGTCGATGTACCAGACGATGTCGTAGCTGCCGGTGGCCTGGAACACATAGCCGCCGAGGAATGCACCCAGGAAGCCACCGACCTGGTGCGCCAGCATCACGATGCCGAACAGCATCGCCATGTTGGCGGGGCCGAACATCTTGGCGACCAGGCCCGCGGTCGGCGGCACGGTCGAGAGGAAGGTCACGCCCATCACGGCGGCGAAGACCAGCATCACGACCGGCGTCTTGGGCGCCAGCAGGAAGACCAGCACCGCCAGGCCACGGGTCGCGTAGAGCAGCGCCAGCAGCGACTTCATGCGCCAGCGGCCGACGGCCCAGCCCATCGCCAGGCTGCCGACGATGTTGAAGAGGCCGATCATGCCGAGCGCCCAGCCGCCGATCTCGGGCGGCAGGCCGCAGGCCGCGACCACGCCCGGAAGATGGGTGGCAAGGAAGGCGACGTGGAAGCCGCAGACCAGGAAGCCGAGGCTCAGGTAGCGATAGCTCGGCGTGCCGAGCGCCTGCCGGATCGCCTCGCGTGCACTGAGCGGCTGGATGCCGCTGGCGGCAGCCGATTGCGCCGCGAGCAGATTCGAGTTGCCCTTGAGCACCCACACCGCCGGCAGCGCCAGCAGGATCAGGATCGCCAGCCACTGCATGGCGCTGGCCCAGCCGACGGCGGCCATCAGCCCGATCGCGATCGGCGCCATCGCGAACTGGCCGAAGGAGCCGCCCGCGTTGACGATGCCGGTGGCCAGGCCGCGCCTGTGGGCCGGCACCAGGCGCGTGGTCGCGGCCATCAGCACCGATGGCCCCGCCATGCCCGCGCCGCCCGCGGCCAGCACGCCGATCGCGAAGATCAGGCCGGCCGTGGTGGTCATCAGCGGCGTGAGGAAGGTGCCCAGCGCCACCAGCAGCACGCCGATGAAGATCACGCGGCCGGTGCCGATGCGGTCGGCCACCGCGCCCGCGAAGGGCTGCGTGAGGCCCCACCACAGCTGGCCGAAGGCGAAGGCCAGGCTGATGCTGCCGATGCCCAGGCCGGTCGAGGTGTTGAGCGACGACAGGAACAGCCCCATCGTCTGGCGCACCCCCATGGTCAGCGCGAAGGTGCCGGCCGCGGCCAGCAGCACCAGCCAGACGGCGTAGCGGGCGACGGGCGACGCGCCCGCGGTGGTGTGGTCATTCATCGAGTGCTCCCTCGGCGATCTCGCCCGGACCCTGCAGGATGGCGATGCTCTCGTCGAGCAGCTGGTGCAGTGCCAGCACCCGCCCGACGCCGAGCAGCTCGTTGAGCGTCTCCTGCGCGATGCGCCAGTGGCGCTGCGCCTCGCTGCGCTTGCGGCGGCCGTCGTCGGTGATCGCGACCAGCCGGCTGCGCGCATCGGGGCCCTCGCCCTGCGTCAGCCAGCCGGCGGCAACCATCGGCTTGAGGTTGCGCGTGAGCGTCGAGGCCTCGACGCCCATCGCCTTCGCCAGGTCGACCGGCCGCAGCGGCCCGAGATGCAGCACATGCGACAGCAGCGAGTACTGCGTGGTCTTGAGACCGCTCTTCGCGAGCTCGGCGTCGTAGTGGCGCGAGACCTGCCGCACCAGGTGCCGCAGCCGGAAATTGGTACAGCCTTGCGGCTTCTCGATGGCATTCATGTCGATGATTGTAGCTACAATCATTGCATATGCAACCTTAGGGGAATTGACATGACATCGACCGATCAACTGGCGGCCTGGATCGCCGAGGAAGCCACGATTTCCGAACGGCTGGACGCGGGCCCGGGCCCCGGGGTCGCGCAGCGGGAGCAGATCGCCGGCAAGACCGGGCTGGAGATCATGGGGGCAATGCTGCGGGCCGAGATCCCGTATGCTCCGATTGCCAAGACGCTGTCCTTCCAGCTGATCGAGATCGGCCCGGGGCGCTCGGTGTTCCAGGGCAGGCCGCTGGCCGAACACCTGAATCCGCTCGGGACCATCCATGGCGGCTGGTTCGCCACCCTGCTCGATTCGGCGCTGGGCTGTGCCGTGCACACGATGCTGCCGGCCGGCCATGGCTACACCACGGCCGAGCTTGGCGTGAACCTCGTGAAGGCGCTGACGCCCAAGGTGCAGCGCGTGCGCGCCGAGGGCAAGGTGCTGCATTGCGGCCGCCAGCTGGCCACCGCCGAGGCCCGCCTCGTCGGTGCCGACGGCACCCTCTATGCGCACGCCACCACCACCTGCCTGGTGTTCGAACTGCCGAGCCGCTGAGAGCCCCTGCGCGCTCTGAGGTGGATACACCTTCGGCGGCGGTGGGACATTGCGCCGCCCCCGGGGGACGCCATTGATTATGATTCGCATTGACGCACGCGAGCCGCGCGCCGATGCCACTCGATCCACAGTCCCCTGGAGACGCCTCATGACCGCACGCCCTCGCGCGCCTGCCCGCGCGACCCTCGCGCTGGGCGCGACCGCCCTCGCCCTGCTGGCCGCCGCCCTGCCCGCCCACGCAGCCGGCGAACTCACGCTCTACACCACCCGCGAACCGGGCCTGATCCAGCCGCTGCTGACGGCCTTCAGCGCGCAGAACGACATCAAGGTCAACACCGTGTTCGTGAAGGACGGCCTGCTCGAGCGCGTCAAGGCCGAAGGCGCCCGCTCGCCGGCCGACGTGCTGATGACGGTCGACATCGGCAACCTGATCGACCTGGTCGACGGCGGCGTCACCCAGCCGGTGAAATCGGCCGCCCTCGAATCCGCCATTCCGTCCAACCTGCGCAGCGCCGACGGCCAGTGGTTCGGGCTGTCGATGCGCGCCCGGGTGCTGTATGCCGACAAGAGCCTGCCGCTCACCTCGTTCCACTATGAAGACCTCGCGAACCCGAAGTACAAGGGCAAGGTCTGCATCCGCTCGGGCCAGCATCCCTACAACGTGGCGCTGGTGTCGGCGCTGATCGCGCACGAGGGCGAGGCCAAGGCCGAGCAATGGCTGCGCGGCGTCAAGGCCAACCTGGGCCGCAAGGCCACCGGCGGCGACCGCGACGTGGCGCGCGACATCCTCGGCGGCATCTGCGACGTCGGCCTGGCCAACTCCTACTACGTCGGCCAGCTGAAGGGCGCCAAGGAAGGCACCGACGCGCGCAAGTGGGGCGACGCCATCAAGGTGATCAAGCCGACCTTCGTGCAGGGCGGCGGCACGCACGTCAACATCAGCGGCGCCTCGGTGGCGAAGCACGCGCCGCAGCGCGCCAACGCGGTCAAGCTGCTCGAGTTCCTGGTGTCGCCGTCGGCGCAGGTGCTCTATGCCGAAGCCAACTACGAATACCCGGTGCGCAAGGGCGTGGCGCTCGATCCGATCATTGCCTCCAGCATCGGCGAGCTCAAGGTCGACCCGCTGCCGATCGCCGAGGTCGCGAAGTACCGAAAGCAGGCCAGCGCGCTGGTCGACAAGGTCGCGTTCGACCAGTGACGCGGCTGCGGTCGGTCGGCCCGGTCTGGCGGACCGCTTCGGTGCTGATCGCACTCGGCGTGCTAGCGCCGGTGCTGAGTCTGCTGTGGCTCGCCTTCGGTTCGGGCCTGGGGCACTGGGGCCACCTGGCCCGGCACGTGCTGCCCCGGGCGGCGCTCGACACCGCGGTGCTGCTGGCCGGCGTCGGGCTGCTGGTGCTGGTGATCGGCACCGGCTGCGCATGGCTGGTGACCGCCTGCGACTTCCCCGGCCGCGGCGTCCTGCACTGGGCGCTGCTGCTGCCGCTGGCGATGCCCACCTACATCGTGGCCTTCGCCTACCTCGACCTGCTGCATCCGCTCGGTCCGGTGCAGGGCGCGATCCGATGGCTGCTGGGCTTCGACAGCCCGCGCCAGTTCCGCCTGCCCGACCTGCGCTCCATGCCCGGCGCGATCTTCGTGCTCGGCTTCGTGCTCTACCCTTATGTCTACATGACCGCACGCGCCATGTTCATGACCCAGCCCGCCCACCTGATGGAAGCCGCCCGCTCGCTCGGCGAGAGCCGCCTGGGCGCCTTCGTGCGGGTCGCGCTGCCGCTGGCCCGGCCGGCGCTGGCGGTCGGCCTCAGCCTGGCTTTGCTCGAAACGCTCAACGACATCGGCGCCTCCGAATTCCTCGGCATCCAGACGCTCACGGTCGCGGTCTACACGACCTGGATCACCCGCTCCGACCTCGCGGGCGCGGCGCAGATCGCCTCCGCCATGCTGTTCGTGGTGATCGCGCTGGTGCTGCTGGAGCGCCACGGCCGGCGCCACCAGCGCTTCGGCTCGGCGCAGCGCATGCGCGCCATCCAGCCGCGCCGGCTGCACGGCGCGGCGGCCTGGCTCGCCAGCGCCGCGGCCGCGCTGCCGGTGCTGGTCGGCTTCGCCGCGCCGGCGCTCTACCTGGTGTGGGAAACGGCGAAGCGGCTGCGCCTGGGCGGCGGGATTTCGGCCGGCCTGGTCTCCAGCCTCGTCAACACGATCGGCGTCGCCGCGGGCGTGACCGCGGTCGCGGTCGCTGCCGGCCTGGTCGTGGCCTGGGCGGTGCGCACGCAGGGCTCGATGCGCAACCGCGGGCGCTGGCAGGGCCGGATCGCCACGCTGGGCTATGCGGTGCCGGGCACCGTGCTCGCGATCGGTCTCCTGACGCCGGCGCTGGCCGCCGACGCCGCGCTGGCCTCGCTGATCGGCCATCCGGGCCTGCCGCTGATGGGCGCCGGCATCGTGCTGGTGGTGGCCTGCGCGATCCGCTTCCTGGCGATGCCGGTGGGCGGCATCGAGGCCGGCCTGGCACGCATCCCGCCGGCGCTCGAACAGGCGTCGCGCCTGCTCGGCGAGAACGCCAACGGCACGCTGCGCCGCGTCCACCTGCCGCTGCTGCGGCCCGCGATCGCGGCCAGCGCGCTGCTGGTGTTCGTCGATGCCATGAAGGAGCTGCCGGCCACCCTGCTGCTGCGGCCGGCCAACTTCGACACGCTCGCCACCTGGCTCTATGCGGAAGCCGCGCGCGGCACCTACGAGGAAGGCGCGATCGCGGCACTGGCGATCGTGGTCGCGGGGCTGCTGCCGGTGGTCTTGCTGGCACGCAGTGGATTTTCGGAGAGCGCAGCATGAGCCGCCGGGCCGTTCCCAAGGCGAATCCGAAGCGCTGCTGCGCGAAGGTATGCCAATGAGCGCCGCGCTGGAGATCGAAGACCTTCGCCTCGGCTACGAAGGCGCCCACGGCCTGCACACGGTGGTCGATGGCTTTTCCCTCTCGCTCGCCGCCGGCGACATCGGCTGCCTGCTCGGCCCCTCGGGCTGCGGCAAGACCACGGTGCTGCGCGCGATCGCCGGCTTCGAGCCGGTGCGCGCCGGCCGCATCCGCCTCGGCGACAGCCTGCTGTCGTCGGCCGAGGTGCACCTGCCGCCCGAGCGGCGTCGCGTCGGCATGATGTTCCAGGAGTACGCGCTGTTTCCGCATCTGAGCGCGGCACGCAACGTCGCCTTCGGCCTGCGCCGCTGGCCGCGCGCCGCGCAACGCGAGCGCGTGGCGGCGATGCTTGCGCTGGTCGGGCTTCCCAACGCGGGCGAGCGCCATCCGCACGAACTCTCGGGCGGCCAGCAGCAGCGCATCGCGCTGGCGCGCGCACTGGCGCCCGAGCCCGCGTTGCTGCTGCTCGACGAGCCCTTCTCCAACCTCGACGGCAGCACGCGCGAGCGCTTGACGGCCGAGGTGCGCGAGATCCTCAAGAGCGCCGGCCAGACCGCGGTGCTGGTGACGCACAACGAGGCCGAGGCGCACGCCATGGCCGACCGCATCGGCGTCATGCACGACGGCCGGCTGACCCACTGGTCCGCCAGCCGACGCGGCTAGCGACAGGGCGAGGCTGGCGACAGGTCGCTGTGCGGAGTGGGCTTTTTTAGACAAGGTCTTCATGGCCCGGAAGAATTCCCGCTTCCAGACCCACTCCGAACGAGAGAGAGCACCATGCCCCCCATCAAGCCGCTCACCCTGGTCAGCCACCTGCTCTGCCCCTACGTGCAGCGCGCCGCGATCGCCCTGCACGAGAAGGGCGTCGCCTTCGAACGCGTCGTCATCGACCTGGCCGACAAGCCGGACTGGTTCACCGCCATCTCGCCGCTCGGCAAGGTGCCGCTTCTGCGCGTGCCGCAGCCCGGCGGCGGCGAAGCGATCCTGTTCGAAAGCAATGTGATCTGCGAGTACCTCGAAGAAACGCAGTCCGGCGCGCGCCTGCACCCGGAAGACCCGCTCGCACGTGCCGAGTCCCGGGGCTGGATGGAGTTCGGCTCCGCGATCCTGGCCGACCTGTGGGGCTACGAGACCACGCGCGATGCCGAGGTGTTCGAGCAGAAACGCCTCGCGCTCGCGGGCAAGTTCGAACGCGTCGAGGCGGCGCTGAAGGACGGCCCGTACTTCGCGGGCGGAAGCTTCAGCCTGGTCGATGCCGTCTTCGCACCGGTCTTTCGCTACTTCGACGTCTTCGACGAGATCAGCGACTCGCGCGTCTTCGATGCGACGCCCCGGGTGCGCGACTGGCGCGCAGCGCTGGCGGTCCGCCCGAGCGTGCGCGCTGCCGTGGTGCCCGAGTACGCGCAGCACCTGCGGGACTTCCTGCGCCGGCATGACGCGCATCTGCTGACGCTGGCCGGCCCCACCGCGCGCGCCTGACGCGCGACAATGGTGAAACGACCACTCTTCGCGCCCCACGACATGCGACTTCTCCACACCATGCTGCGCGTTGGCAACCTCCAGCGCTCGATCGATTTCTACACCCAGGTGCTGGGCATGCAACTGCTGCGCACCTCCGAGAACCCCGAGTACAAGTACAGCCTCGCCTTCGTCGGCTACGAGGGCAACCCGGCGCAGGCCGAGATCGAGCTGACCTACAACTGGGACACCGACAGCTACGAGATGGGCACCGCCTACGGCCATATCGCCCTCGGCGTGCCCGATGCCTATGCGGCCTGCGAAAAGATCAAGGCGGCGGGCGGCAACGTCACGCGCGAGGCCGGGCCGGTCAAGGGCGGCAGCACCGTGATTGCCTTCGTGACGGATCCGGACGGCTACAAGATCGAACTGATCCAGCGCGCGGAAGGCGCGGCGGGCGGCGGGCTGCGCTGAGGCCCTTGGCGCCGCCCGGCGGCTGCCGGCCCGGGGCCGAGGCTCAGCCCATCGGCGCGGCCGTGGTCCACAGGCCGAGGTAGATGTCGGCTTTCTCGCGGGCGATGGCCGAGCCGCTGCGCTCGATCGACGCCGGCGACCTGCTCGCGAAGTCCGCGATCGACTGCGACAGGTTCCAGACCTCCGCACGGTCGATCAGCAACAGGCGGTCATGGAGAGACTTGGTGGCTGACAGGCGCACTTCGAGCGGCCGCGCAGCACGGTACTGCGTCTGCCAGCGGCGGACCGCGGGGCCGAGGCTGGACTTGACGCCCGCGCGATCGCCGAGGATGCGGATGCGCACGCCTTCGCGCGCGCAGACCGCGATGTCGGTCAGCGCGGTGGCGTTGACATAGGGGTCGACGATCAGGATCTCGTTGCGGGCGGCGCGCACCACTTTCGAGAGCTCGGCGAAGACTTCGAAAGGGGCGTGGCGCGCGATGAGCGCGCCGCCCTCGGCCGCCGCCGGACGGGCGGGCGATGGCGCGGCACGCTGCAGGCGCCGGTCCACGATCGAGGCGAGGCCACGGCGGCGCGGGGCGGGTGCGAAGGGACGACTGTCGCCGTTCAAGACGATCTGGATGGAACGCGTGCCGATCGTGAGGACGATGTCGGCGGGATGTCTATGATTCGAGGTAGCCATGAGGTGCGGTTTCCTTGCTAGGTTGCACGTTGTGGTTAGAGCCTCGTTGGTGTTGGTTGCACCTTCGGGGCTCGCCTTTTTGTCTCAGATGGATGTGATGAGTTCACGCATCCCGCCCTGAGGCGCGGCGGCTTTTCTTGGGCGCATCCATTTCACTTGGAATGGCGGGGAAGCGAAGCGAGGGCGTTCGGAACGCGCCAAGGGAAAAGTCCGAAAGTGCCGCCGGCGCTTCGGCTTCGATGGACGCAGCCGGCGCTGTTCGGGGGCCTGCGCACGAGGCATGCGAAAGGTGCCGCCTCGCCAAAGGAAAACTCCTTTTCACGCGCCCTTCTCATCGCCCGATGCATGACGAATCGGTCTGAACGACGGCCGATTCGTCGACAGATCGATTTCATGTACTTCGTGACAGGCCACCTGCTGGTCGGCCTCACGTTGTTCCTGATCGATGGCGTGCACGGGAGCACCGCTGATCAAAGGTCGCGCAACACGGGCTTGGTCGGTGCCGGCAAGATCCGCTTTCGGGGCCGGCCTGCCATCGGAACTTCAGCCGGCAGCGCATCGATCTCTTCGTCACTGAGTTCGACCGCAGGCGCTTCGGGCTCGAACGCGGGCCGAGGGCGTGGCAACGGCGTCTGCATCAGCTCGGGCGGCCGTGCGGACGTGGCTGGCGCCGATGCCACCGGCGATCGCGGCGCCGCACGCTGTGTATCGCCACTCGGCAGCGGCCCCTTCGCCGATTGTGCAGACATCACATGGAGCAACGCGCGGAACTCCTGGGCGCGGCGCTCCTCCTGGTCCGCCTGCCAGCGCCGCAGTTCCTCCGCTCGGGCCCGATCACGTTCGGCCTGCTGCCGTTCCTGAAACTCGAGCTCGATCTGGATGGCCTGGCGCACGGCCTGGGCGACGTCCGCGTTGCGTCCCGGCGCGTCCACCGGCTGCGGCCACCCTTGCGCCGATGCCGGCAGATCCCGCAGCGCCAGCCGGATCTGCTCGCCGAATGCGGCTCGAAGCCGGCGCACGCACCACCATGCCACCACCGAGGCCCCTGTCAGGACCGCCAGCAGGCACCCGAACCAGAGGATGGCCATGAACTGACCCCAATCACTCATGCTTGGGCTCCTTCGCCAGCTGTGTCATCGTCCAACTCCCATTTCTTCAGCAGGTCCAAGGGGATCGCGTCGGCCACCTCGTAGAAGCGCTTGCCTACCATGCGCTCGGCCTGCTTGAGCAGCACGGCCACGGGGCTGCTCGGCTCATGCGTTTCGAACCACTCGCGCGCCGAGCGGATGCGGCCCAGGATCTCGACGCGCGTCGCGGCGGCTTGGCCGGACCGCGACCAGGTCCCCGGATCGGTCGACGCCGAGGCATCCGCGCGCCAGCCTCCCTCGTGCGGCGCCGCCTGGATATTCGCCGACGTGTTCTCCAATGTGGCGGCGTTCGCCGTCTCCGGTGTGGCGAACATGTCCAGCAATCGAACCAGCGGCTGCAGCGAAGGCGCGTCTTCGCCCAGATTGCTCTTGCTCCAGGCATCGATCGCGCGCGCATGCTGCGCGGCTTGCGCAAGCAGCTTCACAGGCGCCTGTGCATCCCGCCCGGCGGCCGCATGCAGCGCAAGCAACTGCAGGCTCACCGACTCCGGGCTCTGCGCATCGGCGGGCCGCGGCACGGCAAAGGCCCGCTCGACATCGCGCACCGTCAGGCGCAAGGCGGTGCTGGTGGCGACCACGATCTCGCGCACGTCGCTCATCAATCCCTCGGGATCGACCAGCGCGGCCAGCGCGTTGGCACGCACCTCGGGGTCGGCCTGGCCCTCGATCACGAGTTGCGGGTGGATGGCGTCGGGCCAGGTGCGCAATGCCGCTTCCAGCATGGAAAGCACCTGTGCAAGCCCCGCGGCCTGGCTCTGGCGCGCGCGTGCGCGGCAGAGCCACACGAACAGGCCGATGTCCTTGGTCCGCAGCAGCAGGCGACGGCAGTCACGCTCGATCTCGGCCCAGTTGGGCGCATCGGAACTGCCGACGAACTTGCCGTACTGCGCTTCGCCGCGCGGCGTCATGCGCGACAGGAGCACCGCGTATTCGGCGTCATATTCCAGACTGGCGCCACAGGGCTGGCTGTTGCTGATCGGCTGCAGCCAGTCGGGGACCGCGGCCGCGGGCGAGCTCGAGGGATCGGAAGCGTGAATCATGGATCTGGATCGAAATGAAGTGAGCTCACTGAATGCTGGAGGGGCCATGGCAGGTACGCAGGCCGATGTATTCCTCCGGCTCGAACACCATGCCGACCGCGTAGTCGGGGCCGCCGACTCCCGGCCGGCCGTGCACGACGCCGAGCCCCGCGCCCTCCGAGCCGCCCAGCCAGGTCGACCAGCCGAGCTTCTCCTTGTCTTCGAGGCGCGCAGGCGGCGCGCTGTCGTTGCGCACGCGCAGTTCGATCTCCCAGACGAACTCGAAGCCGATGAAGCCGCGCACCCACTCGACCAGCATCGGAAGATCCTTGCCTTGCGGCGTAAAGCGAAGGTACTGCTCGAGGCTCAGGGGCCCGATCACCAACCGGAACTTGTTTTGGCGATCGGCCACCACCTCGCCGGCGATGGCGCCCAGGCCCATCACGCTCGACGTGCGCGGCACGCCCAGGTGGGTCTGGTCCTCGGCATCGATGCGGATCCAGTGCATCACGAATTCCTGCAGCTGCACCGGCACCGCGAAGAAGCGCGCCAGCGTGGACGCCAGGCCGTCGGGGTTGCGCGCTTCGCGGCTCAGGTGGGTGGAGGCGGCCAGGCGCGCGTGCGCAGGCAGTACCGAATCCCGGATCTCGAGCGGATCGTGGCCGGTCAGCCGCGCGATGTAGCGGCTGAAGGTCTCGTCGTCGGCACGGTCGAGTCCGGCCGCCGCCTGGCTCTGTGCCCAGGCCCGGTACATGTGCGTGAGAAAGCGGTGGTGGAAGATGTCGAGGAAGTCGGCCAGCGTGCTGTCGCGGTGGTTCTCGGTGCGGTCGCGCACGAGTTCGGTGTAGTGCAGCGGCAGCGGCCCGTTGGGCCCGAGCAGCCCGAGCCCGTACAACCGCACCATCGGCAGCGCCGGGTTGTTGCCGGTGCGCGCCGGCGCACTGCCGGTCCCCGGCGACGGCACGCTCGCGCCCGGCAGCGCCACCTCGGCGATCTCGCGCGGCGCGAAGCTCAGCGCCGCGGTCTGGCCGAGCCTGAAGCGCTCCTGCTGCGGGCGGCTGGCCCGCCCGATGGGCGGCAGCTCGGGATGCAGCGCGCCGAAGCGGCGCATCAGCACCGTGAAGCCGAACTTCCAAGGTGCCTGGCGCAGCCGCTCCAGCGTGGTCTGCAGGGCCGGGGCGCCAGCCGCCTCCGGCGGGCTCGGAGCGTTCATAAGGCAACCTCCGTGCTTCGCACTGCGGTGCGAGCCCCCTTCGGAGCGGCCGGGCGGGGGCTCATGCCACCCCTCGCCCGCCCATGCGCACCGGCCAGCGCGCGACGGTGCCCCGCTGCATCGACTCGAGCACGGTCTGGGTGAACACGTTGATGCTGACGTGCCGCGCAAGATAGTGCTCAAGCACCAGCCCGAACAGATAGGGGCTGGTGCCCGAGAAGCCCTGCTCGTCCACGCTCAGGATGCAGCGCACGCCGCGGCCGTAGATCAGCGGACCGGCGCCCGGCAGGCGCCGGGTGACGGGCTCGATGCGCGACCCCACCAGGCTTTCGATCTGGCGACGCTGCACGTCGTTGTCGATCGAGACGAACAGCCGCAGCATGTCGCGCAGCGCCTGCGCGCCCTCGCGGTGCGGCAGGTCGGCCAGCGGCAGGTGGTTGAAGCCGAGCTGGCGGATCAGCCGCCAGGCGATCTCGCGCTGCGCGAACGGCGACTTGGGCGTGCTCGGCGGCCGGATCAGCCCGACACCAACCACCGGGATCGACTCGGCCACGGCCAGGTCGGACTTGCCGTTGCGCGGCACCAGGCACGGCAGGTCGCGGTTGGTCAGCAGCGCCTTGACCGAGAGATAACGGATGGTGTCGGCATAGGGGGCCTCGTTCTGATCGACCAGCGAGATGAACACCTCGGTGCCGACGTAGGGCGTGCGCGTGCCGTACTTGCGCGAGGTGTCGGAGGCCAGGCGAGGCTCGCGGCGCACCGAGAAGTAGCGGCCATAGTTGCCCTCGTCCTCGTTGAGCGTCTGGTAGAGCGGCCGGAAGTCCATCGCGGCCGTGGTCTGCGCCTGCTGGCCCGCGATGCCCTTGACCGCGTAGACCTCGAAGTCGAGCGGGCGCGAGCGGTCGGGCACCAGGTGGAATTCCGGCTCCGCGGTGTTGAGTTCGATGCGGTCGGTGCGGCGCTCGAACAGATTGACCACCGGCGTGCAGAAAAGCGCGAACTGGCCGGCATCGACGAGCCCAGCCAGCGCGCCCGGCGGCCGGGTCAGCAGGATCAGCACCTCGGCCTCCTTGCCCGCCACGCGCGACAGGCCCGGGGCCAGTTGTGTCAGCGTGAAGAAGTAGAAGCGCTCCGGGCAGGCAAAGTACTCGTGCAGCAGATTGTGGCCGTGGAAGGTGTTCCATTCCAACGGCAGCAGGCCCTGCCCCGGATCGAGTCCCTCGTGCACCAGCGCACCCTCGGTCACGACGTGCGGCCGCTGCATCAATTGGCCCGGCACGCCGGTGAAGGTGGCGACCGCCGAGGTGTGCAGCAGTTCGAACAGGTGCGAAGCCACCTGCTCGTTGCCCTGCAGGTAGACCGGCAGGCGGTCGAGGCCCTTCAACGCATCGAAAGTGAGTTCGCCGACCGTGCGCAGGCGCAGGCGCAGCGCACCCGTCACCTGCACGTGGGGCGGTACGTAGCGCTCGAGCGCCGGGATGTCGGGCGGGGCGCCCGTGAGCCGGGCATCGACGATCTCGATCGGCCACAGCATCACGTCCTGGCTGGAGCGGAATTCGCAAGGCGTTTCCTCGCCCGGCGGCACCCGGGCGTGGAAAGCGGTATCGCGCGGCACCGCAAAGCCGCGCGTGAAATCGCCTTCGGTCACGCTCGGGTTCAGCTGCGCCACCGCCATCGACGGCGTCGGGCTCAGGTAGTTGGGGTACAGCACCTCGAGCAGCCGTTGCGTGAAGCGCGGGAACTCGGCATCGAGCTTGATCTGCATGCGCGCCGAAAGAAAACTGAACGATTCGATCAGCCGCTCCACGTACGGGTCGTCGACCTCCACGCCGTGCATGCCCAGCCGCCGGGCGATCTTCGGATGCGAAGCCGCGAACTCCGCGGCCGCCTCGCGCATGTAGACGAGCTCTTTGTTGTAGTAGTCGAGAAGGTCGGGGTCCATGGGGTTCCAGCAGGGCTGCGGTTCAGCCCGAGGCGCGCGACGAGGCGCGCAACGGCAGGGTGACGCTCATGCGGTTGGTTTCGAGGTCCACCGAGCTTTGGACCGTGAGCTCCAGCGGGTAGGGCTTGAGATTGATCATGGCGCGGATCTCGAACAGGAGGACGTTGTAGGACTCGGTCGCGCCCTCCTTCATCAGCGGCGAGACCTTGATGCTGCCGGGCAGCAGGCGCGGCTCGTAGTCGGTGATGGCGCGCCGGATGATCACTTCGATATCGGCCCACTTGCGCTCGGAGATATAGCTGCCGGCGAGCGGCGGCACGCCGAAGTTGACGGTCGAGGCCGCGGCCTCGGGGTGACGCGCGCGGTCGATCAGGTCTTCGGCGTTGCTGGTGTTGAGCAGGAAGGCCAGGTCGCGCTGGACGATGTCGCGCATCTGGGCGGGCGTGACGGTGTAGTCGGACGGCCGCTCGCCGGCGCGGCCGGGCGCATCGTCGCGCAGGCGATCGAAGAGCGTGGGCAGCAACTGCGCGTGGGTGCGCACTGCGCGCTCGTCGGGCGGGCGTGGAGAGCGACTGCCCGGATGGACCGGGTGCGTGCGGTGCGCGCCGCCGGCGCGAGGCAATGCGGGCGCGGGCGAGACCTCGGTGTCGGCGTCGGGGGCTTCAGCGTGCGGCATCGCCCTGCCCTCCCACGACACCGAAATCGCAATGACGCAGATCGAGCAAGGCCATGTCGCCGGCATCGGTGCTCCACATCTTCTGGCCGCGCGCCAGCACACCGGTGCGGCCGACATCGGACCAGACCGTCTCGCGCGCCATCAGCAGCGCATCGCGGTCGCCGGCATGGACCGGATAGCGCATCGGCAGGTAGGTCTTGAGCGGCGAGCCGTCGCGCAGCACCAGGTCGGCCTGGGACCAGACCAGGTCGAGCAGGCGCGCGGGGCCGGCCTTGGTGACGGACTTCAGGTCGTCGAAGGGCAGCCAGCGATAGGCACCGGCCAGGACCACCTCGCACACCGGCCCCAGGCGCGTGTCGGAATCCGAGATCCAGGCGAAGGAGGGTTGCAGGTTGCTCGCACCCGGCACGTCGGGTGCTTGTGCCAGCGCCGCCTCGCGGACCCGGTCGCCGCGCTCGATGGCCGCCGGGTCGCCACCGGTTGCCAGCTTCAAGGCCTCGGCCAGCCCTGCCACCGAAGCGGGCACCTGGCGCTCGCTGGCGATCAGCGTTGCAGGCTCGGCGCGACCCGCCAGGACATCCATGCGCTGATGCTCGGCCCGAATCAGCCCGCGCATCACATGCGCCGTGCTCTCGTGGTCACGCGAGAGGGTCGCCCACGTCTGCAATTGCTTGAGGGCACGCTCCCACTGCCCGAGCAGGCACAGCAGTTCGAACAGGAGCCAGCGGGCTTCCGAGGCCTGCGGCCTGGCGCGCACCTCGGCTTCGGCGCGAGACAGGGATTCGGACAGGGGGTGGGCCTGGGACCAGTCGCGGAAAGACTGGGAGGTGCCCGGCGCAGCGCGCGAAGAACTGGATGGATTCATGGAATGCGTGGTGGTCTTAGAAGTCAATCAAAGTGATGGCCTGTCGAGGTCGTCAAGACCCGCTGATTCGTTCGGCGCGACGACCTGGGTCGTTTTTGCCCGAGGTTCCCGCTGTTCCTCGAACGCCTTGCCAGCAGCTCGCGCGTCGAGCGTCGGCATGTGGCTGTCGGGCGACAGCGCGTGATGCTCGCGCCGTGTCAGGTTCGGGATGGCGGGCTGGCTGCCGTGCACCAGTTCCGGTGCAAAGAGGCGCAACACCTCCTGGGGCGCCTCGTCATCGAGCGGGATCGGCCGGCCCAGCGGATCGAAGCTGTCGAGCACCTTGTCGATGCCCGCGCGCGACTGCACGATGTCGCCCAACATGGGGTACTTCTCCCCGTCCCGGCTCAGCTCCTCCATGCTGGGTCCAGTCGGGCCCTCGGGCGCAGCTGCGCCCTCCCAATCGACACCCCCGGTGAGACGGGTCGGATCGCGCACCACGCGGGCGAATTCCGCGTGCAGGCCGTCGAGCAAGTCGAGCACCGACAGCTGCAGCGCGGTGGGGTCCGCGGCCGATGACGCCGGCGCCTGACCCTCCGCGGCGACATGCGCAAGGCGCGTGATGTCCAAAGGTGTTGCGGCAGGCCGTGGCGGCCGCTCACCCAGCAACTCGGCCAGGGGATCGGCCACAGGCCGCGGCAGGGCCCCGGCGATGTCGAGCACGCCGAAGGGAGCGTCGAAGGCTTGTGCCGGCCCCGAATTGCCGGACGGCGCGAGGTCGCGCAGATCGAAGGCTTCTTCCGCGGCACTTGCAGCCTCCTCTGTTTGAAGGGGTGATGAGGCGCTGTTCATGGCTCGATGCTCCAGAGGTCTGTCAACCGGTTCGCCGCGTGGACGAATCCGCCGTGGGCGTGCTGCAGCCAGAACACACAGTCCGCCTCGTCATGAAGCAGGCGGGCGGGCCAGTCGGCCCACGACAGGTGGTAGCGGGCGCCGCTCAGGTATTGCGCGGGGTCGTCTGGCGATGCGGGGCCGGCCGTGCTGTCGAGCAGCGCCATCGCGCGCAGGCACTCCGAGTCGGTGAGTTCGCGGCACCGACGGCGCGCGCCCAGCTCGCGCCAGCCCGGCGCGTGCAACCGCCACAACGCCTGCACCGAGCGCTCGAGTGGCCGCAACTCGGCCGCTCCGCGCTCCCCGGTGTGGCGCGCGACCGCCAGCGCCAGCCAGAACAGCCAGTCGCGCGGCTGCCGGGCATGGGCTTCGAAATGCCCGCGCATCCAGGCCGGATGCGCGCGCTGATACACGAGCAGCGCATGCCGGCGCCCCGCCCGGTCGGCCGAAGGCATGACCACACCGAGCACGAAGTGCGTTGGCGCGAAGGCCAGGGTGCCCGGAGGCAGCACGAAGGCGACCGGCAGCGCACTCTTCAGGTCGAGCGCCGCCATGTCGGCATGCCGGGCCAGCCAGGGTTGCCAGCCTTCGATCTCGCCGTGCCGCACGCCGCTGCGCACGAAGTCGGCATGGCCGCGCAGCTTGCCCCAGAGGGCAGGCGGCGAAACGAGAGCGTTCGCGATCAAGCGTTGCAGCATGGCGCCGGCTCAGGCAAAGCGGCCCGGGCAGCGGAAGCCCTTGAGCACATCGCTGTTGAGCGGATTGGGCTGGCTGCCCGAATGGATGTCGAGCAGCGCCTTGCGGCCGTCGAACTGGAACTCGACGCTCAGGCGTCCGGGCGTGGCGGTGTTGACGATGCGGCCTTTTTCGAGCAATCGGAACAAGGCCCAGGGCCCACGCGCCTGCACCGTCGACGTCGCCCCCGAAATGCGCGGATTGGCGGTCAGCTCGGCCGTCGAACCACCGCGCGGTCCGGGCCAGCTCACGGCAAAGGATTGCACCGGGCCATGCACATAGCGCAGGCCCTGGCCGTCGATGTCGATGATGAGATCGGTGACGCTGGGCTCCAGCTCCATCACCTTCAGCTCCATCTTCCAGGCGAACTTCTTGCCGGCCGCGTCGCGGAAGAACAGCTCGCGGATCTGGCGCGCACGGTAAAAGGCATCCAGGTTGGGGCCGCTCTGTGCGAGCAGCTTCAGCAACTCGCCGAGCAGGGTCGGGCCTGCGGTCGCGGGCTGCGGCGCAGTGCCGTTGGCCACGCCTTCGGCGCCGACCATCGCGTTGGCCATGTCGGGATGCTTGTAGCGCCAGGGCCGCACGCTGGTGTCGACGAAAGGCGCCAGGTACTTGGTGAAGAATTCGTCCGCCGCGCCGCCGGCCGCGAACACCTGCGAGAAGTCCTCGATCGAAGCGTCCTCCGCCACGGCCGCGAGCGGATAGCGGCCTTCGACGCCGCGCCGGCAGGGCTCGCTGACCTGCATCGCCATCAGGCCCATGATGCGGTCGAGCTGCGCCTGCGCCTGCTTGCGCAGGATGCCGGCCGAGCCCTCGGCCACCTTGCCGCCGCCGCTGTCGGCCAGTGCCGTCAGCACCTCCCGAAAAGGCGCCGGCAACTTGCCGGCCTCCAGCTTCAGTCGGGCGCCCACCTCGGCGCCACTGGGCGGCAGGCTGCCGGCCGTGAGCGCCGTGTCGGCCACCACCAGCGTGGTGTAGAACTCGTTGATCAGGCCCGAGATGGCTTCGAGCCCGGGCTTGGCGCTGCTGGCGCCGACGCCGGAGCTCAGCGCGATGTCGGGCTGCCCCGTGACCACCTCGCGCAGGGCGGCGAAGCGGTTGTCGACGATCTCGCGCTCCAGCCGCTCTTCGGCGCGGATGCCGAAGTTCTTGCCGATTTCGCGCGTCTTCTTGTCGAGCTCGTCGGCCGCCTTGTCGAGAAAGCTTCTCTCCTGCTGCGCCTGCACCACCAGCGGACGCGAGAGCGTGGTCTCGCGCGCCGCCGCGCGCGCCAGCCGCGACAGCGGCGAATCGGGCGCGGCCAGCTGGCGCAGCACGCTGAGGTCGAAACCCAGGCTGGTGCCGGTGACCTCGCTGCCGCCGACGGTGCGGATCGAATCGAGAAAGCGCTCCCATTCGCTCGCGTACTCGTTCAGGTACTGGCGGCGCACGTCCTCCAGCAAGGCGCTGTGGCGCAGCCTGTCTGCCGCCTCGTCCGCCGCGCCCTTCTTCAGGCTGTCCAATGCGAAGGCCGCATGGCCCTGCCCCATGACCCAAGCATCGTCGCCCAGCGCGCGCGCCACGAACTCAGGCAGGCGCTTGCTGAAGAGCTCGTGGTAGCCGTCGTAGGTGAACATGCCGGGCACGCCCTTCTCGAGCGGCTGGCCATCCGCGCGCGAGAACACCGTGCCCGCCTGCGGCCCCACGGCGCGCACAAGCGTGAACTCTTCGGGCGCCTGCTGCCGCATGGCCGCCTTGGCGCGCTCGTAGACGCGTTGCGTGGAGGTGTTGCTGTTCAGGAAGCTCTGCACCTGGCGCACCAGCGCCTCGTTCGGCAACGAAGCCGACTGCACCGGGCGCTGCCCCGAGAACAGGGCCTGCACATGGCCCACCATCGAGGCGCGGCCACCGAAGGCGGCGGCGCTCTCGGTGGTCTCCCAGTCCTTGAGCACCCAGTCGCGCACGTCGCGCGCGCCGCCGCTCATGAAGCGCTCCTTGTCGTGCAGCAGCTTGTAGACGCGCAGGGTTTCGTAGGCGCTCTTCGCGTCCTGGTCGCGCACGCTCTGCGCCAGAACGGCCTCCATGCGCTGCAGGATGGCCGGCACCAGCATGTGGTCCTGCAGCTGGGCATAGGTCTGGGACGAAGCCTCCAGCACCGGCGGCACGCTGTACAGGCCGTAGAGATGGCTGAGCGGCGGGTTGTCCACGTCCAGGCCCGGATGGCCCGGCAATTCGCGCGCGCCGTTGAGCACGTCGGGCACGCCGGTGGGCTTGAAGCTGGCGTACAGGGCGCGCACATGGCCCATCAGCGCCTGGGCCCGTTGGCCCACGGTCGCCAGGTAGTCCTTGTTGTGGCCGAAGCTCAGGGTCAGCGCACCGGCCAGCCACAGGAAGACCACCACCGCCAGCGCATGCCCCAGCAGGCGCAGCAAGCGGAAGCGGAACTCCCAGCGCAGGTTGGGGCGCACCAGATGCGCCTCGGGGATGATGACCTTGGTGAGCAGGTCTTGCAGGAAGAAGCCCTGCTTGCCGCGATCGGCATCGGTGACGATCGGCACGCTCGCGGCCGCCTTTGCAGACTGCGTCTCGGTGGACGATGCCTCGGCGTCTGGCGATGCGCCGCCCTGCTTGGCCCCTTCGGTCGAATCGGCTGCCGGCGGCGTTGCCATTGCCGATTCCGTCGCCTGCGCCTCCTTGTCCTTGCGCGGCGAGGCGCGGCCCGCTGGCTCCAGGCTTTGCCACAGGCGCTGCATCAGCGTGCTCTTGTCCGCGAAGACGGGTTCCAGGGCCTGCACGCCGCTCGTGAAGTACACGCCGCGCAGCGTGTTGTGCAGTTGGGTGGTGTCGTAGCGCGAATCCAGGAAGATCTCGTCGATCGCCTCGACCAGGGGTTGGATCAGGCCCTGCAACTCCTGCGGCAGGCCCAGCAGCCGATGGCGGCGCTCGATGTCGTATTCCTCGTTCAGCCGGGGCCGCAGTCCTTCATGGAGGCGGCCCACGAGAAGACCGAACTCGGCGTCGAGTTTCGTGCGCAGGGCGTCGCGTCGGGCGGCGAAGTCGGCAGCCGAGTTCTGCGGCCTGCCCTTGAGCCCCTCATAGGGCAGAGTGAAGCCCCAGGTCTGGGCGCGACCTTCGCTGGTGAGCGACTGGAAGTACTCCGAGAAGCCGCTCAGCAGGTCGGCCTTGGTGACGACCACGTACACCGGAAAGCGGATGCCCAGTTCCTGGCGCAGCTCGGCCAGCCGGTCGCGCACCATGCCGGCGTGTTGCCGGCGCTCGATGTCGGTCCTGCGCAGCAGCTCGGCCGTGTTGAGCGCCACGATCGCACCGTTGATCGGCGCGCGCGTGCGGTGCTTGCGCAGCAGGCCGAGAAAACCGCGCCACTCGATGGTGTTGGCGGCGTCGCTGTCCTGCGTGGTGTAGCGGCCCGCGGTGTCGATCAGCACCGCCTCGTTGCTGAGCCACCAGTCGCAGTTCAGCGTGCCGGCGCCGGATGCGAAAGCCGCGCTGCCCGAGGGCCCGCTCATCTTGCGCGGCAACGGAAACTGCAGGCCCGAGTTCAGCAGCGCAGTGGTCTTGCCGGCGTCGGGACTGCCGACGATCATGTACCAGGGCAGGTCGTACAGGTAGCGCTTGCCTTCGAAGAGACGACGCAGTCCACCGGTGCCCCGCAGGTTCCTGAGCTGCGCGAGCGCTCCCTGGACCACGCTGGTGACGCTCTTGAGCTGCTCCTTGGTGTCCTGCCGGAGCTTCTCTTTCTCGGACTTGGCGGTGAAGAACTTGGCGATCGCCCCCGGGTCCGCCTTGACGGCCTGCCACAGCTTGTAGAGCCAGTAGACCGCGCAGAGCCCCACGATCACGCCGATCACCGTCGCGCGCACCCACACGGGCTGGAGCGGTCGCGCCGTGCCCAGCGAGAGCAGCGGCCCGGCATGCCAGGTGAGCAGGCACAGGGCCGCCACGCCTGCGAGGCTGACCGGCGCGGAAGCCAACCACAGGATCGCGAAGGCCAGCAGCAGCACCAGAAGGCTGACGCGCACGCCGACCCCTGCCAGCGGCCGCAGGCCGTCCACCGCGATCAGCGGGCCGACGAACCAGATCGCTAGGCCCAGCACCACCAGAGCGATGAAGGCCAGCATGGCGCGGGAAAAAAAGAAGGCGAGAAAGGATCTGAGGTATTGCATGAGAACTTGTCCTGGGTGGCTCAGCCGACCGTCTGGTCGACGGAGCCGATCAGCACCGAGCCGCAGGCCGTGCGGTGCCCTTCGAGCGCCACCGGCCGGCCGCCGATGTCGTGGCCCGGCTCGCCTTCGACGATCTTGTTGACGCCGTGCAGCGGGCAGTCCACTTCGTCGCCCAGCCGGGCGACGGGCCTGTCCTGCACGGTGTGGTCGGCGGCGCCGGAGATCACCTTGCCGCCATGGGTGGTGGCGTCGCCCACCACGATCACGCGCCGACTCATGGCTTCGCTCCAGCGTCGCTGCCGGGCGGCGCGCGGCCGCTCGTCGGCGCGGGCGCATCGCCCTGCGTCACCACGATGTCCACGCGCCGGTTGCGCGCACGCCCTGGCGCCGTGGCGTTGTCGGCCATCGGCTGCGTGTCGCCCCTGCCCTCCACTACCAGGCGGTCGAGGGCCACGCCGCGGCTCTTGAGCACCTCCGCCACGGCGGCGGCGCGCTGCTCGCTGAGCGCCTGGTTGTCGGGAAACTGGCGCGTCCTGATCGGCCGGTTGTCCGAGTGCCCCGTGATGCGCACGGTGCCCGAGACCTCGTTGATCTCGCTGGCCACCTTGGCGATCGTGGGCAGCAGCCTGGCGTTGACCCGCGCCTGGCCCGGCACGAACATGTCGTCGCCCTTGAAGCTGACCGCGCTGTGCGCGTCGTCTTCTTCCACGCTCACGCTGCCGCGCGCGATCTCGGGCGCCAGCAGCTCCTTCAGCCGCAGCGACCTGTGCGCGGGCGCCGGTGGCGGGGGTGGCGGACGCAGCGCGCCGATGGCGCGGATGCTGGCCTCGACCTCGGTGCTGCTGTGCACGAGCTGGTACTTGTACCAGGCGTACTGCCCCAGCAGCCCCAGCGACAGCAGCGACACCGTGACCCACACCGGCACCGTGCGCAGCAGCCGGAACCTGCCCGCGCCCACACCCTTCCAGTGCGGAGACAGCGCGCGCGGTACGTCGCCGCGTGCGCGCATGACGATGTCGTAGAGACGATGGCGGATGGTTTCGAGCTGGCGCGGGCCGTTGGTGGCCGAGTGGTAGCGGCCCTCGAAGCCCAGGGCCAGGATGAAGAACAACAGGTCGAGAAGATCGATGTGCTCCTGCGGCGAGGCCGCCAGCCGGCCGATGAGGAGGAAGACCTTTTCTCCGCCCTTGTGGTCGTCGTGGAATTTCTGCGCCAGTTGCTGTTTGGCCCAGACACCGGTGCTGCCGCCCACTCCGCCGCCCCAGGCGGTGCGATTGGCGGCTTCGTCGATGGCGGTGCACAGCGCATAGCTGGCCGCCACCACGTGCTCGTTCCGGATCTGGGCATTGCTGCACACCATCTGGAAGGTGGTGACTTCGCGCACCAGCAGACGGTGCAGCACGTCGACCCGGTCGGCGGCGAGTTCCCTGGGCATATCGCAGAGCGCGCGCAGCAAGGGCTGCGCGGCTTCGAGCAAGGGGTTTTGCGCGGCCTTGACGGCGGCAAGGCGGGCGTCCTGGGGAGGTTCGGGCGCCAGTTGGATGACTTGGGGCCCGGCCTGCGACGAGGCCTTCGCGCCAGGGAGGTCGCCATCGCCACCTTGCGCAGCTTCGCCGCCGATGGCGGGCGAGCCGAATTCTTCATTTACGTTCATGGAAAACCAGAGAAGAGAGAGAGGACGGAATGCAGGGGAGAGGAAACACCCTTCAATTGATTCGTGCGTGGGTGAGTTCCATGTCCTCGAATTGACTCCCCGTGAAGTCGACACCGTCGCCGTGCAGGTCGCGGGCGCGCACCCGTCTTCCCCTGCAGTCCAGCAAGCGCACCTGGGACCAGCGGCTGGTATCGAAGTTCAGGTCGGTCCACTGACACCGATCGAAGGTGCATTGACTGAAGGTGCTGCCCCTGAACTGCAATTGCGAGAAGCTGCAGTCGACAAAGGCACAGCCGTTGATGACGATGCGCTGCAGGTCGCACTGGCTGAACGAGCAGCCCGTGAACCGACACGAAGTCCAGTTCGCGCCGCGGAAAGTGATGGAAGCGAAGCTGCTGCCGCTGAATCGGCTGGCGTCGAAGGTGATCAGGTCGAGGTCGAGGCCAGCGTAGGCATTGCCATCGCTTTGGCTCGCGACGCCGGCTGGCGCGCCGCCAGTGCCGTTGCGCCACTCCTGGTGGTCGAGAATGATCTTCTGTGCGCTCATGACATTTCTCCGTTCGAACTTCTGTCTTCCGTGCTGATGACTTCGTCCTGAAGCGGTGCGGACCGCAGGGGCCGCACGTAGCCTTCGGGGATGTGGGCGCGCCCGACCCGGTGGGCGCCGGGCGTGGACTGCACCACCGGCTTGACGACCACGGTCTTGGCGGCGTCGATCAGGCTCTTGCGCTTGCCGTCCCAGAAGGGCAGATCGGCCGGCGGCAGCGGGAGGACCTTGTCGAGGTTGGGGAAGCGCAGATCCGGGTTCAGTTCGAGGGCATCACCCAGAACGCTATAGCGCTTGGCGCGAGCGCGGTCGATCAGATTGCCGGTGAGGGGCCCAACCTGAGTGAAGGCAGAGGACAGGCCATTGGCCGCATCACCGCTGCCGAACTTGACGCCTTCATGGTAGATCGACAGGGCCCGGGCATTGTCTTCGTCGAGCGCGGCATCTGCTCCCTCCGTTGTCAGAGCCAGTTGGTAGGCGGCATCGCCACTGCCTTGCGCGAAGGCACACTCCAACATCTTGAGGCCCACCTTGCGATTGGCCCAAACGCCCATCTGCTCGCTGTCATAAACCGCAACCAACTTCTTCCCGATATAGGTCTGCGCCGCGGGGCTGCCCATGTCTGCCGCCAGTTGCCAGAAGCCGTAGGCTCGATCGGTGTCCGGTTTGACCCCAATGCCGCTTTGGTGGTACGTGCCCATCATGTCGAAGGCCGCGGGCACGCCCTGATTCATCAGGCCTTCGATCAGGAGCACTGCACGCTCGGTGTCGCGTGGCACACCCAGGCCGCGCTTGTAGAGGTTCGCGAGATTCATCGCCGCCTTCCAGTGCCCCAGGGCAGCGGCCTGCTCCCACAACTGCACCGCCAGCTTGTAGTCGCGGTCATCGAACCACAGCTCGTAGCTCGTGGCAGTCAAGCCCTGCTGGAACAGACGATCGGCCTCGTCCGTGATCGGCGGCAGCTTGGCTGCTTCGTGCACGCACGTGAAGTCGTCGCGATACGGATTGAAGGCCTTGAGGTTCATGTTGCGCGGCAGATCGTTCATGGCGCAAGCGGTCACGGCCACACAGGCCTGCAGCGCAACGAAGGCCGCGATCGGTCGAGGGATGACGAGTCGAAGCAACTTCAAGGCAATCACCCCAGCGTCACGTGCACATGCCCCGAGCGATCCGCCCGGTTGGCCTCACCGCGCCAATACCAGCGCAGATCCCTGGCCTGCACCGTCAACCCGCCCGCCTCGTGCAGCGCGGCCGGCACAGGGAACGCCTGCCCGCGCTCGACATAGGCTTGCCGCCAGTGGCTGTAGAACACCGCGCGCTGCGGGTGCCCTTCCTTCAGGCGTGCCGACCAGATGCCGGTCTGCGGACAGGGTGCCGTGCCGCTGCAGCTCAGAGGCGCCTCCGGCCCCGGCACATAGCGCGCCCGGCCTTGCGACACATACGGGTGAACCGGTGGCTGCGTGGGCGGAACCGGAATGCCCGCGTAATGCCATTCGACTTGCCGCGAGTCCTCCGCGAACAGGCCCATGGCCTCTCGGAAGTCGTCGAAGATCTCGCCGCGCGCGTAGCGCTGCGGCAGCTGCGCACTGTTCCAGACCGCGAGGTCCTCGCCCTGCTGTGCGCGCACCTGGGGCCGCCAGTAGCCGCTGAAGTACGCGCGGGTGGTCGCCGGTGTGTCGACGCTCGCGCTGGTGCCCATGACCTCGGCCTGGAGTGGCACAGGTTGCCGGGGCAGCACATGGCCTTCGGGGATGTGGGCGCGCCCGACCCGGTCGGCGCCGGGCGTGGACTGCACCACCGGCTTGACGACCACGGTCTTGGCGGCGTCGATCAGGCTGTTGCGCTTGCCGTCCCAGAAGGGCAGATCGGCCGGCGGCAGCGGGAGCACCTTGTCGAGGTTGGGGAAGCGAAGGTCGGGGTTGTGCTCGAGGGCTTCGTAAAGGGTGCTGTACCGATCAGCGCGAGCGCGATCGATGAGATTGCCAGTCAGAGGGCGTTGGAGGCCAAAGCTGACAGACAAGGCGCGAGCGCTATCTCGACTGCCGAACTTAGCGCCTTCGTGGTAGACCAATAGTGCGCGGGCGTAGTTTTTGTCTCCAAGACTCAGCGTTTGCCCCAACCTATACGCTGCATCTCCATACCCTTGTGCGAATGCGCATTCCAGCATCTTGCGCGCCACCGCGCGGTTGGCCCACACGCCCATCTGCTCGCTGTTGTATGCAGCGTCCAGCCTCTTGCCGATATAGGTCTGTGCCGAAGCGTTACCCATGTCCGCCGCCAGTTGCCAGAACCCGTAGGCCCGATCGACGTCCGGTATTACTCCGATGCCGCTCTGGTGATAAGTGCCCATCATGTCGAAAGCGGCCGGCACGCCCTGCTTCATCAAGCCTTCGATCAAGAGGACTGCTTGCTCGGTGTCGCGTGACACACCCAGGCCTCGCTTGTACAAATCCGCGAGATTCATCGCCGCCTTCCAGTGCCCCAGCGCAGCGGCCTGCTCCCACAACTGTGCCGCCAGCTTGTAGTCGCGGTCATCGGGCCACAGCTCGTAGCTCGTGGCGGTCAAGCCCTGCTGGAACAGACGATCGGCTTCGTCCGCAATCGGCGGCAGCTTGGCCGCTTCGTGTACGCAAGTGAAGGCGGCACGGTGCGGGTTGAAGGCCTTCAGGCGCATGTTGCGAGGTAGGTCGTTCATGGCACAAGCGGTCATAGTCAGGGTAAAGAAAGCCAGCAGCACAGCGAATGCCGCGAGCGGTCGGAGAAGGAGACGCTGGAGCAGCTTCAAGGCAGTCAACCCAATCGGATGTTGCTCGTGCGTTTGTCGTGGAAAGCGACGAGAAAGCAAGTCAGTTGGAGGCCGTTTTCTTTGTTCCACAGGTTGTTGTTCGCCTCTTCCTGCCAGCGTTGAAACGTCAGAGCCATCACCTTCTGATCCGTCGCCACCCCGCCCGCGAACTGACCCTGCGTGTGCTGCCCCCACACCCGCTCTCTCAGCCCCCTGGCCGTGGCCGCGTCATCGCTGGCGATATTGATCTCGCTGTCCACCGCGAAGCTGCGCACATTCAGGTTCGCGCTGCCCAGCGTGAACATGCTGTCGTCGATGATCATCAGCTTGCTGTGGATGTAGATCTCGCGGTAGCGCATGGCGTGCGCCATGTCGATCTCCTTCTGGCGTGGGCGAGGCTTCGTCGGCGGCATGCTGTTGGCGGCGCTGCCCGCCCCCTGAGATTTCTTGAAGTCCTTCATCGCACGTTCGTACACGGCCTGCGCCCGATCGACCGTGTCGAAGACCGGGAACTTGCTCCGGGACCATTCCGGGTCCCAGGTCCACAGGCTCGCCACCAGGCTGCGCATGCCGTACTGGCTTTCCAGCTCCTGGCGCACGGCCTCGGCATCCTTGCCGCCGCCCGCGTCCTTGTAGGTCTGGGCGAGCTCCGACAGTGGCTTCGGCGGCGGGATGGCGAAGGGATACCTTTCTCGCGCCTTCTGCACAGCGTCGTAGTGCGTGGCGTCGAAGCGGGCGATCTCCGCATCCAGCGCCTTCGACTGGTTGGGCATCGACGCGCCATGGCCCAGTTCGGTCACGGTGTCGTGCGTGCGCGGCACCATCTGCGCGCGCTCCGGCGTAGGGATCACGGCCATCACGTGCAGCTTGGGCACCTCCGCCGGGTCCATCCTGGCCGCCTTGCAGCCCTTGACGTACTCGTCGCGCTGCGCCTTCAGATGGCTGACCCAGGCCGCGTTCTGGAAGTACTGGTTCTCCACGTAGACGTAGTGGCGCGCGAAGCTGCCGGCCTGGCTGTACAGCCGTTGAATGGATTTCTCGCTGCCCTCGCCCGCGGGAAGGGTGCGCGCGATCAACGCCCGATGGCGCGGGGTCGCGAGGTTTTGCGTCAGGTTCTTCGGCGGGGCCTCGAAGTCGCAGCTGCGGCTCAGGTTGCGGCCCGCGCCCTTGCCGCGGGCTTCGGCCTTGTTCCACGCGTCGGTGAAGTTCTTGCATACCGCCACCAGCACCTCGCCTTCGACGCGGCAGGCATAGTCCTGGAAAGGTTTGAGGCCGGGCTCCTCGTCGTTGGCGCCTTCCCAGCTCTCGCCGCGCTGGGGTTCGTGGAAGGCGTGTTTGGTCGTGTCCCAATAGTCGGTGACCGAGTTCAGCCCCATGACGTAGCCGCAGGGCTTGGCGCCTTCGTAGTCGATGACGATGGTCTTCTGGTGATGGGTCGCCAGGTATTCCATGCCCAGGCGCTCGATGGCGCCCAGGCTCCAGCTGCCCGACTCTCCCTTCAGGCTGGCCACCACGTCCTGATGCACGCCGCCGCGCGTGCGCAGCGACACGCCTGCCATCTGGCCGGCCACCACCCGGCGATACCAGTTCGCGTTGAACACCTCGCGCTGGTCGCGGTTGTCGGTGGGCCGCGGCTGTTCCCGCAGGCTGCCCGCGGGCAGCACCGCCGCCGCCATGCCGCGCGAGGCCGCGGCCTTGAGTTCGTAGGGCGCATCCCTCCCGTAGCCGGGCATGTTGTTCACCATCGGGCTGCCCACCGCGTCGTGCCATGCCAGCAGCCGGACCTCCACGCCCCGCTTCGCCGCGTCTTCCAGCAGGCGGCCCCAGGTCTCGCCGCGCGGCCAGTCCGTCGCCATCTTGCGGGTCAGCTCCATCGCCGGATCGAAGCCCCAGCAGATGATGTCGATGCTGCGCTGGGCGTTGCGGATGTCCTCGGCGATCTGCGCAAAGGCCAGTTCGCCGCAGATGAACACCTCCAGGTTGTTTTGGTGAAACACCCGTGCCTTCCCGTCCTTGGCCTTCTCCAGGCACCATTGCGCACTGCCGCTGGCCTTGCGCGACGCTTCGCTCAAGGGAACGCACGAGATGGTCTGGGTGTCGCTCATTGCTTTCCTTCCTCGGTGTCCTGGCGGTGCTGGAAATGCGCCATGCGGTCCTGCGTGCTGCCTTGGGCCGCGCGATAGCCGCGGGCGGCGAGCCTGTCGTCCGCGGCGTCGAGTTGCGCCTTGACGGGCAGTTCGTATTCGTGGCCATTGGCGAGCTTGACCTTGTACGCAGCGGTGCCGCTCTGGTGGTCTTCGATGAGCACCGCACCGTGCGCATCGGTCACGCCATCACGGACCTTGGCGCCGTCCTTGTACAAGGCGTAGGGCTCGAGGCTCAGCGGCCGGCCGTCCTGCGCGTGCGATAGCAGTACGAAGCTCAGCACATTCTTGTGGTGCAGTTCCTTGAGGCTCGACATGCCGTTCACGACAGGTGTAGGCACGTTCTTCGGTCCGACCATGCTGTGGCTTGCGGCGTACTCGATGTGCCGGCCCGAGGTGGCCTGCTCATTGCCCGCGGCGTTCAGGCGGATGTAGCTGCCACCCCCGTTCAACATCAGTTCTTCCTTGGCGCTGATGGTGATCGTGTTCGCCGTCTGTGTGATGTTCAGCTTGGCGATCAGGTTGATGCTCTCTTTCAGCGCCTTGATGTCGATGTCGCCGCCGAAGGCGAACAGCCGTATCCCCGCCTGATAGGCGAACAGCCGGATCGCGTCCTTGACGCTGGCCAGCAGGCTCTTGCCGGCCGAGATGCTGGTGTGGCCGCCGCTGGTGAGCGCCGTGTGCTCGTCGCTGGCGATGTGGGTGGAGCCCGCCGTGGTGCTTTCGATGCCGGCCGGGCTGGCGAACATCATGTGGGGTTCGGCGAGTTCGGGGAAGTGACCTTCGCCCGTGGAGCCATCACCCTTGATGGCGTCGTTCTGCGCCCTGAGGGCTTTGGTGACTTCATCCTGGTCGCCGGCCTCATGGGCTTCGGCCTGCTGCGCCGAACCGGACAGCGCGTCGTGCTGGTCATGCCCGGCCGTCAGGCGTGCCACGGTTTCATCCATGTCCTTGGCATGGCCCTGGGCATTGGGCCGGGCTTCGGTGGTGAAGAGCGCCCCGGCCTGGGCGCGGAACACTGCGTGGCCGTCGGTGCGTACCTCGATGCCTTCGCCTCGCGAGTCCTTGCGCCCGGTGTTGTCTTCGATGCGGGTGATGTAGCCCGCGCTGAAGGAGCTGCTCAGGTGGTCGCTCTTGAGCTGCACCTGGATTTTGCCGGGCGTGTCGTCCAGCACGACGTGGTTGCTGCGGCCGGCCGCGCTGTTGCCGCCTTCCTCGGTGAGTTCGCGCGAACGGATGCCCGAGAGCGCGCTCTGACCGGGCAGCGCCCACGGCGGCAGGTTGTTCTGGTTGTGGACGCGGCCCGTGCAGATGGGCAAGTCCGGATCGCCGTCGAGGAAGCTGACGATGACTTCCTGGCCGATGCGCGGCACATGAACGCCGCCGAGCTGGTTGCCCGCCCATTCGCTGGAGACCCGAACCCAGCAGGTCGAATGCTGGTTCTTCTGGCCCAGCCGGTCCCAGGGGAAATGCACCTTGATGCGGCCGTACTGGTCGGTCCAGAGGTTCTGGCCTTCGGGGCCGACGACCAGGGCCGATTGCGGGCCACGAACGAAGGGCTTGGGCTGGGTGAGCGCGGGGCGCAGGGGCTCGGTGACGGGGTGGGCCGTGAAGTCGACTTCGACCTTCCATTGCTGCTTGCGCCCGGGCGCAGCGTCCTTGATCTGGCTGTCCTGGGCCACGTCCTCGATCAGAAAGTGCGTGTCGAGGATGAGGTACTCGGCATTGGCCTTCTGGCGCGGGTGCTTCGCCAGCTTGAAGGTGAAGCCGGGCACCATGCCGCGCAGGTTGCCGCTGGCCCTGGCCCTGGCGCCGTGGGTGCGCAGGGCCTGCATGCGCAGCAGCGCCAGCTGGCGGCCTTCGTCCTGCGGGTCGTTGGCCTCGGCGCTGCCGGCCCTGGGCTGGGCGTAGTGGCTGCCTCCACGGCCTGCGTGCCACTCGTAGACCTCGCCGTCGGCCTGGCCCGTGGGACGCGGGTCGCTGCGCGATTGGGTGAGGTCGGCACGCGGGCGGGTGTAGTCGTAGTCCCGGGTGGTGTAGCGCCCGCTGGTCAGCTGGTGCTCGGGCACGAAGCTGTGGAGGTATTCGGCATCGATCTTCCAGCCGGGTGCGTGGTACTCGACCTGCCGGTAGGCCTCGCTGTCGCTTTTGCGGTAGGCGGCCATGGCGTCGCTGAGCACCAGCCGGTGCTTGCCCTCGCTGTGCTCGAAGTGGTAGCTGATGCCCCATTCCTGGCACAGGCGGATGAAGAACGCGAGGTCGCTCTCGTTGTACTGGGTCTGGTAGTCGCGCGGGGGGTAGCTGTCGAACAGGCGCTTGTCGACCGAAAAGGGGTAGGCGCCGAGCAGTTCGTCGAGGATGTCGACCACGGTCTTGTTCTGGAAGATTTTGCAATCGGTGCTTTGGTCCAGCAGATGCAGCCAGGGGCGCAGCATGAGCTTGTACTGGAGGTGCCGCCCCTCCTCGCCCCAGAAGGCCGCGACCGCGATCACGGCGTTGATCTGGCGAGTGCCGGCGCCCACGCGATCGACGCTGGCGCCGACCGCGCCGGGAATGAACTCGCCCGAGCCGTCGAGCTGGATGCTGCAGCTGATCTCGCGCCCGATGAAGTCGTCGAGATCGAAGTCGGCCGCGCCGCTGGCGCCGAGGTTCAAGGCATCGGGCGTTTTGAGCAGAAGCTCGTATTCGAACAGGCTGTTGAGGCCTTCGCGGCCCGACAGGCGCACGGGCTCCAGCGCCGGGCGGCCCAGGACGACCGGGATCGCCGGGGATTCGATGGACAGGGTGTGGTTGCTCGACATGATGGGTCTCCTCTACGTGATGGCGCCGCGGTGCGGCGGGGCTACTTCTCTCGCACGCCCCAGAGCTCCATGCGCAAGCCCGGGATCTCTCCGGCGATGTGCAGCGCGAGACCGCCGTGCTTGAGCAGGTGTTCCCACAAAGGCCCGCGCGAATCGATCTGGAAATAGACGAAGCCGGCGTTGAACGGGATCTGCCGCGGCGGCACCGGCAACGCCTGCAGCGGGATCCCGGGCAGGTGCGAGCGGATGAGCTCGGGCAGGCGGTCGCTGGGGCCGACCTTGCAGCGCGCGGGAAACTGGCTGGCAAGCACATCGGGCGGCGCGTGGGCCGCGACGGCAAACACAAGGCTTGCAAATCCCTGCAACTCGCCGAGGTCGACGCTTGCCACGCGCACGCCATTGGGGCGATCCGCCAGCGGGATGCTTTGCGCGCTGCGCACCAGCACGTCGTTGAGCAGAGCCTGAACGTCGCCCACCAGGCCCTTGAAGGAGAGGTGCGGGTCCATGTGCTGGTAGGCCGGATGCCCTTTGGGCCGGCGCGTGCTGGCCCTGACGAAGGTGGAGAGTTCGCCGCTCAGGGTGCGCAGCGCGATGTAGAGCGCCTCGGGCGAGGTCTCGCGCACCCGCAGCCAATGCTCCAGCATCGGCTCGTAGCGATTGAGGATCTGCAGCAGCAAGAAGTCCGACACCTCGGCCGCCTCGCTGGACCTGCCGTCGCTGCCGCTGAGCCGCGCCGCCAGCGATTCGGCACGCAGGCGGCACAGGCCATGCAGGTTGGTGATCCAGTCGGCCAGCAGCGAACTCGCGCCATAGCCAGCCACAGGCGGAATCAGCTGCGCGTCGAGCGTGATGCTGCCGTCCGAGCGCAAGGTGGTCACGCGGGTCAACGGCAGGCCGATCCAGGCGTCGGTCATCTCGCGCTGCGGCAACAGGCGAAGGCGCAGGCGCGACAGCTGCACGGTCTTCGGGCCCTGCCCGACGGAGTTGGCATCGCGCAGCTCGGTGTCGAACACCGAGAAGCGCGCGAGCGATGCGCTCGACGCGGCGGCGTCGTCGAAGGTGGTTTCCTCGCCGTTGGGCGTGCGAATCGGCACCGCGAGGTAGATGAGCTGCTCCAGATGCTCGGGCAGGATCGTGAGCGGCGCGGGCGGCAGCGTCTGGCCGGGCGTGTCGAACGGCGTGCCATCAGAAAAGATGCCGCTCGCGCTCGCCAGCACCACCTTGCCCAGCGACAGCGATTCGGCATCGATGGCGTAGCGGCCGAAGCCCCAGTAGAACGGGCTCAGCGCGGCGGCGCGCTTGTGCGCCAGGTGTTCCAGGTAGCGCTCCTGCTGCTGGAACAGCTGCGGGCGCAGGAAAAGGCCTTCGCTCCAGGCGACCTTGTTGTACCAACTCATGGTGTCGTTGCTTCCGCTCGCAGGCAGTGGGGATCAATCAATGGATGGGCGTCAACCGCACGCCCTGGGCCTGCAGGTCGATCTGCAGCCTGAGCTTCTGGGCCGGCAGCACGGCCCGGTACCAGGCGGCCTCGGGTGCGGGTTCGACCTTCTGCACCGCGCGCCAGTCGGCGTGGGCGAGGTCGCGGTAGCCCGCCAGCACGCCGATCGCGGCCAGGTCGGGATGCGATTTGCGACGGATGGTCCGGACGTCGCCGGGCCGCATGATGAATTCCTCGCGCACCAGCAGGTCGCTGCCGATCAGCGCCTTGTCGTGCTGCTGGAGCGTGAAGTAGTCGGCCGACTCGAAGCCGGCTTCGGAGCGCAGTTCGTAGATGCGCACCAAGATCGGCGCCGCCCTGCCCTTGTCGTCCGGGTTCAGGTCGCTGGCCGCCGTGAGCCTGATGTCGAGCTTGGTCTGCTCCCGTGGATAGGAGAACGGCGTCGAGAACGAGGACGGCGCGGCGAAGGATGGTGCCGAGGGCAGGGACGGCGGCTCGACGGACACCGAGATCTGCGCCCGCGCCGTCAGGGCAATCGCCGCCAGCGCGCAGGCGATCGCGATGCGCCAGGGATCTGACAAGTGGAGGGCCATGCTGAACTTGGTGAGGATCGGAAAAAGGAAAAGGAGCCCCGCCCCGGTCGCGCGCGATGCGGGCATGCATCCGCGGCCGGAGGCGCGGTTCCTCGCAGGGCCCGGCATGCCGGGCCCGCGCATCAGGACTCCTTGTTGCCCTTGATGTCGTAGCCGGCCGTGATGGCGCCGGCGCTGCCGCCCTGGGCGTTCTGCACGGCGTACTCCTGCTTGACCTTCGAGAAGGACAGGCGCACGGTCTCGCGCACGCGCGATTCGTCGCTGTTGGAGCCCTTCGGCGCGACGCTGGTGATGATCACGTCGGTGAAGGTGAACTTGAGGTACTCGAGCGGGTTGCCGCCGGCCTTGCGGACCGTGAGCTTGGCTTCGGCCACGTGCTTGCCGGTCAGGCAGTACTTCATGAGGTTGGGGCTGGAGCGATCGACGTAATGGTCGAACTCCAGGTCGTCCACGGTGGCCTTGCCGGCGCCGCCGCCCGAGCCGGCGTGCATCATCGATTCCTGCGCGACCTTCCAGTTGAAGGACAGCACTTCGATCTCGTTCTTGTGGGCCGCGTCGGGCGCCTCGCCTTCGATGCCGTTGAGTTTCAGAAAGATATCTTGAGACATGAAATTCCCCTGAGCAGTATTTGCTTTTTTATGAGTGGATGGGCCGCCGCGAGCGCAGATGCGCACCGGCGTCTCTTCGTCGGGCGGCGTCTTTTTCGCGCCGCTTCATCAATGCTTGAAGACGCAGTCGCTCAGGCCGCTTCCTTGAGCGACGGCAGCTTCGCGACCAGGCGCAGCGAGACCGTGAGGCCTTCGAGCTGGAAGTGCGGACGCAGGAAGAACTTCGCGCTGTAGTAGCCCGGATTGCCTTCGATGTCCTCGACCACCACCTCGGCCGCAGCGAGCGGACGCCGCGCCTTGGTTTCCTGCGAGGAGTTGGCAGGGTCGGCGTCGACGTAATGCATGATCCATTCGTTGAGCCAGCGCTGCATCTCGTCGCGCTCCTTGAAGGTGCCGATCTTGTCGCGCACGATGCACTTGAGGTAGTGCGCAAAGCGCGTGCTCGCGAACAGGTAGGGCAGGCGCGCCGACAGGTTGGCATTGGCGGTCGCGTCCGGGTCCATGTACTCCTGCGGCTTCTGCATCGACTGCGCGCCGATGAAGGCCGCGTGGTCGGTGTTCTTGCGATGCACCAGGGGAATCAGGCCGGCCTTGGCGAGTTCGGCTTCGCGCCGATCCGAGATCGCGATCTCGGTCGGGCACTTCATGTCGAAGCCGCCGTCGTCGGTCGGGAAGGTGTGGCAGGGCAGGTTCTCGACCGTGCCGCCCGATTCGACGCCGCGGATCATGGTGCACCAGCCGTAGAGCTTGAAGCTGCGGTTGATGTTGACGGCCATGGCGTAGGCCGCATTGCTCCACACGTAGTTGCGGTGGTCCGCGCCTTCGGTTTCTTCCTCGAAGTCAAACTCGTCGACCGGGTTCGTCTTCACGCCGTAGGGCAGGCGCGCCAGGAAGCGCGGCATGGCCAGGCCGACGTAGCGCGAGTCCTCGGTCTCGCGCAGCGAATTCCACGGCGCATGTTCGAGGTTCGAGGTGATCTTGGCCAGGTCGCGCGGGTTGGCGAGTTCCTGCCACGACTCCATGCCGAGCAGCGCCGGCGACGAGCCCGCAATGAAAGGCGCATGCGATGCGGCTGAGATCTTGGCGATGGCGGCCAGCAGTTCGACGTCGGCCGGCGTGTGATCGAAGTAGTAGTCGGCGACCAGGCAGCCGTAGGGCTCGCCGCCGAGTTGCCCGTATTCCTCTTCGTAGACGCGCTTGAAGATCGGGCTCTGGTCCCAGGCGATGCCCTTGTGGCGGCGCATGGTGCGGCGCATCTCGTCCTTCGAGATGTCCATGAAGCGGATCTTGAGCTTCTCGTCGGTCTCGGTGTTGTAGACCAGGTGGTGCATGCCGCGCCAGGCGGACTCGAGCTTCTGGAACTCTTCCTTGTGCATCACGAGGTTGATCTGCTCGGACAGCTTGCGGTCGATCTCGGCGATGACGGCCTCGATGTTGCTGTAGGCGTCGTCGGTCATCGTGGCCGCGTTGACCAGCGCCTGCTCGGCCAGGGTACGGACCGCGGCCTCGACGGCATCGCGGGCCTCTTCGGTCTTCGGCTTGAATTCCTTGTCGAGCAAGGACGAGAAATCGGAGATCTCGGCGAATTGGGTCGGGGCGCTGGGGGCCTGCTTGGTGTTGGGTTTCATGGTTCCTCCCTGTGAGACTGGATGCGTTTCGGCGCTGCGTTCAGGCAGTGGCGGCTTCGGCGCCGCTCTCGTCCGCTGCCTTGGGCTTCGGTGCCGCAGTGAGCGACTTCATCAGCGCCGGGTCCTGCATGAGCTTGTTGATCAGGCTCTCGGCCCCGGCCTTGCCATCCATGTAGGTCTGCAGGTTCGAGAGTTGCGTGCGGGCGTCGAGCAGTTGCTTGAGCGGACCGACCTTGCGCGCCACGGCGGCCGGCGAGAAGTCGTCGATGCTCTCGAAGCTCATGTCGACCATCAGGCGGCCTTCGCCAGTCAGGGTGTTGGCCACCGAGAACGCGACGCGCGGCTGGATCGCCTTCATGCGCTCGTCGAAGTTGTCGATGTCGATGTCGAGGAACTTGCGCTCGCTCACGGTGGGCAGCGGCTCGACCGGCTTGCCCGACAGGTCGGCCAGCACGCCCATGACGAAGGGCAGCTCGATCTTTTTCTCCGAGCCGTAGATCTCGACGTCGTATTCGATCTGCACACGCGGCGCTCGGTTGCGAGCGATGAATTTCTGGCTGTTCTGGTAGCTCATGAAGACTCCGGGGTTGGGGAAAGAATGGAAAGTGGCGTTGCCACGGCTTCAGCCGTACTCGACTTCGCAGGCGAAGTCTTCGTTCGACATGTCGACCGCCAGCCGAACGATCCGTCGTCGCTCCTGCAAGGCACCCAGCCAATGCCGCGAAAGCACCGGCAACAGGTTCTGCTCGATGAAGCCGATCAGGCGGCGCGCGCCTGTCTCGTGGGTGCCGCACTGCTCGATGACGTGCTTGACCAGCGCCGGCGAATAGCTCAGCGCGATGCCGTGCTGCGCCTGCATGCGGTCGACCACGCGATTCAGGTGCAGCGTGACGATGTCGCCCAGCGCGCTCTCGGCCAGCGGCAGATACGGCACGACTGTCAGCCGCCCGATGAAGGCCGCCGGAAACACCTGCCGCAGTGGCGACTGCAGGGCTTCGCGCAGCGCGGCTGCGCCAGGAATCAGCGCCGGGTCTTCGCACAGCGACGTGATCAGATCGGAGCCGGTGTTGCTGGTGAGCAGGATCGTGCAGTTGCGGAAGTCGATGCGCCGCCCTTCCCCGTCTTCCATCCAGCCCTTGTCGAAGACCTGGAAGAAGATCTCGTGCACGTCGGGGTGGGCCTTCTCGACCTCGTCGAGCAGGATCACGCTGTAGGGCTTGCGGCGCACGGCCTCGGTCAGCACGCCGCCCTCGCCGTAGCCCACGTAGCCCGGCGGCGCGCCCTTGAGCGTCGACACGGTGTGCGACTCCTGGAACTCGCTCATGTTGATGGTGATGAGGTTCTGCTCGCCGCCATACATCGCCTCGGCCAGCGCCAGTGCGGTTTCGGTCTTGCCCACGCCCGATGGACCCACCAGGAGAAAGACGCCCACGGGCTTGTCGGGATCGATCAGGCGCGCGCGGGCCGTCTGGACGCGCTCGGTGATGACCTTGAGCGCGTCGCCCTGGCCGATGACGCGACGGTCGAGCGTCGCGTGCAGCTGGAACACGGCGGCCACATCGTCCTGCACCATGCGCCCGACCGGGATGCCCGTCCAGTCGGCGACGATGGCGGCCACGACGTCTTCGTCGACCTGCGGGAAGATCAGCGGCGCCTCCTGCTGGCAATCGGCGAGTGCGGCTTCGAGCGCCGTCAGTTCGGCGGATGGCGCCGGTACGGCGTCGGCCAGATGCTCGGCGCGCAGGGCCTGGATCTTTCGGACCATGGCGAGTTCGTCCTGCCAGCGTTGTTCCTGCGCCGACAGTTCGTCGGTCACGCAAGCAAGCTCTGCCTGGATGGCGGCGATGCGCGCCGAACGGCCTTCCCGGCCCTGGGCGACCACGCCTTCTTTGTCGAGCAGGTCGAGTTCGGTCCGCAAGGCCGCGATGCGCTGGCGCAGATGCTCCACGGCGGCCGGCGGCGTCTGCAGCGACATGGCGACACGGGCGCAGGCGGTATCGAGCAGGCTGATGGCCTTGTCGGGCAGCTGGCGCGCCGGGATGTAGCGATGCGACAGCAGCACGGCGGCGCGCACGGCTTCGTCGAGCACGGTGACGCCATGGTGCGCGGTGAAGGTCGCGACCAGACCGCGCACCATCTCGATGGCTGACGTTTCTTCAGGCTCCGCGACCTGCAGCACCTGGAAGCGGCGTGTGAGCGCCGGGTCCTTTTCGATATGGCGCTTGTATTCACTCCAGGTGGTCGCGCCGATGGTGCGCAAGGTGCCGCGCGCCAACGCCGGCTTGAGCAGATTGGCCGCATCGCCGGTGCCGGCCTGGCCGCCGGCGCCGATCAAGGTATGCACTTCGTCGACGAACAGGATCACGGGCTGCGGCGAGCGGCTCGCTTCCTCGAGCAGGCTCTTGAGGCGCGACTCGAATTCGCCGCGCAGGCTGGCACCGGCCAGCAGCGCGCCGACGTCGAGGCTCAGCAGGCGGACCTCGCGCAGGCTGGCCGGCACTTCGGCGCGAGCGATGGCGAGCGCCAGCCCCTCCACCACCGCGGTCTTGCCGACGCCGGCCTCGCCGGTCAGCAGGGGGTTGTTCTGCCGACGGCGCAGCAGGATGTCGACCATGGTGCGGATCTCGTGCTCGCGACCGATCACGGGATCGATCTCGCTGGCACGTGCACGCTGCGTCAGGTCGACGCAGTATTTGGCCAGCGCCGAACTTCCGTCGGCTTCCAGTGCGATGGCGCCACTGGCTTCGCCGGGCATGGCCGATGCCAGCCCTGAACCATCATGTGGCCCCTCGTTCGATTCCGGCGAACCTGCGATGAGAGACGCCAGCGACTCGGTGAGCTGCTCGGCCGGTATCTTCTTGAAGGCGGGCGAGATGGCCAGCATCACGCCGCGCAGATCGGGGGTTTGCAGCAATGCGGCAAGCAGCCAGGCGCTGCGGACGCAGTGGCCGCCGAACTCAAGACTGGACAGGACCCAGGCCCGTTCGATCGCGGCGCCAATGTGATGCGAAAAATCGCTGAGCGACGAAGCCCCGGAGGGCAGCGCGGCCAGCGCCGATGCCAGGTCGCGCTCGACCGATTGCGGCTCGATCTGATAGTGGCGGCAGATCCGGTGCAGGTCGCTGTCGCTGAGCTGCCAGAGCTGATGCAGCCAGTGCGTCAGCTCGACATAGGGGTTGCCTCGAAGCTTGGCGAATGCCGTGGCTGATTCGATGGCGCGGAACAGGGTCAGGTCGAGCTTGCCGAACAAGGCTCGTCGCGAAATCGCCATGCGCGGCCCCTAGCGTGCGCAGCGAGACAGCAAGGGGGTGCGGCTACGGCCGTCGCAGCAGCGTGCCGAGGCAACGGCTCTCAAGTGTGTCTTCATTGGCACCGGCTCCCACCCTCACGTTCGTTCTTGTCGATGCACACTCTAGGTGCGCAAGACAGACACGTCAGTAGGCTCAGTCCGGAATCCGGTGCTGAAGCATCGAACACATGCAGAGAAATATCTGCATGCGTACTTTCAGCGAAAAATCAGCAGCCCAGCAGATCCGCCAGCGCCCCGATGTCCCGTGCGTGCAGCGTGTTGTCGGGCTGCGGCGAGACATCCTTCGGCCGCCCGGGGCCGAACTCCAGGGGCCGCTCGATGTAGCCGGTGCGCAGGCCGCAGGCGCGGGCCGCCGCCAGGTCGTCGTGGTGCGCGGCCGCCAGCATCACCTGCCCTGGCGTGACATCGAACACCGCGGCCACGCCGATGTAGGTGCGCGGGTCGGGCTTGTAGGCCTTGAACACTTCCGCCGACAGCACGCAGTCCCAGGGCAGGCCGGCGCGCTTGGCCATCTCGGTCAGCAGGCCGATGTTGCCGTTGGAGAGCGTGCAGATCGTGTACTTGCGCTTGAGCCGGGCCAGCCCCTCGACCGCATCGGGCCATGCCGGCAGCCGGTGCCAGGCCTTGTTGAGTTCGCGCTTCTTGCCGGCGTCGAGATCGGCCGCTCCGAATTCGCGCAGCACATCGCCGAGGATGCCCATGTGCAGTTCGTCGAGCAGCGTGAAGCCGCCCTCGCCGGCCGCCAGGCGCCCCATCACGCCCTGCATCGCGGGCTGGTAGCCGGCGCGCCAGGCCAGCGCGAAGGCGCCGCCATCGACACCGGGCAGCAGCCGCTCGGCCTCGGCGGCAATGCCGGAATACCAGTCGACCACGGTGCCGAAGACGTCGAAGGCGATGACCTTCAGTTCGCTGCCTTCCAGGATCTCTCCCATGCCCCGGCCCTCAGCGCGCCAGTTGGCTGGCCTCGCGCGCCAGCGCCTCGATGCGGCCCCAGTCGCCGGCGGCGATGGCGTCGGTCGGCACGATCCACGAGCCGCCGACGCAGGCGACGTTGGACAGCGCGAGGAACTCGTGCGCGTTGCCGGCGTGGACGCCGCCCGTGGGGCAGAACTTGACGTCGCCGAAGGGTCCTTGCCAGGCCTTGAGCATCGCCAGGCCGCCGGCCTGCACGGCCGGGAAGAACTTGAGCTCGGTCAGGCCGTCTTCCTGGGCCATCATGATCTCGCTGCCGGTCGCGACGCCGGGCAGGAGCGGCAGTCCGAGGTCGTGGCAGGCCTTGCCGACCGCGCGCGTGTAGCCGGGGCTGACGCCGAATTTCGCGCCGGCCAGCGCCGAGGCCTGGGCATCGGCGGCGCTGCGGATGGTGCCGGCGCCGGCCACGGCCTCGGGCACTTCCTTGGCGATCAGCTCGATGCACTCGAGCGCCTCGCGGGTGCGCAGCGTGACCTCGAGCATGCGGATGCCGCCGGCCACCAGCGCGCGCGCCAGCGGCACCGCGTCCTTGACGTCGTGCAGCACGATGACCGGAATCACCGGGGCGTCGCGCATCACATCGAGCGCGGACAACGAATCTTTCACAGCCATGAGCAGGCTCCTTCTTCAGCAGTCAATGCATTGCGCCGCATGCCGGCGAACAAGTCGCGGCCCAGGCCGCGGCCGTTGGCGGCACGCGCCTCGTCGGGCATGGTCGCGGTTTCGCGCGCCGCCCATTCGTCCTCGGGCAGCAGCACGGTGAGGGTGCCGGCCACGCCATCGAGCCGGATCAGGTCGCCGTCGCGCACCTTGGCCAGCGGCCCGCCGGCGGCGGCCTCGGGCGAGACGTGGATCGCGGCCGGCACCTTGCCGGACGCGCCGCTCATGCGGCCATCGGTCACCAGCGCCACCCGGAAGCCCTTGCCCTGCAGCACCGACAGCGGCGGCGTGAGCTTGTGCAGCTCGGGCATGCCGTTGGCCTGCGGGCCCTGCCAGCGCACCACGCAGACCACGTCGCGCTCGAGCTCGCCGGCGGTGAAGGCCTGCTGCAGCGCGGCCTGCGAATCGAAGACCCGCGCGGGCGCCTCGATCACGTGGCGGTCGGTCGGCACCGAGGACACCTTGATCACGCTGCGGCCCAGGTTGCCCTGCAGCAGCTTGAGCCCGCCGGTGGCGCTGAAGGGCGCCGAGACCGGCCGCGCGATGCTGTCGTCCTTCGACGGTGCGGCGGCCGCCCACTTGAGCGAGCGTTCGTCCGAAGGAGCCCCGGCGAGTTGCGGAATGCCGGCGAATTCGCGGATGCCGCCGGCCCGCACGCTGAGCACGTCGGCATGCATCAGGCCGGCGTCGAGCAGTTCGCCGATCACGAAGCCCGGCCCTCCTGCGGCCTGGAAACCATTGACGTCGGCGCTGCCGTTGGGATAGACCCGCGCCAGCAAGGGCACCACTTCCGACAGCTCGGCGAAATCGTTCCAGTCGATCAGGATGCCGGCGGCGCGCGCCACCGCGACCCAGTGGATCAGGTGGTTGGTCGAGCCGCCGGTGGCGAGCAGCGCCGCCATGGCATTGACGATCACGCGCTCGTCGACCAGCTCGCCGATCGGCGGCACCGCGAAGGCGGCGTCCGTTGCCCGCCCCAGCACGGTGCGCACCGCCTCGCGCGTGAGCGCCTCGCGCATGTCGTCGCCGGGCTGGATGAAGGCCGAGCCCGGCACGTGCAGGCCCATGGCCTCGAGCAGCATCTGGTTGCTGTTGGCGGTGCCGTAGAAGGTGCAGGTGCCCTGCGCGTGGTAGGCCTGCATCTCGGCGTCGAGCAGGCCCTGGCGCCCGACCAGCCCCTGGGCCGCCTGCTCGCGCACCTTCGACTTGGCGGTGTTCGACAGGCCCGAGGGCATCGGCCCGGCGGGCACGAAGACGGTCGGCAGGTGGCCGAAATGCAGCGCGCCGATCAGCAGGCCCGGCACGATCTTGTCGCAGACGCCGAGCAGCAGCGCGGCATCGAACATGTCGTGCGTGAGCGCCACCGCGGTGCCCATCGCGATGACGTCGCGGCTGAACAGGCTCAGCTCCATGCCGGGCGTGCCCTGGGTGACACCGTCGCACATCGCGGGCACGCCGCCGGCCACCTGGGCGGTGGCGCCGAGGCGGCGCGCCTCGTGCTTGACGATGTCGGGGTAGCCCTGGTACGGCGCATGGGCCGAGAGCATGTCGTTGTAGGCGGTGACGATGCCGATGTTGGGCGCCCGCTCGCTCACGACCTTGAACTTGTCGTTGGCCGGGATACCGGCCACGGCATGCGCGACGTTGGCGCAGCCCATCCGGTCGGAGCCGCGGTCGCGGCTTCGGGTTTCGGCCAGGTCCTGCAGGTAGGCGCTGCGCAGGCTCTGGCTGCGCGCGCGGATGCGCTCGGTGACAGCGCGGACGGTGGGATGTGTGGTCATGGGGTGTGTCGCTCTGCCGGAGAGCCGCGACGCGGCGGCGGCTCGGAAGTGCATGGTATCAAGTCCAAATGAAAAAACCCGGACGAGCCGGGCTTTGCATCGCTGCGAGTGCGCTGGCGCTCAATCCAGCAACTTGACTTCGACCCGGCGGGCTTCGGCATTGTTCCCCGTGCCGGACGTGACGGCCGGCTTCTCGAGCTCGACCTTGTCGGCCGGGACGCCGAGGCCGGTCAGCACGTCGCGCACGGTCTCGGCGCGCTTCTTCGCCAGGGCCTCGTTGATCGCGGCGTCGCCGGTGGTGTCATGGAAGCCCGAAATCACCGCCTTGCGGCCGCTCTCGACGCCCTTGATGACCACGGCCAGGGCCTCGGCTGCGCCCGGCGCCAGGTCGGCGCTGGCGGTGGCGAAATAGAAGTTCACGACCCCGCCGATGACGCGGATGCTGGCGCCGTCGGGAATCACGACCGTCACGGTCTCGGTCACGACCGCCAGCGTGGTCACCGGCACGGCCGCGGCCACCGGGGGCGTCGCCGGAGCCGGCGCATGGCTGCGGGTGTAGAGCACGATCCCGATCACGAACAGGATCACGAGGGCGATCAGGCCGAGCAGGAAGGCGAGGATGAAGTTCTGCTGGCTTTCGTCATCACTGTTGGCTGACATGGGCGGATCTCCGTAGTTGAGGGGTCGGTAAATAATGGTGCGGTGAACCATGACCGCCAAATTGTAGGTGCCGCCTCCGACGGCCCGGTCGGCGACCCCGGGCCGCCCGGCCTGGGCCCGCTGCCGAAGCCCCTTCGCGATCCCAAGCCGATGCTCGACCGCGTGATCGCCGAATGGGGCGGCCACGAGGACCTCTGGCTGTTCGGCTACGGTTCACTGATCTGGCGGCCGGATTTCGGCTTCGTCGAGCGGCATCCGGCCCGGGTCCACGGCTGGCACCGCGCGCTCAAGATGTGGAGCCGGGTCAACCGCGGCACGGTCGAGAACCCCGGACTGGTGTTCGGCCTGTTGTCGGGCGGCAGCTGCCGCGGCATGGTGTTCCGCGTGCCTGCCGCCCACGGGCTCGAAACCCTGGGCCGGCTCTGGTTGCGCGAGATGCCGACCGGCGTCTACGATCCGCGCTGGCTCGAGTGCGCGACGCCCCATTCGACGGTGCGTGCGCTGGCCTTCACGCTGTCGCGGCACAGCCCCAACTTCACCGGGGAGTTGAGCGACGAGCGCTACGCCCTGATCTTCAAGACCGCGGTCGGCCGCTACGGCAGCTCGCTGGACTATGCGCACCAGACCCTGCTCGAGCTGCGGCGCCATGCGATCCACGATGCCGCGCTGGCACGGCTGGTCAGGCTGGCGGATTCGCGCCTGTCGGCATCGGCCGACAGCGGCGAGCCTGCCGCTGCGATGTACCCTTCAGCGTCAACCCAGAAAACCAAGGAGTAACTTGATCATGCGCCCTCGCCACATCGTCCCTGCCCTCGCCGTCGTCGCGGCCGGCCTGCTCGCGGCCTGCGGCACCCTGGGCCCCAAGGCCGGCGCCACCGCCGAGCTCGCGCCGACCGGCGCGATCTCGCCGAATCCGACCGTGGGCAAGGTGACATTCACGGCGCTCGACCACGGCGTGCGCGTCAAGGGCGAGGTCCGTGGCTTTGCGCCGGGCACCGAGCACGGCTTCCATATCCACGAAAAGGGCGACTGCGGCGACAACGGCAATGCCTCGGGCGGCCACTTCAATCCGGCCGGCGGCACGCACGGCAAGTTCGCCGCGCCCGGCAGCCATGCGGGCGAGCTGCCGAGCCTGGTGGCCGACGCCGCCGGCGTGGCGCGTTTCAGCGTCGACGTGCACAACATCTCGATGACCGAAGGCGCCGCCAACAACGTGATCGGCCGCGCGCTGGTGGTGCACCGCGACCGCGACGACTTCACGACCCAGCCGGCCGGCAACTCCGGCCCGCGCGTCGCCTGCGGGATCATCGCCCGGAGCTAGCTAGCCCCCACGCTCCCCCACTGCGTGTGGGTCGCTGCCCCCCGAGGGGGCCGCAGGCCGCCTTGGGGCGGCCCGGCGCCGGCCTGAAGCGTTAGCCAAGCCGCGCCTTGATCAAGGCCTCGGCGCGCGCGAGTTCTTCGGGGGTGTCGATGTCGGTCACGACACCGATGTCGTCGACCTCGATGTCGGCCACCTGCCCTGCCTCCCTGAGCGCACGCAGCACGGGGGCAGCGCCCTGGTTGCCCGACAGCTGCGAAAGCGGGTCGAAGCAGCTGGCGGCGAAGCCCACCGGATGGCCGCGCTGGCCGCCGTAGTGCGGCTGTGCCGCCTGCACCGCCGGACCCAGCGCACGCGCCACGGCGTTCAGGGTCGCGGGCTGCACCAGCGGCAGGTCGGCCGGCAGGATCAGCCAGCCCGCGGCATCGGCCGTGGCCCGCACGGCGGCGGCGATCGAGTCGCCCATGCCGGGGTGGCCGGCGTCCTCCAGATGCCAGGGCAGGCCGCTCGCGCGCACCGCCGCCAGCGTGTGGTCCAGCACCGTGGCGCCGGCCAGCATCGCCTGCAGCTTGTGGCCGGCGCCGCCGGCGGCGCGGAAGCGCTCGCCGCTTCCGGAGGCGAGGACGATGACAGTCGGTGGTCGAATTTCGGGCACGGCGTTCATGGCCCGCAGTATCTCCGCTTGGCTTGCGCAACAATGGCGCCATGAGTTCAACCAACGAATCGCTGGCCGCACTGCGCAAAAGCTACGAGCGCGCCGCGCTCGACGAAACCAGCAGCGCCGCCGACCCGCTCGACCTGTTCGAACGCTGGCTTGCCGAGGCGATCGACGCCCAGGTGCCCGAACCCAACGCGATGACCCTGGCCACCGTCGGCGGCGACCTGCGCCCCTCCACCCGCATCGTGCTGATCAAGGGCTACGGCGCCCGCGGCGTCGTCTGGTACACCAACTACCAGAGCCGCAAGGGCCAGGAGCTGGCCGGCAATCCCTATGCGGCGCTGCAGTTCCATTGGGTCGAGCTCGAGCGCGTGGTGCGCATCGAGGGACGGGTCCGCAAGGTCGACGCCGCCGAGAGCGACGCCTACTTCGCGAGCCGCCCGCTCGACTCCCGCATCGGCGCCTGGGCCAGCCCGCAGAGCGAGGTCATCAGCGGGCGCGACGTGCTCGTGAAGAACGCCGCGGTGCAGGCCGCGAAGCACCTGCTCTCGCCGCCGCGGCCGCCGCACTGGGGCGGCTTCCGGCTGGAACCCGACCGCTGGGAGTTCTGGCAGGGCCGCAAGAGCCGGCTGCACGACCGGCTGCGCTATCGCCGCGAAGGTGGCGACTGGGTGCGCGAACGGCTGGCGCCCTGAGGTTCGGCCGGGCTCAGAGCCGGCCCGCGACCGCCATCACAATGGAGAGCGTCGCCAGCGCCATGACCGTCGAAACCACCACGCTCGCGGTGATCAGCGCTTCCGAGGTCCGGTAGCGCTGCGCGAACAGGAACACGTTGGCGCCGATCGGCAGCGCGGCGGCCACCACCATCACGGTCAGCGGCAGGCCGCGCAGGCCGAAGGCCCAGCCGAGCACCGCCACCAGCGCCGGATGCACCAGGTTCTTGACCAGCGCCTGGGTCAGCGCGTTGCGCCAGTGCAGGCCCACCGGCGTCAGCGCCAGCGTGATGCCGACGAGCACCAGGGCCACCGGGCTGAAGGCCTGCCCGAGCAAGGCGATCGGCTTGTCCAGCGCCTCGGGAATCGCGAGCCCGGTCTGCGCGAACAGCAGGCCCAGCAGGATCGGCGCCTGCACCGGATGGATGATCGCGTTGCGCAGCGCGCGCGCCACGGCGCGTGCCATCGCGCGCCGCCCCTCCCGGCCCGACGCGTGGCGCTGCGCGTCCTCGTGCGCCACCGCGAGCTCGAGGAACACGGTGGCGCTGGTCAGGAGCACCAGCGAATGCAGCGAGATCAGCGTCAGCAGCACCACCATGCCCTCGGGCCCGTAGGCCAGGCCCACCAGCGCAATGCCGATCATGACGGTGTTGCTGTAGGTGTTGGCGAGCGCCAGCACGACGCCGGTGCGGTTGAAGCCGCGCCACGCCAGCGTGGCCGCGAAGATCAGGCCGGCGGCGACGAAATAGGCCGCCACCGGCTTCAGGCTCAGTTGCTCCAGGCGCACCGTGCTCATCGAGCGGAACAGCAGCGGCGGCGCCAGCAGCAGGAACACCAGGTTCGACAGGTCCTTGACCGCACCGCCCTGGATCCAGCGAAGCCTCCCCGCCAGGTAGCCGGCCGCGATGAGGAACACCACGGGCAGCAGCGAGGAAACGACGGGACCATTCATGCCCGTCGAGAATAGCCGAGGCCCAGGCCGGCGCCGGGCCGCCAGCGCGGCGAAGTCCGCGCTTCGCGCAAACGGGCGGCCTGCAGACTCCCCCTCGGGGGGCAGCGACCCACACGCAGTGGGGGAGCGTGGGGGCCAGCCACCTAGAACGTCGCCCGCAATCCCACCTTCAGGCTGCGCCCCGGCAGCGGCGCATTGGGGTACACCGTGGTCGTCAGGATCGAGGTCGCGCTGTAGGCCAGCGCGTTGCCGATGTTGTCGACGCGCGCATACCAGGTGAGATTGGCGCGCTGCACCCGCATCTGGTAGCTGACCGACGCGGCCCAGAGCGTGTAGGCCTCGGTCGCGCGGTCGCCCAGCGGCGGCACGCGGTTCTGCGCCGCGTAGTAGTCGAAGCCCAGGCGCGCGCTCCAGGGGCCGTTGCCATAGGCCAGCGTGCTGCCGATGCGCCACGGCGCGATGCGCGGCAGCGGCTCGTTGGTGTCGGTGTTGGTGGCGCGCACCAGGTCGCCGCGCCACTCGAGGTCGAGCGTGGAGCCGTCAGCCGGGCGCGAGAAGCCGTCGGCGCCGAGCAGTTGCAGGTTGCCGTTGGCCTCGAGGCCGGTGAAGCGGGCTCGCACCCCGTGGTAGACGTAGTCGGCGAACACCTCGGGGAACAGCAATTGCCCGTCCGCCGTCTCGATCGGCGGTGGATTGAGTTCGCCGTCGGCACTGCGCACGTTGCCGGTGGCGGTGAGCCCGATGTAGTTGCTGAAGCGGGTCGCGTAGGCGTTCACCTTGGCCGTGTGGGCGCCGGACTTCCATTGGGCGCCCAGGTCCAGGCCGGTCGACTTCTCCACCTTGAGGTTCGGGTCGCCGGTCTCCCAGGCCGCGGTCGCCAGGTGGGGGCCGTTGGCGAACAGCTCGTAGTCCTTCGGCGCCCGCTCGGTGTAGGCGAGGTTCGAGGTCAGCTGCCATTGCGGCGACAGGTTCACCAGCCCACCGAAGGCGGCGCTGCTCGGGTGGAAGTCGCGCTCGCCGACGAAGAAGCGCGTGACCTCCGGGCTGGACGGATCGCCGAGCGATTGCACCTTGACCTGCTCGGTGCGGGCGCCGAAGCTCAGCCGCCCCCACGAGGTGCCGAGCTCCTCGTGCAGGAACAGCGCATTGGCCTTGGTGCGGCTGTTCGGCGCGAAGGCCTCCTCGCCATTGGCCGAGAAACGGCCGCTCTCGCTGGTGAAGCCGACCATGCCCTCGAGATCGCCGATCTTGCGGTGCCGCGCCTCGATGCGCAGGTCGTTGCTGTCGTTGGTGAAGGTGGTGCCAGGCAACGGGCCCTCGTACTCGGTGTGGCGGTACTCGGTGCGGCTGAATTTGGCATGGACGCTGCTGAAGAAGCCACCGGGCCGCCATTCGCCCTCGAGCGCGTAGCGGTCGGACTTCATGCCGATCGTGACGTCGGGCTCGGCCACGGTGCCGTAGGTGCTGCGGTAGGTGCTGGCCGAGGCGCCGATCCAGCCCTGGTCGAAGAACAGCGTGCCGCCGAAGGCGCCGCCGTCGGCCTGGTTGGCCGAGTTGCAGATCTTGCGCGCGAAACCGAGATGCCCGGGCTTCTCGCAGCCCAGTTCGATCGGCACCGAGACGTCGTCGGAATCGCGCCGGAAGGCATCGACGTGCAGCGCATAGCGGTCGGTGCCGCCTTCGAGCACCACGCCGCCCGCCTTCTCGCGGTTGCCGGTGGCGTAGCCCAGGTCGGCGCGGCCGCCGAAGCCCTCGATCGGTTCGGTCGGGATGCGGTTGTCGATCACGTTGACCACGCCGCCGACCGCACTCCCTCCGTACTGCAGCGCGGCCGGTCCGCGCAGCACCTCGAGCCGGTCCGTCACCAGCGCATCGACCGGCACGGCGTGGTCGTAGCTCAGGGCCGAGGCGTCGGGCGCGCTGCCGCCGTTCTGCAGGATGCGGATGCGGTCGCCGTCCTGGCCGCGGATCGTGGGCCGGCTCGCGTTGGGACCGAAGTAGGTGCTGTTGACGCCCGGCAGGCCGTTCAGCGTCTCGCCGAGGGTGGACTGGGAACGCAGCAGCAGGGCTTCGTTCGCGAGCGACGTGGTCGGCACGATCAGGTCGCTGGCGCCGAGCGGATTGCCGGTGACGGTGATCTCGCCGAGCGAGGGCGCCGGTGCGCCAGGAGAGGCTTGCGCCCAGGCGCCGCCGGCGGCGCAGGACAGGAAGGACAGCACCGCGGCGCCAACGCCATGGCGATGAAAAAGGAAAGTCATGAAGGAACACTCGTTGAATCGATGAACAGCCGGCCGCGCCCCGCCAGGCGGGGTCGGCAACCGGAAGGCAGGGGGATTCAGCGAGCGGAAGGCGGACCGCGCGCGTCGAACAGCGCGATCCAGCGGGCGAAGACTTCGCCCTCGAGCCAGACGAAGCTGGCGGCCGGCAGCAGCACCGGCAGGAAGACCGGGGGCACGCAAGGCGCGGCCGACCCGTGGGACAACTGGTCGTAGAGCCGGCACTCGGCCTCGGTGTGGACACCGAAGAGCGCGGACAGGCCGTGCGAGGCCGCAGCCTCGTCGACCTGCGCGGAGACAGCGGCCGACGGTGCCGGCGGCGAACCGTGCAGCGCGCTGTGCAGCAGGCCCAGCGTGGTCGCGGCCCACAGCGCGAACGCCAGCGCGCACAACAGGGTGCGGCTGCGGAGGGTGCGCTGGGCAAAAGGCATCTTTAGTCAGTCGAGGACAGAGCAAAAACTGCTTCGCAGTTTCTTGGTCTGTCCCGCGAAGTTTCAGGTTGGTCGAGGACAGAGCAAAAACTGCTTCGCAGTTTCTTGGTCTGTCCCGCGAGGTTTCAAGCTTTCACGCGGGCCGCGAAGGTCTTCTGAAACTTCTCGACCTTGGGCCCGACCACGAAGGCGCAGTAGCCCTGGTCCGGGTGGTTCAGGAAGTAGTCCTGGTGGTAGGCCTCGGCGGTCGAGTAGTTGGCCAGCGGCGCGACCTCGGTCACGATCGGCGAACGGTAGGTTCCGCCGTCGGCGATCTCGCGGATCACCTCCTCGGCCACTTGCTTCTGCGCCTCGTCGGTGTAGTAGATGCCGCTGCGGTACTGGGTGCCGGCGTCGTTGCCCTGGCGGTTGAGGGTGGTCGGGTCGTGCACCACGAAGAAGATCTCGAGGATCTCGCGCAAAGCGATCTGCGACGGGTCGAAAGCCACCTTGACGACTTCGGCATGGCCGGTGCGGCCGGTGCAGACCTGGTCGTAGCTCGGGTTCACGACCTGTCCGTTGCTGTAGCCGGACTCCACATCCAGCACGCCCTGCACGCGGTCGAACACCGCTTCGGTGCACCAGAAGCAGCCACCGCCGAGGACGATGGATTCGGTTGGCGAGGATGGCGAGGGCATGGCAACTCCGGCGAAGGTCGAGACGAACTCCGCATTGTGCCGGCTTGACGCCCCGCACCGGCCTCACTACATTACTAACCCGTCAGTCATTAATTCACATGCCCGCTCCCCGATTCCTCAAGGACAAGTTGTGTCCCGTGAGCGCCAAGCGCGAGCGGCGCAAGGAGGCCCGTCCGGGCGAGTTGCTGGAGGCGGCGCTGGACCTGTTCGTCGAGAAAGGCTTCGCCGCCACCCGCTCGGAGGAGGTCGCGGTCCGCGCCGGCGTCTCCAAGGGCACCCTCTTCCTTTACTTCCAGAGCAAGGAAGAGCTGTTCAAAGCCGTCGTGATCGAGAACCTGGCCGGCCGCTTCACCGAGTGGAACCGCGAGTTCGACGAGTACGAAGGCAGCACCGCCGACATGCTGCGCTACTGCATGCGGATCTGGTGGGAACGCGTCGGCTCGACCAAGGCCTCGGGCCTGACGAAGCTGATGATGAGCGAGGGCCGGAACTTTCCCGAACTGGCCGAGTTCTATCGCCGCGAAGTGGTGCAGCCGGGCCACAGGCTGCTGCGGCGCATCGTCCAGCGCGGCGTCGACAGTGGCGAGTTCGCGCCGGTCGACGTCGACCTCGCGATCTACACCGTCATCGCGCCGATGATCTTCCTGATGCTCACCAAGCACTCGCCCGCCATCTGCTTCGACGAGAAATCCGACATCGACCCCGAGAAATACCTGGCGCTCCAGGCCGAGACCGTGCTGCACGGCCTCAGCCTGCCGCCGAAGGCTGCCGCATGAAAAGAACGATGAAGTGGGCCGTCGCGGCGCTGATCCTGGTGCTTCTCGTAGGCGGCGCGCTGCGCGCCCTTGGCGCGCGCAAGGCGCAGCAGGCCAAGCTGACGGCCGGCGCACCCGCGGCCGAGACCGTGGTGGAACTCTCGCCGGCCGACGTGGTGCGGGTCGCGCGCCGCGAGCTCGCCGAAACGCTGCCGGTCTCGGGCACGCTCAGGGCGGTCGATTCGGCACAGGTCAAGGCCCGTGTCGCCGGCGAGCTGATCGGGCTCGCGGTGCGCGAGGGCGACACGGTCGCGGCGGGCCAGGTGATCGCGCGCATCGACCCGATCGAATACCAGTCGCGCCTGCGCCAGGCCCAGGAGCAGGCCGATTCGGCCCGCGCCCAGGCCGAGGTGGCGCAGCGCACCTTCGACAACAACAAGGCGCTGGTCGATCAGGGCTTCATCTCCCGGACCGCGCTCGAGACCTCGCAGTCGAATCTCAATTCGGCGCTGTCGACCCACCGCGCCGCGCTGGCGGCGGTCGAGATGACCCGCAAGTCGCTCGACGACACCGTGCTCAAGAGCCCGATCGCGGGCCAGGTGGCGCAGCGCTTCGCCCAATCGGGCGAGCGCGTCGGGATCGATGCCAAGATCATCGAAGTGGTGGACCTGAGCCGCATCGAGGTCGAGGCCACGCTGGCCGCGGCCGACTCAGTCGCGGTGCGCGTCGGCCAGCGCGCCAGCCTGCAGATCGAGGGCAGCGGCGCGACCGACCCGAAGAGCGGCGAACGCAGCGTCGGCGCCAGCGTGGCGCGGGTCAACCCGAGCGCGCAGGCGGGCAGCCGCAGCGTGCTGGTCTACCTGCGGCTCGACCGCAGCACGGGCTTTCGCCAGGGGCTGTTCGCGCAGGGCACGATCGACGTCGGCCGCACCGAAACGCTGGCCCTGCCGCTGAGCGCGGTGCGCACCGACAAGCCGGCGCCCTACGTGCAGATGGTGGTCGACGGCCGCATCGTGCACCGTCCGGTCGAGACCGGCCTGCGCGGCCAGTTCGACGGCCAGACGATGGTCTCGGTGCGCGGCATCGACGACGGCGCGGTGGTGGTGGCCGGCAGCCTCGGCCCGCTGCGCCAGGGCACGGCGGTGCGGCTGACGCCGGTCGCCACGGGCACCGCGCCGACCGCCGTTCCTTCAGCGCGCAGCGCACCCTGAGGCTGGCACGGCATGTGGTTCACCCGCGTCAGTCTCAAGAACCCGGTCTTCGCGACCATGTTGATGCTCGCCCTGGTGGTGCTGGGCGCCTTCTCCTACCAGCGGCTGCAGGTCGACCAGTTTCCGAACATCGATTTCCCGGTGGTGGTGGTGATCACCGAGTACCCCGGCGCCTCGCCCGAGATCGTCGAGAGCGAGGTCACCAAGAAGATCGAGGAAGGCGTCAACTCGATCGCCGGCATCAACGCGCTGACCTCGCGCAGCTATGAAGGCCAGTCGGTCGTCATCATCGAGTTCCAGCTCTATGTCGACGGCCGCAAGGCGGCCGAGGACGTGCGCGAGAAGGTGGCCGGCGTGCGGCCGCTGTTCCGCGACGAGGTGAAGGACCCGCGCGTGCTGCGCTTCGACCCGGCCTCGCGCGCCGTCTGGTCGGTGGCGGTGCTGCCCGAAGGGCCGAAGGAGCAGCAGCCCAGCGCGGTCGAGCTCACCAACTGGGCCGACCAGGTGCTCAAGAAGCGCCTGGAGAACGTGCGCGGCGTCGGCTCCGTCACGCTGGTCGGCGGCACCAAGCGCGAGATCAACATCTATCTCAATCCGCAGGCGATGGAGGCCTTCGGCGTCAGCGCCAGCCAGGTGGTGGACGCGGTGCGCAGCGAGAACCAGGCGCTGCCGGTCGGCTCGGTGCGCTCGCTCGAACAGGACCGCGTGGTCCAGATCGACGCCCGCATGGAGCGCATGGAG
>NZ_JBFUBW010000023.1:0-125803 GCF_056405555.1 Variovorax sp. P1_G12 | reverse complement strand
AGGTCGAGGAGGGCAGCAAGCAGGTGGCGCAAGCGGGCCGGACGATGGAAGAGATCGTGGACAGCGTGAAGCGCGTGACGGACATCATGGGCGAGATCACGGCGGCCAGCCAGGAGCAGACCTCGGGGATCGAGCAGATCAACCAGGCGATCACGCAGATGGACCAGGTGACGCAGCAGAACGCGGCGCTGGTGGAAGAGGCCGCGGCGGCCGCCGGCTCGCTGCAGGAACAGGCGTCGAGCCTGGTGCAGGCGGTCAGCGTCTTCAAGCTGGGAGCCGGCAGCGGCGGACGCAGTCCCGCGGTGCCGGGACGTCCCGCCGTGGCGGCCGCCGCACCGAAGGCGAGCGCCAGGACGCCGGTGAAGGGCCCCGAGAAAAAGGGATCGACCGCGCCGCAGCTGGCTTCGGCAGGCGCTGCCACGGGCGACTGGACCGAATTCTGAGCCGAGGCCCTCCAGCAAAAGCGACGGCGAGAGGCCGGCAATCCATCACACGGCCCAGAGCCACAAGGGAAATTCCATGAAAGCGTTCTACAACCTCAGGATTGCGTCCAAGCTCCTGATTTCATTCATCGCCGTGCTGGCGCTGACGGTCTTCGTCGGTGTCTTCTCGGTCGTGCAGCTCTCGAAGGTCAACCAGATGTCGACCGACATCACGACCAACTGGATGCCCGCCACGCGCGCGGTGCTCGACATGAAGGGCCTGATGTCGCGCTACCGGGCCCAGGAACTTCAGCACATCCTGTCCACCACGGACAGCGAGATGGCCGGCTATGAGAAGTCGATGGCCGACACCTGGGGCGAACTGCTGAAGAGCCGCTCCTTCTACGAGAAGCTGATCTCCGAACCCGAAGAAAAGCAGATCTTCCCCGAATACGTCAAGGCGATGGGCCAGTACGCGCTGGAGCACGAAAAGGTCATCGCCCTGTCCCGCGCCCAGAAGAACGAGGAGGCGACTGCCCTGATCCGCGGCGAATCCCTGCGGGTGAACCGCGAGCTGGCGCAGATGCTCGACAAGCTGGGCGCGGTGAACGAGGCCGGTGCCACCCAGGCCAGCGACATGGCGGGCGCGGTCTATGCGGACGCCAGGCTCTGGGTCATCGGCATCCTGCTGTGCAGCGTGGCCCTGGGCCTGGTGCTGGCGCTGTGGATCGCCCGCATCGTGGCGAAGCCGCTGTCCGAAGCGGTGAAAGTCGCGCAATCGGTGGCTGCCGGCGACCTGACCAGCCGCGTCGAGGCGCATACGACCGATGAGACCGGCCAGCTGATGCAGGCGCTGAAGGAGATGAACGCCAGCCTGGTGAAGATCGTGGGCGAAGTGCGCAGCGGCACCGACACGATCGCGACGGCGTCGAGCCAGATCGCCACCGGCAACCAGGACCTGTCGTCGCGCACCGAGGAGCAGGCGAGCTCGCTGGAAGAGACGGCGGCCTCGATGGAAGAGCTCACGAGCACGGTGAAGCAGAACGCCGACAACGCGCGGCAGGCGAACCAGCTGGCGGTCTCGGCCTCCGAGGTGGCGGTGCGCGGCGGCAGCGTGGTGAGCCAGGTGGTGGACACCATGGGCTCGATCAACGCCTCCTCGCGCAAGATCGTGGACATCATCGGCGTCATCGACGGCATCGCCTTCCAGACCAACATCCTGGCGCTGAACGCGGCGGTGGAAGCCGCGCGGGCCGGCGAGCAGGGCCGGGGCTTCGCGGTGGTGGCGTCGGAAGTGCGCAGCCTGGCGCAGCGCTCGGCGGCGGCGGCCAAGGAGATCAAGACGCTGATCGGAGACTCGGTGGACAAGGTCGAGGAAGGCAGCAAGCAGGTGGCGCAAGCGGGCCGGACGATGGAAGAGATCGTGGACAGCGTGAAGCGCGTGACGGACATCATGGGCGAGATCACGGCGGCCAGCCAGGAGCAGACCTCGGGGATCGAGCAGATCAACCAGGCGATCACGCAGATGGACCAGGTGACGCAGCAGAACGCGGCGTTGGTGGAAGAGGCAGCGGCGGCCGCCGGCTCGCTGCAGGAACAGGCGTCGAGCCTGGTGCAGGCCGTCAGCGTCTTCAAGATGGCCAGCGACGGCGACGCCGCGCGCGTGATTGCGCAGGCGAAATCGAAGGCCAAGGTGCAGCCCCGCAAGCCGGCCGGTGCGGCCGCCCCGTCATCGGCGCCGAAGCGCACCGCGGAGTCGGCCCGATCCGAGCCGAAGCTCGCAGCGTCTGGAGACTGGACCGAGTTCTAAAAGCCAGGCCCGCCAAGGGCCGCCATCGAAGGAGTAGGAATGCAGTGGTTTCAACAGCTACGTGTGACTGTCAAGCTGGTCTTGAGTTTTCTTGTGGTCGCGGTCCTCGGCACCGTGGTCAGTGCGCTTGGCATCTTTCACATGGCGCGCATCAGCGCGTCGACCGACAGGCTCTACCACCATGAGCTGAACACCCTGCAGGCCTTGCAGGATGCCAACATCGCGCTGCTCTACGCCAGCCGGTCCCAGATGACGCTGCTGTCGGCGTCCACGCGCGGCGAGCGCAATACGGGGTCCGTCGCGATCCGCAAGTCGATCGAAGACCTCGAGGCGCGGGCCGCGGTGGCCAAGCCGCTGTTCGCCGAGAGCGAGGCCGGCGCGACGCTCTATCGGCAGTACGAAACCCAGATCGCGCCGCTGAAGCAGCGCATGGCGGATTTCGTCGCGCTGGTGGGCAAGCAATCGCTCGACAGCTCGCAGTTCGACGGCCGGGTGGGCGACGACAGCACGCAGCTGCTGAAGGACTCCCGCGCGCTCGAGGAAGTGCTCGAAGCCATGGTGGCGCACAGCAACGCGCTCGCCAAGGCCAGCGCGGAGCAAGCCGCCGACACCTATCGCAGTTCGCGCTGGATGATGCTGGTGATCGCCGCGGTCGGGCTCCTGGCCAGCGTGGGCATGGGGCTGATGGTCGCGCGTTCGCTGGGGCGGCAGTTGGGCGGCGAGCCCGCCTATGCGGCGGAGGTCGTCGGCCGCTTCGCCAGTGGCGATCTGGCGGTGGAGGTCGACACCGGCTCCGCGCGTGCCGGCAGCTTGCTGCATTCGATCCGGCAGATGCAGATCGAACTGACCGCAGTGGTCGGAAAGATCAAGGCCTCGAGCGACACGATCGCCACCGCTTCGGGCGAGATCGCGGCCGGCAACCAGGACCTGTCGTCGCGCACCGAGGAGCAGGCGAGCTCGCTGGAACAGACCGCGGCGTCGATGGAAGAGCTGACCTCGACCGTGAAGCAGAACGCCGACAACGCGCGCCAGGCCAACCAGCTGGCGGCCTCGGCCTCCGAAGTGGCGGTCAAGGGCGGCGAGGTGGTGAGCCAGGTGGTGGACACCATGGCGTCCATCAATGCCTCTTCCAAGAAGATCGTCGACATCATCGGGGTCATCGACGGCATCGCCTTCCAGACCAACATCCTGGCGCTGAACGCGGCGGTGGAAGCCGCGCGGGCCGGCGAGCAGGGCCGGGGCTTCGCGGTGGTGGCGGCCGAGGTGCGCAGCCTCGCGCAGCGCTCGGCGGCCGCGGCCAAGGAGATCAAGGGCCTGATCGACGACTCGGTGGGCAAGGTCGGCGCGGGCAGCGCGCTGGTGGCCGAAGCGGGCAAGACCATGGAAGAGATCGTCGGCAGCGTGAAGCGCGTGACGGACATCATGGGCGAGATCACGGCGGCGAGCCAGGAGCAGACCTCGGGGATCGAGCAGATCAACCAGGCGATCACGCAGATGGACCAGGTGACGCAGAAGAACGCGGCGCTGGTCGAGGAAGCCTCGGCTGCGGCGCAATCCTTGCAGGAGCAGGCGGGGGGGCTCTCGGATGTTGTCGGCATCTTCAGGCTCCGTGACCAGGACGACGCGCGGCCTTCAATTTTGGCCTGACGCTGCCGATATAGATCTCGAAGGCATCGCAGCGACGATGCCGCGAGTCACACCCACCCCACAGACAACCAGGTAATTCTCCATGTCAGGAAGCTTGTTCTTTACGGGTCTGAGCGGCCTCAGCGTCGCCCGCACCGCGCTGATGACCACGGCCCACAACACCGCCAACGTGTACACCGCGGGCTACAGCCGGCAGGTCGCCCAGGTCGCCACCAACGCCGCGATCGGCACCGGCTCGGGATACATCGGCACCGGCGCCGGCGTCACCACGATCAACCGCAGCTACGACCGCTATCTCACCGCGCAACTCGCGTCGGCCCAGTCTTCCTCGGCGGCGCTGAACGCCTACGGCACCGAGATCAGCCGCATCGACTCCCTGCTGGCCGACAAGACCGCCGGCCTGAGCCCGTTGATGCAGAGCTTCTTCACGGCGGTGCAAGGCGTCGCCAACACGCCGGCCGATCCGGCGGCGCGCCAGCAGCTGATCAGCTCGGCGCAGTCGTTGTCCAACAAGTTCCGCGCCACCGACCGCTACCTGAGCGACCTCAATGCGTCGCTGAACGAGCAGGTCACGGGCAGCGTGGCCCAGATCAACACCTATTCCAGCAAGATCGCGAGTCTCAACCAGCAGATCAGCATGATGAGCGCGGTCGCCGGCGGCCAGCCCCCGAACGACCTGCTGGACCAGCGCGACCAGCTGGTGAGCGAGCTGAGCCAGATCGCCGACGTCAAGGTGCTGGAGCAGGACAACGGCAAGTACAACGTCTTCATGGGCAACGGCCAGTCGCTGGTGATGGGGGACCAGGCCGCGACCGTGAAGGCGGTGCCGTCGGCCGCCGATCCGACCCGCACCACGGTGGCCCTGGTGGGCCTGTCGGGCACGGTGTCCGAGCTCGGCGACAACGTCATCACGGGCGGTTCGCTGGGCGGCCTGATGTCGTTCCGGGCCCAGACGCTCATCCCCGCGCAGAATGCGATCGGCCGGCTCGCGATGGCGGTGTCGGGCGCCTTCAACGACCAGCACAAGCTGGGCGTCGACCTCAACGGCGCGCTCGGGACGGACTTCTTCACGACCGCCGCGCCCGGCATCTTCTCGAACGCGAAGAACACCGGCAACCTGGTGCTCGCCGGCAGCGTGACGAACACCAACCAGCTCAGCACCAGCGACTACTCGATTCAAGTCAAGGATGTGGCAGGCACGCTGAACTACTCGGTGACCCGGCTGTCGGACAAGCAGGCCATGGGCACCTTCACCACCTTCCCGATCACCTTCGACGGCGTGAGCCTGTCGCAGGCGAGCGGCACGGCGCAGGACGGCGACACCTTCCTGGTGCAGCCCACCCGCAACGGCGCGCGCGACCTGGACGTGCTGGTGCTGGACCCGGCCAAGGTGGCTGCGGCCTCGCCCGTGATCACCGGCAACAGCGCCGGCAACCAGGGCAGCGGGAAGCTCGGCGCCGCGACCGTCGACGCCAGCTACCCCGGCACGCCGCTGGCGGCCAACGTGACGCTGAGCTACGACGCGGCGACCGGCATGCTGTCGGGCTTCCCCGCGGCCTCCGCGGTCACCGTGACGCTGGCCAACGGCACCTCCACGATCTATCCGGCCAACACCCCCGTGCCCTACACGGCCGGCGCCAAGATCAGCTTCGACGGCATCAGCATGACGATGACGGGCGCGCCGGCCAACGGCGACACCTTCACCGTCGGCAAGAACAGCGCCGGCGTCTCCGACGGCAGCAACGCGCTGCTGCTCGGCGCGCTGCAGCGCCAGACCACGATGGGCAACGGCACCACCACCTTCAACGGCGCCTACTCGCAGCTGGTCAGCGAAGTCGGCAACAAGACGATGGAAATCAAGGTCGCCGCCAAGACGCAGGAGAGCGTGACCACCCAGATCAAGGCCAGCCAGCAGTCGATCTCGGGCGTCAACCAGGACGAGGAAACCGCCAACCTGCTGATGTACCAGCAGATGTACCAGGCCAATGCGAAGGTGATCCAGACCGCCTCGACCATCTTCGACGCGATCCTCGGCATCCGCAGCTGATCCCACCGAACCCCACCCAATTCCAGGAGCCGTGATGCGCATCAGCACCAGTTCGTTCTTCGAGCGGAACACCTTCGCGATGGGCCTGCAGCAGCAGAACCTCTTCAACGTCCAGCAGCGGCTGTCCGCCGGGACCAAGTTCCTGACGGCCGGCGACGACCCGGTCGGCGCGGCGCGGGCGCTCGGCGTCAGCCAGACGCTGGCTGAATCCTCGCAGTACGCCACCAGCCGCGAGCGCGCGATGCTGTCGCTCAAGCGCGAGGAGACCGCGCTCGACAGCACCACCGTGCTGTTGCAGAACATCAAGACCCTGACCGTGCAGGCCGGCAACGGCACGATCTCGGACGCCGACCGGGCCTCGCTGGCCACCGCGATCCAGAGCAACCTCGACCAGCTCGTGGGCCTCGCGAACACCGACGACGGCAACGGCCAGTTCCTGTTTGCCGGCTACAAGAGCGCCAACCCGCCCTTCGTCGCGCAGGCTGGCGGCTTCGTGCAGTATGTCGGCGACCAGGGCCAGCGCCTGATGCAGATCGACGTGGCGCGCCAGCTGTCGACCTCCGACGACGGCCGCAGCGTGTTCCAGTCGGTGCAGGGCGGCGCGGGCTATGTCACCTCGGGCGCGGCGGGAAACAGCGGCACCGGGGTCTTCGGTCCGGTCGGCGTGGTCGATGCGACCGCGCCGGACTACGGCAAGGATTTCCGGATCAGCTTCCTGGGCGGCAACTACACTGTGCTGACCAACGACGTGCCCGCCGTGGTCGCCGCCAGCGGCGCCTTCACGGCCGGCTCGCCGATCGCCTTCGGCGGCTTGCAGATCAGCCTCAGCGGCACGCCGGACGACGGCGACAGCTTCAGCGTCAGCACCGCCAAGAATGCGGGCACCGACATCTTCGCGACCATCGGCGCGCTGGTGACGGCACTGCGCACGCCGCTCACCGGCGGCGGCGCTGCGGCGCAGGCCAAGCTGCAGAACGCGCTGAGCACCGCCAACGTCAAGGTCACGAACGCGCACGACAACGTGCTGACCGTCCTGTCGTCGGTGGGTTCGCGCATGAACGAGATCGACGCCCTCGACGTCGGCGGCGCAGCGCGCGACCTGATGGACAAGAGCTACCTCTCGGCGGTGCAGGACCTCGATCCGGCCAGCGCGATCTCGGAGTTCTACCAGCGCCAGACCTCGCTGCAGGCGACGCAGATGACCTTTGCGAAGCTGGCTTCGATTTCGCTCTTCAACTACCTGTGAGAGAGTTGCCGCGCGGCCTTCTCTTCGATTGAAGAGCCAGGCAGGCGCGGGATCGCCCAACAATGCGGGTCTGGTCGTTCTCGGAAAGGAGCTCCCGATGTTCGCTGGTCACATGGGCGTCGGCCTGGCCTTGGGGCGCGCCGAACGGCGGGTGAACGTGGGCGTGTTCATCGCCGCCGGGCTGCTTCTCGACCTGGTCTTGTGGCTCTTCGTGCTGCTTGGCTGGGAGTCCGTCACGCTGCCCGCGGACTTCGCCAGCACGCACCAGGCGGAATTCGTGTTTCCCTGCTCGCATGGATTGCTGGCCGCCGCGGTCTGGTCCGCCTTGGCGGGCGCGGCAGCGTTCGTCTCGTACGGACGCCTCGGACCTTCGAAGGTGCGCGTCGCCGCACTGGTCGCCGCGGCGGTCTTCTCGCATTGGCTCCTCGACGCCCTGGTTCACAGGCCTGAAATGCCTCTGGCCGGCGCCGGATCGGCGAAGGTGGGCGTCGGCCTCTGGCAGCACATGCCTGCAGCCTTGGCCGTCGAGGCCGCCATCGTGGTGATTGGCCTCTGCCTGTTCATTCCTGGATGCCGGCTGCCCCGCGGCAGGTTGATCGCACTCACCATGCTGTCGCTGCTCGTTCTTGTCTTCACGGTGGTCGGCATGACGATGGCGCCGCCTCCACCTTCGCCGCAGGCCATGGCGGCCGGTTCATGGGCGGTTCTTGTGCTGGTTTGCGCGCTGGCGGGGTGGTTGGCTAGGCTGCCGCGCGAAGCGCTCGCCAATGGCGGACATTGATGCAGAGTCAAGGGCAGGGCATGAGGATTCGGGCATTTGCGGGAACGCTTGCGAGCGAGAAGGACTTGGAAATATGATTTGTCAGGAGAAAGCAAGAAATTCAACGAAATCCATGAATACCGAGATGCGATTGTTTGAGGGATACAAATTGGTGGCGGGCCTGCGTTGGCTTTTCAGCGAAGGAAAGCGTGCCGTCGAGCGAAACCTCATGATGACGCTGTTCGTGATCGGGTTGTCCGCCGTCTCGTTCTCGATTTCCTCGTCGAACACATCGGGCCGAAATGACGCCGGCCGGAAAGGGCCGGCAGCCGGCAACGCTGTAGAAAAGGAAGTCCCGAGAATGCAGCCGAGAAGGCCGCCGCTGGACTCCTGAGCAACGGCCTGGCCGTCGAGGCCGGGACGACTTGTGCCCCCTCGGCGTCCACTTCATCAGGAGCCAGCCATGCCAGATTCAACTCCCATGCGAGACGCGCGGCCCGGCATGGAATGGCCTGAACTGTCGCTGGCACAGTGGCGCGAGACGTATGCCACGCTTCACATGTGGACCCAGATCGTGGGCAAGACGCGGCTCGCGCTCGCGCCCATGGAGAACCACTGGTGGCAGGTGACGCTGTACGTCAGTGAACGAGGACTCACCACGTCGCCGATGCCTTGGCTTTCGAAGCTCGTGGTGGTGGAGTTCGACTTCATCGACCATGTCCTTGTGCTGCGCACCAGTGAGGGCGAAGCGTGCCGACTGGCACTTGCGCCGATGTCGGTGGCAAGCTTCTACGCGAAGTACACCGACGCGTTGAAGTCGCTGGGCGTGACGCCGACGCTCATGCCGAAGCCTGTGGAAGTGGAAACCGCCGTTCCCTTCGCACAGGACGTGGCGCACGCCTCGTACGACGCGGCGGCCGTCCACCGCTGGTGGCGTGCCTTGCTGCAGGTCGATCGCGTGTTCAAGATCTTCCGCAGCGGCTTTGCAGGCAAGCAGAGTCCGATGCACTTCTTCTGGGGAAGCTTCGACCTTGCTTGCACGCGCTTTTCGGGTCGGGTGGCACCGCGCCACCCCGGGGGTGCTCCGAACTGCCCCCAACGCGTGATGGTCGAGGCCTACTCGCACGAATGCAGCAGCGCCGGCTTCTGGCCAGGCGGCGGCGCCTTCGAGGAGCCTGCGTTCTACGCCTACGCCTACCCGGAGCCGCCGGGATACGGAGAGCAACGGGTGCAGCCGACCGCTGCCTTCTACCACCCACCGGCACGCGAGTTCATCCTGCCGTACGACGCGGTGCGTACGGCGGCGACGCCGGATCTCGACCTCCTGGCGTTCCTGCAGAGCACCTATGGTGCCGCGGCGGGACTCGCCGAATGGGATCGCGCGGTGCTGGAGCGACGGGACGACGGGTGAAGGTGCGGGGAATTGCCCGGTTGCGCCGTCGCTCGCGCCGCCGGCGCTATTCCTCGCCGCTCGAATTCCAGAAGGCCTGGGAGACGCCCGGATGGGCCTCGAGGGCCGCCGTGACCTTGTCCAGCGCCTCCGCCTCCACGGCAGTGGCATAGAGCCGGGCATCGATCTCGATCTCCGTCTGGCCGAAGGGATGCTGGTCGACCTCGCGCACCGGGTAGTCGGCGGCTTCCAGCAGCTCGATCGCCTTCTCGCGCACGTCGGCCTGGCTCTGGCTGCTGCAGATCACGTAGACCGTGTACATCGCCTCGCTGGCCGCTTCGTTGACGGGCTGGCGATTGATCCGGTTGACCACCGGGCGCAGCAGCGTGTTGCTGGCCAGCACGAACATCGCCGCAATGATGGCCTCGCCGATCAGGCCGGCGCCGGCACAGGCGCCCACCGCGCCCGACCCCCAGAGCGTGGCGGCGGTGTTGAGACCCGTGACGTTCGCGCCCTCCTTCATGATCGCGCCCGCACCGAGGAAGCCGATGCCGGACACCACGTAGGCGACCACGTGGATCGGGCCCTGGTTGCCGCCATGAATCTGGAACAGGCGATCGCCCAGCAGCACGAAGATGGCGGCGCCGACCGCCACCAGGGTGTTGGTGCGCAAGCCCGCCGTGCGCTGGCGCACCTGCCGTTCGAAGCCGATCATGGCGCCCAGCAAGAAGGCGAAGACCAGGCTGACCACGGAGTCGATCAGGGCCGTCGGGTTGAAGTACTGGATGGCTTGCATGGGGCATCGGGCCGTCGGGGCGAGCCGAAGCGGCAAAGGGACGGAAGGCCGGGACTGTACCTGTTCGAGGCGCTCGATGGGTTCAGCGCCGCAATGCCGCAGCGAAGCGCACCATGGCATCGAGCCCGGCCGCAAAGCGCGGTTCGAGGAACGCGCCCAGGTGCGGCATCAGCAGCTGCAGCATCCCGATCCCCGCCAGCAGCGTCAGCGGGAAGCCCACCGCGAAGATGCTGAACTGCGGCGAGGCGCGGTTCAGGATGCCCATCGCGAGGTTGAGGATCAGGAGCGCGGCCACCAGCGGCAGCGAGAGCATCATGCCGCTGGCGAAGATCTGGCTGGCGCCCGAGACCAGGAACATCCAACCCTGCGCGGCCAGCGGCGCGTCGGCGATCGGCAGGGCCTCGAAGCTCTGGGCCAGCGCGGCGATCATCAGCAGGTGGCCGTCGATCGCGACGAAGATCAGCATCGCCAGCATGTTGAGAAAGCGCGCCACCACCATCGTGGCGCCGCCGTTCATCGGGTCGAAGAAGGACGCGAACGACAGGCCCATCTGCAGGCCGATGTACTCGCCCGCGGCCAGCACCGCGATGAACACCATGCGCATCGTGAAGCCCATGGCCGCGCCGACCAGCACCTGCTGGATGATGATCCAGACCCCGCCGGCCGAGACCACCGGCACCGAGGGCATGGCCCCCAGCGTCGGTGCGATGACCAGCGCGAGCAGCGCCGCGATCGCGACCTTGACCGGGCGCGGCACCCACGATTCACTGAAGATGGGGGCGGTCCCGACCAGCGCCAGCATCCGGACGAAAGGCCACAGGAAGGCCGTCATCCATGCGGTCAGCTGCGCCGACGTGACCTCGAAGACCGGTGGCATCAGGCCGGCGCCGGGCCGCCAGCGCGGCGAAGTCCGCGCTTCGCGCTGACGGGCGGCCTGCTGACTCCCCCTCGGGGGGCAGCGACACACGAAGTGAGGAGCGTGGGGGCCATCCAGGCCGGCGCCGGGCCGCCCCAAGGCGGCCTGCGGCCCCCTCGGGGGGCAGCGACACACGAAGTGAGGAGCGTGGGGGCCATCCAGGCCGGCGCCGGGCCGCCCCAAGGCGGCCTGCGGCCCCCTCGGGGGGCAGCGACACACGAAGTGAGGAGCGTGGGGGCCACATTCAGCCCACGAGCTGCGGAATGCTCATGAACAGCGTGCGGATGTAGTCCAGCATCTGGTTGAGCATCCAGGGACCGGCGATCACCAGCGTCGCGAACACCGCCAGCAGCTTCGGGATGAACGACAGCGTCTGCTCGTTGATCTGGGTCGCGGCCTGGAAGATGCTGATGATCAGGCCGACGATCAGCGCCACCAGAAGCAGCGGCGCGGCGAGCACCAGCGACACCTGGATCGCCTGGTTGCCCATCGACATGATGGTTTCTGGAGTCATCCTGTTTCCTTCCTTCCGATCCATGTCGTTCCCGCTTCCGGGGTGTTCGTGAAACACCGCGGAACCGGCTTTGCCGGGCCGCTGGTGTTGCCCCCGGTAGGGGGTGGGCGGGCTACACGAAGTGAGCCCAACCTGGGGGCGAGCTCATGTGTAGAAACTTTGCGCGAGCGCGCCGATGAGCAGCTGCCAGCCATCGGCGAGCACGAACAGCATCAGCTTGAAGGGCAGGGCGATGCCGGCGGGCGGCACCATCATCATGCCCATCGACATCAGCACGCTCGCGACCACCAGGTCGATGATCAGGAAGGGAATGAAGATGGTGAAGCCGATCTGGAAGGCGGTTTTCAGCTCGCTGATCACGAAGGAGGGCAGCAGGATGCGCAGCGGCACGTCCTCGGGCCCCTGCATCTCGGGCACCTTGGCGAGCTTGGCGAACAGGGCCAGGTCGTTCTCGCGGGTCTGGCGCAGCATGAAGGTCTTGAAGGGCTCGATGCCGCGCTCGAGCGCCTTCTCGGTACTGATCTTGTTTTCCGAGAAGGGCTTGTAGGCCTCGTTGTAGACCTTGTCGAACACCGGCGACATGACGAAGAAGGTCAGGAACAGCGACAGGCCGACCAGGATCTGGTTCGGCGGCGACGACTGCGTGCCGATGGCAGTGCGCAGCAGGCCCAGCACGATCAGGATGCGGGTGAAGCTGGTCATGCACAGCAACAGCGCCGGCAGGAAGGACAGCGAGGTCAGCAGCACCAGCGTCTGCACGCTGAGCGACCAGGTCTGGCTGCCGCCGGGGCCGGGCGTGCTGATCAGGCCGGGCAGGCCCTGGGTCCAGGCCGCCATCGGCAGCGTGGCCGCGAGCAGCACGAGGCCGGCCCGAAGGCCGCGGCGAAGGGCGTGGCTCACGAGGCCGCCCGCGCCTTGCCGGTGAGCGATTCGCGCAGCTTCTGCGCGAACAGGTCGATCGGCTTGAAGGCTGCCGGCTCGGCGGCGCTGGCTTGGGGCAGCGACTGCGCCGGCAGGCTGTGCAGCGTGTTGATCTGGCTGGAGGTCACGCCCAGCACCAGCCAGGTGCCCGAGACCTCGACCACCACCACGCGCTCGCGCTGGCCGACGCTGGCGCTGGAGACCACCTTCACCACCTGGCCGCCGCCGCCGAAGCGCTGCAGGCCGAAGCGGCGCGCCAGCCAGGCGCACGCGAAGATCAGGCCCAGCACCATCAGCATGCCGAGGCCGGCCTGCAGCAGGCCCGAGGCGCCGACCACCGGCGCCACCTCGACCGCATGGGAAGGCACGGTCGGAAGGCTCATTCGAAAGCCTCCGCGCTGCGCGCTGCGGTATTCGCCTTCGGAACGGCCGTGCGGCTCATGAACGCGCCAGCTTCTGCATCCGCTCGGAGGGCGTGATGATGTCGGTCAGGCGGATGCCGTACTTGTCGTTGACCACCACCACTTCGCCCTGGGCGATCAGGTAGCCGTTGATCAGCACGTCGAGCGGCTCGCCGGCCAGGCCGTCGAGTTCGACCACCGAGCCTTGCGAGAGTTGCAGCAGGCTCTTGATCGTGATGCGGGTGCGGCCGATCTCGGCGGTGAGCTGCACCGGCACGTCCATCACGCGCGCGATGTCCACGGCCGAGACGCCGGCGGCCGAGGTCGGCTCCTGGATCTGCGGGAAGACCTGGGCGGCGGCAGGGGCCGGCACCGGCTGGGCGGCAGGCGCTGCAGGGGTGGCGGCGGTCTGCTCGGCCAGCGCGCTGGCCCAGTCGTCCGTGTCGCTGGCGAAGGAGGTGTTGTCAGTCATGGTCGTTCTTCACATCGCTGTCTTGGTGGGTGATCATGTTTTGCACGCGCAGGGCGTAGCGCTCGTTCGAGGTGCCGAAGCCGCACTCCATCACCGGCACGCCATCGACCTTGGCGACGACCGTGGTCGGCAGTTCGATCGGCAGCACGTCGCCGACCTGGAGCTTGAGGATCTCGCCGATGGTCGAGGACATCTTCACGAAGTCCGCGGTGAGCTCGACGTCGGCCGCCTGCATCTGCCTGGACATCTGCTTGATCCAGCGCTTGTCGACCTCGACCTCGTCCTGGATCGGGTTGGACAGCAGGTCGCGGATCGGCTCGATCATCGAGTAGGGGATGCACACGTGCAGGAAGCCGCCGATGGGGCCGAACTCGATCTGCAGCGTGGTGTTGATCACCACCTCGTTGGGCGCCACGATGTTGGCCAGCTTGCCGTGCATCTCGGCGCGCACGTAGTCGAAGGCCAGCGGAAACACCGGCTGCCAGGCCTCGCCGTAGCATTGCAGCGACAGGTCGAGCAGGCGCTTGATGATGCGCTGCTCGGTGCGCGTGAAGTCGCGGCCCTCGACCCGCACGTGGTAGCGACCGTCGCTGCCGAACAGGTTGTCGACCACCAGGAAGACCAGCTTCGGATCGAACACGAAGAGCGCGGTTCCCCGCAGCGGCTTCATGTGCATCATGTTGATGTTCGCGGGCACCGGCAGGTGCCGCACGAACTCGGCGTACTGCTGGATCTGCACCGGCCCGACCGAGATGTCGGGGCTGCGGCGCATGAAGTTCAGCAGCGCGCTGCGCAGGCCGCGCGCGAAGCGGTCGTTGATGACCTCCAGCGTGTGCATGCGGCTGCGGACCACGCGGTCGGGCGCGCCGAGGTCGTAGGCCGGCAGGCCGTCGGGCGGCGGAGGCGGAGATTTGGTCTGGTCGACGCTGCCGCCGGTGACGCCTTGCAGCAGTGCATCGACCTCGTCCTGCGAGAGGACCTGTTCATAGGCCATGGGTGGCTTGCCTGGTAGGGGTCACTGCACCACGAAGGTGTTGAAGGCGACGCTGGTGATGCCCTGCTCGGGCAACTCGCTGTTGAGCGGGCGGTTGAGCTCGACGCGGATTTCTTCGGCCAGCTTGGCCTTGTCCTCGGGCGAAACGAGGGAGTCGGCGCTCCGGTTCGACAGCAGCATGAGGGCCCGGCTGCGCAGCTCGGGCATGAATTCGACGATCTGCGCCTTCGACGGCTCGCTGCGCACCCTCAGCGCCATGCCGACGTGCAGGAACTTGCCGCGGCCTTCGCCCTGGAGGTTCACGGTCAGGGGCTCCAGCGTGACGAAGATCGGCTTCTCGGGCACCGCCTTGGCGGCTTCGGCCTGCGTGAGCCTGGGGCCGACGAAGATATAGGCGGCCGCGCCGGCGGCCAGCAGGCCGACCCCGACCAGGAGGCCGATCAGCAGCTTCGAGGAGCGGGGGGCGGCAGGGGCGGCGGTGACTGAGGTGTTGGTGGCCATGGTGAAGCTCGATGTCTTGTTCGGTCTATTCTTTGCGAACTGAAGGCTTGGCGAACGGTCGATCAGGCGTGGAAAAGCGCCTCAGATCCGTTCATTGACGCGTTTCAGGCGAAGGTGTCCAGGCCGGCGCTCGCTGCGCGCACGGCATCGGGGCGGGCGGCGGCGCGTTGCGGCGCCGCGGCGCTGTCGGAGCCGCGGCCGGCGCCCGGATGGTCGGACTGGCCGGAGGAGCGTCCGGGGTTCTGCTCGGCGAAGCCCTGCTGCGACGGCTGGCGGGTCTCTGCGCCGACCGAGGTGTGGCCCAGGCTGATGCCCTGCTCGGCGAGCGTGGTGCGCAGCTGCGGCAGGGCCGCCTCGACCGCGCGGCGCACGCCTTCGTGGGCCGAGACGAACATCGCCTGCGCCTGGTTGTCGCCCATCGACAGCGTCACCTTGAGCGGGCCGAGTCCGGCCGGGTTGAGGTTCAGCTCGGCCGTCTGGTGGCCGCTGGCGCTCATGCGGATCATCTGCCGGCCGATCGCCGGGCCCCATTCGTCGCTGCCCACGGGCGGCGCGACCGACAGCACCGGCGTGGTGTTGCGGGTCGCGGCGGCACGGTCGGCCGCCGCCGGCATCGCCGAGGCGAGGGCCTGCGGCGCTTGCGGAGTCGATGCGGTGTCGGTGTCGAGCGGCTCGGCGCTCTTGGGCGCGCTGCCGGCGGCGATCGAGCTCGCGGCACCGGCGGCGGCCTGGATCGCGGCGGTCCTGGGTGTGTCGGTGGGGGCAGCCGCGGAGGCCGCCCCGGCTTCGCCCGCGGACGGTGCTGCAGCCCTGGCGCCCGCAATCGGCGGCATGCCCGACGGAGATGCTGGTGCGGTGGCGGCCTGCGGCTCGGCGGCTGCCGCCGTCTCGGCGGTCGGCCGCGCGAGTGCGGTCCTACCTGGATCGATCGCGCTGGCCGGCTTGGCCGCGTGCGGCGTGTCCGGGGCATCGTCCGCCGCCGGTGCATCCTGTGCCACGGCCTGGGCGGTCTCCTCGGCGCCGGCGGCCTGCGAGGCCGCTGCGTCGGCCGCCGGCAGCGCGATCGCGGATGCGCAAGCGTCCGCTGCGACCCCGTCCGGCAGCACGGCCGCGCCCTTCGCGGTGGACGCCGCGGCGTCCGCGCCCCGGCGGGCATCGGCCGCGGTGGCGACGATCGGCGCCGCGATCGGGGCCGCGAGCGGTGCCAGCAGGGCCAGCACGTCGGCGGCGCTGAGTTCGCTCTTGCGTTCGCCGTCGCGCAGCGACCGCCGCGATGCCACGGTGTCCGGCGCGGCATCGGAAGACGCGGAGGTCTTCGCTGCGCTGGCGGCGCGCGAGCGGTCCAGCGCCGCGCCGAAGCTGCGGCCCTCGGGCTGATCGGCGCCGCGGCCGCGCGTGCCGGCCTGCGAGACGGGCTGGCCGGAAGGATGGACGGAAGGAAGGAGTGTGGGCATGGGCGGATCCAGGATGGACTTCAAAGAGTCGGATGGGCGGCGCGGTCGAAGAACTTGCGGGCCGAGCGTTCGTCGCTGTCGCGCTGCTCGCGCTTGGCCTGCGCCAGCATCTCCTGGCGGCGCACGCGCTCGGCCAGGGTGTCGAAGGAGTTGAGGCGGCGCTTGTGGTGCTGCCAGTCGACGCGGCCGTGGTCGAGCCGGCTGGCCGCCTGGGCGACGATCGCGCGCTGCTGTTCGATGGCGCCGTCGAGCGTGCCCAGGAAGGCCTGGTAGTTGCGCCACTGCGCGGTCGGCAGGCCCTTGTTCATCAGCGCGTGCAACTGGTCGTAGTAGTCCTGGCGGTACTGCAGCAGCAGGTCGAGCTTCTGGTTGGCACTGAGCTGCGCGGTCTGCAGCGCGCCCAGGCGGCGCGCGGCATCGTCGGTCTGCGTGCGCGCCAGGTCGGTCAGGGTGTCGAGCGGAAGTCTCTGGACCATGGGGGTTCCTTGCTTTCTCAGGCGGGTTCGAACAGCTGGCCCATGCGCGCGATCGACGCCGCGTAGTCGGTGGGCTCCTCCATCGACTGCTGCAGGAAGGCCTCGATGCGCGGGTACATCGCGATCGCCTGATCCAGCTGCAGGTCGTGGCCGGGCGCATAGGCGCCGACGCTGATCAGGTCGCGGTTGCGCTGGTAGCGCGACAGCATCTGCTTGAAGCGGCGCACGGTGTCGAACTGCGAGGCCGGGATCAGCGCGGTCATCGCACGGCTGATGGAGGCCTCGATGTCGATCGCCGGGTAGTGGCCGGCCTCGGCCAGCGTGCGCGACAGCACCACGTGGCCGTCGAGGATGGCGCGGGCCGAGTCGGCGATCGGGTCCTGCTGGTCGTCGCCCTCGGACAGCACCGTGTAGAAAGCGGTGATCGAGCCGCCGCGCCCCTGGGCATCGCGGGCGCCGTTGCCGGCCCGCTCCACCAGGGCCGGCAGCTTGGCGAACACCGAGGGCGGGTAGCCCTTGGTGGCCGGCGGCTCGCCCACGGCCAGCGCGATCTCGCGCTGGGCCATCGCGTAGCGGGTCAGCGAGTCCATGATCAGGAGCACGTCCTTGCCGAGGTCGCGGAAGTGCTCCGCCAGGCAGGTGGCATAGGCCGCGCCCTGCAGCCGCAGCAGCGGCGAGTTGTCGGCCGGCGCGGCGACCACCACGGCGCGCGCCAGGCCTTCCTCGCCGAGCGTGTTCTCGATGAAATCCTTGACTTCGCGGCCGCGCTCGCCGATCAGGCCGACCACGATCACTTCGGCGCTGGTGTAGCGCGCCATCATGCCGAGCAGCACGCTCTTGCCGACGCCGGAGCCTGCGAACAGGCCCATGCGCTGGCCGCGGCCGACCGTGAGCATGGCGTTGATGGCGCGCACGCCGACGTCGAGCACCGAGTCGATCGGCGCCCGCGACAGCGGGTTCACCGGCGGCGAGGACAGCGGCACCTTGCGGCTGATGTCGAGCGGGCCGAGGCCGTCGAGCGGGCGGCCGGCGGCGTCGACCACGCGGCCGAGCATGCCGATGCCGACCGGCAGGCGCTTGGTGTGGGCGTCGCCCGTGAGCGCGGAGCCGGTCGTGCCGGGGCGCGGGAAGACGCGCGCGCCGGGCACCAGGCCGGCCACTTCGCTTTGCGGCATCAGGAACAGCCGGTCGCCCGCGAAGCCGACCACTTCGGCCTCGGCATGACGCTGCGGATGGCCGGCGGGCAGTTCGATCAGGCAGTCGCTGCCGACCGGCAGCTGCAGGCCGACGGCCTCCAGCACCAGGCCGACCGCGCGCGTCAGGCGGCCCGACTGGGTGGTCATCGCGCAGCGGCTGACGTCGCTGCGGGCCTGGGCCAGCGTGGCCAGCCAGGACTGCAGGTGGGGGTTGGCGGCCGTGGTGTTTTGAACGAGTGCAGGCATCTCAGTTTTCCTCCGCGCTATGGCGTGACCCACGACGCATGAAACCCGCGCAGGCCCATGTCAGGGATACCGCGGAACCGGCTTCGCCGGGCCGCTGGTATCGCCCCCTTGAGGGGGAGGCGCCGCAGGCGCTTCGGGGGTGGTTCATTGTTCCTGCGCGTCGATGTCGCGCTGGAGCACGGCGGTGACGCTCTTCCAGCGCGTTTCGAGGCTCGCATCCAGCTCGCCGCTGGCCGACTGCACGCGGCAGCTGCCGCGGCTCAGGGTCTCGTCGGCGCGCACTTGCCAGCCCGCGGCCTGCAGCTCGTTGCCCAGGCTGTTCTTCACCAGCGCCACGTCCTCCGGATGCAGCAGCAGGCGCGGCTCGCCCTGCAGCGCGGGGTCGGTGTGCAGCAGGTCCTGCACCAGCGGCAGCACCCACTCGGGCTCGGCGCGCAGCGTGCGATGCACCACCTGGCGCGCGACGTCGAGCGCCAGCGTCAGCACTGCGTCGGCCAGCTCGGTCTCGGCGCGGCGCAGCGCCGCCGGCAGGCTGGCGGCGAGGGCGCGCAGCTGTTCGGCATGCGCGCTGGCGGCGGCCAGGCCGGCGGCCAGCCCTTCGGTGCGGCCCTCGGCATGGCCTTCGGACCGCCCCAGGGCGCGGCCTTCGCGGCGACCCTCGGCCTCGCCGGCGCTGCGCGCTTCGCGGCGCAGGGCCGCCAGCTCGGCGGCATGCAGCAGCGCCATCGAAGGCGGCGCCTCCGGGGCGGGGATGCTCTTGCGCGCACCTGGCACCGCAGCCGGCGCCGCGGGCTCGACGAGCGTGTCCATCTCCCAGCGCTGCCAGGCCGACAGCAGCGGCCGGGCCGGCCGGGTCGACGCGGCGCCGCTGGCGCCGGCGCCGGCGCCGAGCGGGTAGGCCGCGGCCAGCCGGGCCCGCGAGCCGAAGGGGGAGGGGCGGTCAGACGTAGTCATCGGTACCCGGCGCGGCAATCACGATCTCGCCGGCTTCGGCCAGGCGGCGGGCGACCTGCAGGATGGACTTCTGCTCGGCCTCGACCTGCGACACGCGCACCGGTCCGCGCAGCTCCATGTCCTCGCGCAGCGTCTCGGCGGCACGCGTCGACATGTTGCTCAGGAACTTGTCGCGCAGCTCCTGCGGCGCGCCCTTGAGCGCGATGATCAGCGAGTCGGACTCGATGTCCTTCAGCAGGCGCTGGATGCTGCGGTCTTCCAGGCTCAGCAGGTTCTCGAACACGAACATCTCGTCGATGATCCGCTGCGCCAGCGCCTCGTCGTGCTCGCGCACATGGGCGATGGCTTCCTCTTCCTGCGCGCTCGCCATCAGGTTGACGATCTCGGCGGCGGTGCGCACGCCGCCCAGGCGGCTGCGCTTCAGGCCCTGGCCCGACAGCATCTCGGTCAGCACGTCGGTCAGCTCCATGAGGGCCGAGGGTTGCACGCCGCCGAAGGTGGCCACGCGCATGATGACGTCGTGGCGCAGGCGGGCCGGCAGCTTCTCGAGCACCTCCGAGGCCTTCATGCGGTCCAGGTGGATCAGCACGGTCGCCAGGATCTGCGGATGCTCGTCGCGGATCAGCTCGGCCACCTCGCTGGCCTCGAGCTGGTTCAGGCGCTCGATGCCGCTGTGCGGCTCGTCGGCCTGGAGGATGTCCTCCAGCAGGTTGCTGGCGCGGTCGTCGCCCAGCGCCTTCTTGAGCACCGCGCGGATGTAGCTGCTCGAGCCCAGGTGCAGCGCCGAGAGCTGCTCGGTCTCCTGGCGGAACTCGGACAGCACCGAGTTCAGCTCGTCCTTGGAGACCGCGGCGAGCTTCGCCATCGCGAGGCCGAGGGTCTGCACCTCGGAGGTGGCGAGGTGGGCCAGCGCCGCGGCGGCGCGGTCTTCACCGAGGGCCATCAGCAGGATGGCGCTCTTGCGGGTTCCGGTTTCACTGATCATGGGCGTTCATCCAGTGCTGGATCAGCGTGGCGACCAGCTTGGGATCCTGGTCGGCGAGTTGATGGGCGTATTCCATATCTGCCTTCTGGCGGGCGGCCTCGCGCTGGCGCAGGCTTTCTTCGGCGGAGACCGTCGGCTCCTGCGACAACTCCGGCTCCTCGGCGACGGCGTCGTCCGGGACGCTCGCCACGGCCGGGGCCGGCGCGGGCGGCGGCGCCAGGTGCTTGCGCAGCAGGGGCCGCAGCACTGCGAACCAGGCGAACAGGGCGAGCAGGGCCAGCAGCAGGTACTGCCCGACGGACTTGCCGAGATCGAGGTTCTCGCGGTCGCGCCAGAACGGGACGTCCGCCGTGGCCGGCTCGCGGTGGTCGTCCGCGAAGGCGCTGTTGACCACGTTGAGCGAGTCGCCGCGGTCCTGGCTGAAGCCCATGGCCTCGCGGGTCAGGTTCCGGATCTGCTCGATCTCGACCGGGGTGAGCGCGCGCGGGCTGGTCTTGCCGGCGCCGTCGGTCGCATCCTTGTAGTTGACGACCACCGCCACCGACAGCCGCTTGATGCCGCCGGCACTTTGCTGCACGTGGCGGATCGAGCGGTCGAGCTCGTAGTTGGTCGTGACGTCCTTGCGCGAGCTGCCGGAGCCGGTGGCCACCGCCGCGGTCGCAACCGGCGCGGGGGCACCGTTCGCCGCGCCAGGCGCAGTCGGAGCACCGGGGGTTCCGGGGGCACCCGGGGTTCCGGGCTTGGGCGCGGTCGCGATCGGCGCGCTCGGGTTGCCCGGCGGCTGGTTCGACAGGGCGCCGGGAACGCCGCCGGGCGGAAGGCCGCCCTGCTGCAGCGATTCGCTCGACTGCTGGCTGCGCATCGCGGCCTTGCCGGGCTCCTGGTTCGGGCGGTACGTCTCGTCGGTGTGCTCCATGACCGAGAAGTCGACGTCGGCCGCCACCTGCGCGCGCACGTTGCTGGCGCCGACGATGGGTTGCAGGATGGCTTCGATGCGGCGGATGTAGCCCTGCTCGATCTCCTGCACGTACTTGAGCTGGCTCACGTCCAGGCCGCGGGTGCCGCTGTTGGCCGCCGACAGCAGGTTGCCGCGCTGGTCGACCACCGTGACGCTCTTGGGGTCGAGCTCCGGCACGCTGCTGGAGATCATGTGGACGATGGCGCTGACCTGGCCCTCGTCGATGCTGCGGCCGCGCTGCAGCGTCAGCACCACCGAGGCCGAGGGCTTCTTCTGCTCGCGCACGAAGAGCGAAGGCTTCGGCAGCGCCAGATGGACCCGCGCCGACTCCACCGTGCCGACCGATTCGATCGAGCGCGCCAGCTCGCCTTCGAGCGCGCGCTGGTAGTTGACCTGCTCGGCGAACTGGCTGGTGCCGAACTTCTGGTTGTCCATCAGTTCGAAGCCGACGCCGCCGGCCTTGGGCAGGCCCTGGGCCGCGAGCTTGAGCCGCACCTCGGGCACCTTGTCGCCGGCGATCAGGATCGCGCCGCCGCCCTCGGCGAACTTGTAGGGCACGTTCATCTGCTGCAGCGACGCGATGATCGCGCCGCCGTCGCGGTCCGACACGTTGGTGTAGAGCACCTTGTAGTCGGGGCCGCGGTTCCAGAGTGTGAACGCCGCCACGGCGGTCACCAGCGCGGCCGCGCCGACGATCATCGGCAGCTTCGGCTGGGCGCGCAGGCGTTCGAGCATCGGGGGGAGCGAGGACGCCGCGGGCGCCGCGCTCGCGGGTGCCGTCGAACTCATGCGCGGATCCTCGCCATGGCCGGTGCGCCGGGAAGGTGCGTCGTCATGCGCAGGTAGGAAGTTTGTTGTTCAGAGGTCATGCCGGAGGCCGTAGAAGTCGTCAGCGGGCTTGTCGTTTCGCGATTGATTGTGAGCAGTCGTAACAGATTCGATGGTCCGAACAGCGGGGGCTTTTGCCGTCTGTTAGCGGCTTCCATCGGGGTCTTCCCTTGCTACGCTGAAAGGACGACGGAGCGCCTGGGCGCTTCTTTAGCAACACCAAAGTTCCAACAAACGAAAGAGTTCCTCATGTCGATCGCCGCCATCGAATCCGTTCTGCAGCAGATGCGGGTCACCTCGCTGCAGGCGGGCTTCACGCCCGCCGCCGCCGCGCCCGCCGAGACCGGCGGCTTCGCGGCCGAGCTCAAGCGCTCGCTGGACAACATCAGCGGCGCCCAGACCCGGGCCTACGGCCAGGCCGAGGCCTTCGAACTCGGCAAGCCCGGCATCGCGCTGAACGACGTCATGGTCGACCTGCAGAAGGCCAACGTGGCGTTCCAGACCGGGCTGCAGGTGCGCAACCGGCTCGTAAGCGCCTATCAGGAAGTGATGAACCTGCCGGCTTGAGCCGCCGGGGTCGTGGACGGGGTCGGTGCTTTTTTGCGCCGAGCCCTAAATGTTTCCAGGGGCCTGCCGATAACTGAACCAACGGTGGCCTGAGTCTCACGGTGAGATCGGAACCAGCGTTACGGCCAGAGGCCGGAAGTCCACAACCTTTGTCATCAGGAGTCGAACATGGCGTCAGTCATCAATACCAACAGCCTTTCTCTGCTCACGCAGAACAACCTGACCAAGTCGCAGTCGTCGCTGAACACCGCGATCCAGCGTCTGTCGTCCGGCCTGCGCATCAACAGCGCCAAGGACGACGCCGCCGGCCAAGCCATCGCCAACCGTTTCACGGCCAACATCAAGGGCCTGACGCAAGCTTCGCGCAACGCCAACGACGGCATCTCGATCGCCCAAACGACTGAAGGCGCGTTGACCGAAGTCAACAACAACCTGCAGCGCGTTCGTGAACTGTCGGTGCAAGCCGCCACCGGCACCAACTCGGCCAGCGACCTGGACTCGATCCAGGGTGAAATCAAGCTGCGCCTGGACGAAATCAACCGCGTCTCGGAGCAGACCCAGTTCAACGGCGTGAAGGTTCTGTCGGCCGACGCCGGCAAGCTGACCGTGCAAGTCGGCGCGAACGATGGCGAGACGATCGACATCGACCTGAAGGAAATCAGCGCGAAGACACTGGGTCTCGACAGCTTCAACGTGAACAACACCGGCGCGGCGAACAAGAACGCGACCGCGACCGACCTGTTGATCGCCGGTTTCGCGCAGAACGGTGTCCCGGTTGCCGGCGTGACCACGTACGACCGTACGCTGACCGCGGCCGCCAATGGCGGTGTTTCGTCGGATGCGCTGGCAACGTTGAAAGACGGCGGGATTGTCAAAGTGGGTACGGAAACGTTCACCTACAGCGCTGCGACGAAGAGCTACGCTGCTGGCGATAGCGCTCGGACGCTGGCCGCGACGAATGCCTCCCTGACCCCGCCAGTCGGTGGCAGCGCGACGGCAACCGTCACCATCGGCGCCAAGTCGATGGATGTCAAGATCGACAGCAACGGCGCCCTGACCGATGCCAACGATGGCTCGGCGCTGTACCTCGATGCAACCAAGAACCTGACCAAGACCGGCGCGGCTTCCACCCCCGCCACCGTCGCGACGCTGACCGCTGCCGCAACGGGCATGCAAGCGGGCGACACGATCAAGATCGGCGCAACCGGTGCGACCTACACGTCGGGGGGCGCCACGTTCGCCGTCACGGGCGAGAAGGCTTCGGCGGACGCGGTTGCTGTCAAGCTCAAGACTGTGGGCGGCACCGTCGACTCCGACGGCGACGCTACTGTGGACTACACGGCGGCCGCCGGCGGCGCCCTCGCCGGCGTCTTCATGGGTGCCAGCGGGTTGACGGCCACTGCCCTCGAAACGATCAAGTTGAATGCCAACGGCATCGCAACCGACGCGGCTGGCAGCGTGCTGTACGCCGATTCGTCCAAGCCCGGCAAGGTGACGACTCAGGCCGTCAGCGCCGGCAAGGCAACGGTCGATCCGCTCAAGGCACTCGATGCAGCCCTGTCCAAGGTGGACCAACTGCGCAGCTCGCTGGGTGCGGTGCAGAACCGTTTCGACTCGGTGATCGCCAACCTCGGCACTACGGTGACCAACCTGTCTTCCTCGCGTTCGCGCATCGAAGACGCCGACTACGCCACGGAAGTGTCGAACATGACCCGCGCGCAGATCCTGCAGCAAGCCGGTACCTCGGTGCTGGCCCAGGCGAACCAGACCACGCAAGGCGTGCTGTCGCTCCTGCGTTGATCGACTAGCAGATAGGAAAAGGAATGCCAGGCCCCTCCCGCAAGGGAAGGTCCTGGCGGCCGCAGGCCTCACCGCCTGCGCTGTCCCCTGCGGCCATGCCCGACGGCGAGGCCGCAGAGGACAGCGAAGTCAAGAAGAACCAAGGTGGAAAACATGTCGAACCCCGTGCCTGCCGCTCTCGCAATGGAAAGCCCCTGGACGCAACTGCTCGCCGGTCGCGCCGGCGGCGCCGCGGTCGCGACGGCATTCGCCGGTGCGGCCGCCGTGTCGGAACCGGTCGAAGAAGCGACCCCTGAGCAGATCGAGACGGCGGTGCAGGAGGTCAACGCGTCGTTTGCGAACCGCTCCATCGGCCTGCAGTTCGAGATCGACCGGGACATCGACAAGGTCATCGTGAAAGTGGTCGACCGGACCAGCGGCGAAGTGATTCGCCAGATCCCGAACGAGGAAGTGGTTCGTTTCGCCAAGGTGATGGGTCGATCGGCCGGCCAGCTGGTGAGCCAGCAGGCCTGAAGGCCGCGCCCCTTCTTCATTCATCAACAAGGAATTCACTCAAATGGCAACGATCAGCAGCCTGGGCGTCGGCTCCAACCTCGACCTGAGCAGCCTGCTCAAGCAACTCCAGACGGCGGAGAGCCAGCCCCTGGTGGCCCTGCAGGCGAAGGCGAAGAGCTACACCAGCAAGCTGTCGGCCTATGGCTCGCTGCAAAGCGCGCTCGGCGTCCTGCAGGGCGCCGCCAAGAAGCTGTCCGACCCGGCGCTGTTCCAGACCGTCACGGGCACGCCCACCGTGAGCGGCATCCTCTCCGCCTCATCCACCGACGCCAGTTCGGCGGGCAGCTACAGCATCACCGTGTCGAAGCTGGCGCAGGCGCAGTCGGCCATCACGGCGGGCCAGGCCAGCACCACCACCGCGATCGGCAGCGGCAAGATCACGATCGACTTCGGCACCATCACCGGCGACGCGCTGGACGCCGCGACCGGCAAGTACAGCGGCGCCGGCTTCAACCCGGACGCCTCGCGCGTCGCGAAGCCGATCACCATCGATGCCACCAACAACACGCTGGGCGGCATCCGCGATGCGATCAACGCGGCCGATGCCGGCGTCACGGCCAGCATCGTCAACGACGGCAGCGGCACGCCCAATCGCCTGGTGCTGGTCTCCACGCAGACCGGCGCGGCCTCGAGCATGCGGATCTCGGTCGATGGCGACGCGGCGCTGCAGAACCTGCTGAACAACGACCCGGCCGGCACGCAGAACCTGCAGCAGTCGGTCGCGGCGCAGAACGCCGAGCTCACCGTCAACGGCATCGCCATCACCAGCGCCAGCAACACGGTCAAGGAAGCGATCCAGGGCACCACGCTCACGCTGGTGTCGGCCGGCACGACCGGTCTCTCGATGAAGGCCAACACGGCCTCGGTGAAGACCGCGATCAACGATTTCGTCAAGGCTTTCAACAGTCTGCAGAGCACGGCGACCTCGCTCACCGCCTACGACGCCGACACCAAGACCGGCGCCGCGCTGGTCGGCGACTCGACCTTGCGCCTGCTCCAGACCCGGATCCGGCAGGCGCTCACGACGCCGCAGGCGGGCGGACCCAACGACATGAAGGTGCTGACGGAGATCGGCGTGGCGTTCCAGAAGGACGGGACGCTGGCCGTGGATTCGACCAAGCTCGACAAGGCGCTCGACGCCAACCTGGAAGGGGTCTCGAGGCTCTTCGCCAGCGCCACCGGCAGCACGGCGGGCTACGGCAAGCAGCTGGACACGCTGGTGGAGGACCTCAATCGCAACGGCGGCTCGCTGAAGGTGGCCACCGACGGCGTGACCACGACGATCAAGGAACTCGACAAGCAGTACGACGCGATGCAGGTACGGGTGGATGCCACGGTGGATCGCTACCGCAAGCAGTTCAGCCAGCTCGACGTGCTGATCAACAGCATGAACAGCACCATGAGCTACCTCACGAAGCAATTCGATGCGATGAACGCCAGCAACGGCAAGTAATCCAGCCACCCGAGAGCCGCCGATGTACACACCCCACAGCTTCAGGACCGGCGCCGGCGCCTATGCGCGCATCGGCGTCGACACCGGCGCGATGAGCGCCTCGCCACACCAGCTGATCTGCATGCTGTTCGACGGCGCCCAGTCGTCCATCGGCATGGCCCGGCACCACCTGTCGGTCGGCGACATCGGAGCCAGGGGCCAGGCGATCTCGAAGGCGATCGACATCGTCGACAACGGCCTCGCGGCCGCGCTCGACGCCAAGGCCGCGGGCCCGGAAGGCGAGGCCCTGGTGGCCAACCTGTCGGCGCTCTATGGCTACATCATCCAGAAGCTTCTCTACGCCAACCTGCGCAACGACGTGCAGGCGCTCGACGAAGCCGATGGCCTTCTCGAAAACATTGCATCGGCCTGGCGCGAGATCGACGCCGGCCCCGCGCGCAGCTGACGCGCCCGATGAGAACCACAGGGGACAAAATGGCAGCCAGGAGTGAAGTCGTGCATTGCTACGGGCAACTCGCCTCGGGCGTTGCACGCATGGCGGAGCTGGCCCGGGCCAGGGAGTGGGGCCAGCTGCCCGCGCTGGAGGAGCAGTGCGCGGCGATCGTCGATCGCCTGAAGGTGCTCGCTCCGCTGGAGGCGCTCGACCCCAGCCAGTTCGAGCAGACCTGTCGCCTGATCGACCAGATCCGTGCCGACCAGGACGAGGTCTGCGGGCTGGTCAAGCCGCAGATCGAACAGTTGATCGCCCGCATGAGCTTCCTGCAGCAGCAGCGCAGCCTGGGCAAGGCCTACGGGCCGCCGCACTGAGCGGACGCGAGCTGGCCATGAGTGGACTCACCGGACTGATCGATGCGCTGCTGGCCGCCAAGGCTTCGCCGCGGCTGGACGTGCTCGCGATCAAGACCGAAGCCCAGATCGGCGCGCCCGGCGCGGTGGCACAGGTGCTGAAGGTCGACAACGACGTGCGCCTGCCCTCGAAGGCCGCGCTCGATCGCCTGCTTCCCGGTGGTTCGCCGAGCCTGCCGCCTGCCCACGCGGCGCAGCAGCCGCCCGAGGCCGAACTGTCGGTGGCGGCGCGCGTCATCAGCGCGGTGCTGGCCGACCTCGAAACGGATGCCGGCCCGGTGCGCGGCACCGCGCCCGCCTGGCCTTCGCAGCAGGCGCCCTCGGCCCCCGCGCTGGCCAGCGCGCTGTCGCAGACCGTGGCCCACAGCGGCCTGTTCTACGAATCGCATCTGGTCGATTTCGCATCCGGCAGTCGCACGCTGGCGCAAATGCTGGAGGAGCCCCAGGCGCGCTGGGCGACACCGCTGGCCGCGCAGAGAGCGGCCGAGCCGGCGGCCGCCGCGGCGCTTCCGGTGAACCCGGCGGCCGTCTCGACCTTGCCGGTGGCCCCCGCGGTCGCCCAATTGGCGACGCCCGTGCCGGAGACCGCAGCGCCGGCCGTCGCCGATCCGAAGCAGGGCGCGCCCGCGTCTTCGCCGCGCGCCGCATCGCCGGCCGCCCAGGCCGGCGCGCCGGCGGACGGCGCCGCCCCGCAGGATGCCGACGCCGGTGCATCCGCGGATGCCGCACGTCTGCAGGCCGCCTACGGGCGCAGCGAGGCCGCGCGCCCGGCACCGGCACCGGAAACGGCCGTGTCCGCGCGCCTGGAAGAGGCCGCACCGGCGCATCACGCCGCCGCGTCCGTGGCCAGGGTCGCCGTGCCGGCTGCCGAAGTGATTCATCCGCAGGCCGTGAGCCTGGTGCATCAGCAGCTGGACCTGCTGGCGACGGCGGTCTTCCGCTGGAATGGCGAGGCCTGGCCGGGCGTGGCGATGAACTGGTCGGTCGAGAAGGAAGCCGCCGAGCCCTCGGGCGAAGCGGCGGTCGAGGAGGGCGCGCAGCGCTGGTCAACCACGGTCTCGCTGAGCCTGCCGCGGCTTGGCGAGGTCGCCCTCCGCCTGAGCCTCGCGGGCCCGGGCCTGCAGGCGCGGCTGGCGGCCAGCGAGCCGGGCACGGTGACGAGATTGCGCGCCGACGGCCGTGCGCTGGTGCGGCGGCTGGAAGCCGCCGGCCTGCGCGTGCAGGACCTGCAGGTGGCGCCGATGGAGCCGCCAGCGACCGACCGGCCGGGGGACGCATCGTGAGCACGCCGATGGACGACCGGCCCGTCGCGGTGGCGCTGTCCTATGCCGACAAGTCCCGGGCCCCGGTGGTGGTGGCCAAGGGCTATGGCGTGGTGGCCGAGTCGATCATGCGCGAGGCGAGGCAGAACGGGCTTTACGTCCACGCCTCGTCCGGCCTGGTCAAGCTGCTGATGCAGGTCGACCTCGACCAGCAGATCCCGCCGCAGCTCTATGTCGCGGTGGCCGAAGTCATGGCCTGGATCCACGGGCTCGAAAGCCGCGCCGAAGCGCAGGCAGGCTCATCCTGAAAGACCCCGAATCATGGTCGGAAAATGAAATGATACTTTTTGTTTCACTATCAATGAATATTCATTGAGTTAAGCGGTCCCATACACATTAATACTTTTTACTGCAGTCTGATTTTTAATACTAATTAGTCAAAAGAATTGAACGGAGTCGCGTATTTCTGACGTAAACAGTTTGGACTACTTTTCATTGGAGAGCCAGTTCGAATTATGAGCCGACCTCAACGGCGTGTCAGATAAGTCTCACTTTCCGCAACGGCGAGGCGAACGGTAACGAAGTTGTTAACAATTGTGTATAGACTGCAAACTAGATTTTGAATGGAGTTCAGAGTGGAAATGGATATCGATGGCGGCGGCAATGATGGCGACATCTCGAAAGAGATCGGCGACATTAACCTGGCCTATATGCTGCTCGCTCAAAAGCTTGCCAAACAGGATCGGGCGGCGGCCATGTACCGCCTCGGCGTCGGACGTGAATTGGCGGATTTGCTGGCCAACATGTCCTTGACGCAGATTGTCAAATTGGCGACATCCAATTTTCTGCTCTGCAGCTTTCGCCTTGACGATCACCCGATGTTCGCGGTGTTCGGCGAAGGCAAGGACACCTCGCTGCAGCAGGCTCACATGTCGATCCTGATAGCGGCACGCCAGCTCCAGGCGCGCGAAGCGGAGGCCGTGGCATGAGCGCCGCGCCGGGCCGCCCAAAGCAAGCTCGCACCGCAGTGCGCAGCACGGAGGTTTTCATGAGCGCCGCGCCGGGCCGCCCCAAGCAAGCTCGCACCGCAGTGCGCAGCACGGAGGTTTTCATGAGCACCGCGCCGGGCCGCCCCAGGCGAGCTCGCGCCGCAGTGCGCAGCACGGAGGCTTCCTGATGGCCGCGAAAAGCGTTCTCGGCGAGGTCCGGCAGGTTCAATTGGCGGTTGAATTGATTGAGCTCGGCGCCCGTCTCCAATTCCTCGAAGCGGAAGTCGGATTGAGCCGCGAACGGCTGATCCGCCTTTACAAGGAGCTGAAGGGCGTTTCACCGCCCAAGGGCCTGTTGCCTTTTTCGACCGACTGGTACATGACCTGGCTGGCCAATATCCATTCGTCGATGTTCTACAACATGTACCGCTTCATGCTGCATGAGGCCCGGGAGGGCGAACTGCAGGCATTGATCAAGAGCTACCGCCTTTATTCGGAGCAGATCGAGGCCCACGGCGGGGAAATCGTTCTGGATTTCACGCGTGCCTACACGATGGTCCGGTTTTTCGATAGCGACATGCTGCAATTGAGCACCTGCAGCCGCTGCGGTGGCCATTTTGTCGCCCATGCGCACGACCACAAGCACGGCTATGTGTGCGTGCTGTGCCGTCCCCCTTCGCGGGCCGGCAAGGCGCGCAGTCCGAAGCGCGTCGAGGAACCTGCCGAGAGCCTGCCATCAGCGCAGCCTCCAATTCTCGCCGCGCATTCCGCACTGAGCGCGAACGGAGTTCATTGAAAACGGTAATTTTTCATTGATTCAGAGTTTTTATTGATTTGACGCCTGCGGGCAAAAGGGGACGCGCGTGCTCGTGTTGGTTGGATACCTGGTAGTGATAGGGGCCGTTTTCGGCGGCTACGCCCTGATGGGCGGGCATTTCGGCGTCCTGTTCCAGCCCGTCGAACTGCTGATGATCGGCGGCTCCGCGTTGGGCGCCTTCATCGCGGGCAACAACGGCAAGACCATCAAGGCGACGATGAAGGAGCTGCCGCTGCTGCTGCGTTCGTCCAAGCACAACCGGCAGCTCTACATGGACCTGCTCGCCCTGCTGTACGAGTTGCTCGCCAAGGCGCGCAAGGACGGCATGATGAAGCTGGAGTCCGACGTCGAGAACCCGGGCGAGAGCGAGATCTTCGGGCGCTACCCGGTCATCATGGCCGACAGCGAACTGATGGAGTTCCTCTGCGACTACCTGCGCCTGGTCATCAGCGGCAACACCGACCCGTTCGAGATCGAGGCCCTGATGGACCACGAGATCGAGACCATCCGCCACGAGGCCGAGGTCCCCCAGCACAGCCTGGCCGGCGTCGCCGATGCCTTGCCGGCGCTGGGCATCGTCGCGGCGGTGATGGGCGTGGTCCACGCGCTGGCTTCCGCCGACCTGCCGCCTTCGGAGATGGGCGCGCTGATTGCGCATGCGATGGTCGGCACCTTCCTCGGCGTGCTGCTCGCCTACGGCTTCGTGTCGCCGCTGGCCTCGCTGATCGGCCAGAAGGTCGAAGAGGCCATGAAGGTCTACCAGTGTGCCAAGGTCACCCTGCTCGCCAGCCTCAACGGCTATGCGCCGCAGCTCGCGGTGGAGTTCGGCCGCAAGGTGCTGTTCTCCACCGAGCGCCCCTCCTTCACCGAACTGGATGACCATGTTCGGGAAGTCAAGGCACGCTGATCGGCAGGGGGCGCGGACATGAGCGCAGACAAGCAGCACATCATCGTCAAGCGGGTGGTCGCGGGCGGCGGGGGCCACCATGGCGGCGGCTGGAAGATCGCCTACGCCGACTTCATGACCGCCATGATGGCGTTCTTCCTCGTCATGTGGCTGCTGGCGATCTCGACGCCGAAGCAGCGCGAAGGCATCGCCGAGCATTTCCGCATGCCGCTCAAGGCCGCGCTCAGCGGCGGCGACAGGAGCAGCCTGAGCACCAGCATGATCCCGGGCGGCGGTGCCGACCCGATCCACAGCGAGGGCGAGGTCCGGCAGGTCAGCCAGAGCGAGGAGGAGGCCGACGCGGAACGCCTGGCCGAGATGAAGAAGCGGCTCGATGCACTGATCGAGAACAGCCCGGTCTTCAAGCAGTTCCGCTCGCAGATCCTGATCGACATCACGACCGAGGGCCTGCGCCTGCAGCTCGTCGACAGCGAGAACCGGCCGATGTTCGACCTCGCCAGCGCCCGGGTGGTGCCGCACATGCGCGCCATCCTGCGCGAGCTCGGGCCCAAGCTCAACGAGCTGCCCAACAAGATCACGCTGTCGGGCCATACCGATGCGTTCGTCTACAGCAACGGCGACAAGGCCTACGGCAACTGGGAACTGTCGGCCGACCGCGCCAACGCCTCGCGGCGCGAGCTGGTGATCGGCGGCATGACCGAGAGCAAGGTGCTGCGCGTGGTCGGCCTGTCCGACAGCATGCACCTGGACAACGCCGATCCGCGCAATCCGATCAATCGGCGCATCAGCATCATTCTGCTCAACCGCCAGACGCAGGAGCGGATCGAGCGCGAGAACAGCGGCGACGGGGCGGCCGTGCGGGTGAGCGCCGCGCGGGCCGCCGCACCGGGCAGCAGCAGCGACCTGAAGCCGGCCGCCTTCAAGCCCCAGGCCCCGACGCAGTAACAGAGACGACAGACCCAGCATCGGCCCCTCGGGGCCGGCATCGGAGCACACAGATGGACCTCAGCCAGTTTTCCCAAGCATTCTTTGTCGAAGCGATCGAGCTTCTGGCACAGATGGAGCAATTGCTGCTCGAACTCGACGTGGAGTCGCCGGACAGCGAGCAGCTCAACGCGATCTTCCGCGCCGCGCACTCGATCAAGGGCGGCGCCGCCACATTCGGCTTCACCGCGCTGACCGAGACCACGCACCTGCTCGAGACACTTTTGGACCGGGCACGCCATGGCCAGCTGCGCCTGAGCGGTCCGATGATCGATGCCTTTTTGGAAACGAAGGACGCCTTGCAAGAACAAGTCACTGCCTACCAGGCGAACAAAGAGCCTGAAGCCGCCCGCGTCGCGCACATTTGCGCCGTGCTCCAGCAACTGGCGATGGAGAACAGCGCCGGTGGCGCGCCTGCGCCCGCGCCCGCGCCCGCGCCCGCCGCGGCACCCGTGGCGGCGGCCGCACCGGCAGCCGCGCCGTCGGGGTCCGGTGCGCTGCGCATCCGCTTCGCCCGCCTGTCGGACACCGAATGCGATCTGCTGGCCGACGAACTGGCCAACCTGGGCCGGCTGGTCTCGCGCACGCGCAGCAACGACCAGTTGACCGTGATGCTGGAGACCACTTGCAATCCGGAGGACATCGTCGCCGTCTGCTGCTTCGTGATCGACGAATCGCAGATCGACATCACGCGCGATGCGGCCGAGGAGCCGGTCGAGGAGCCGGCGATGCAGGCGCAAGTGCAGGCCGCGCCGCCGGCAGCCGCGCCCGCGCCGCCCGTCGCCGAGCCCGGCGCCAAGGCCCAGGCCGCCGCCTCGCCCGCCGCTGCCAAGGAGTCGAGCTCGATCCGCGTCGATGTCGAGAAGGTCGACCAACTCATCAACCTGGTGGGCGAACTGGTCATCACGCAGTCGATGCTCACGCAGGCCGCCACCATGCTCGACCCGGTCGTCTACGAGCGCTTCCTGAGCGGCCTCGGCCATCTGGAGCGCAATGCGCGCGACATGCAGGAGTCCGTGATGTCGATCCGCATGATGCCGATGGACTACGTCTTCAGCCGTTTCCCGCGTGTCATCCGCGACGTCAGCGCCAAGCTGGGCAAGCAGGTCCGCCTCGACACCTACGGCAAGGAGACCGAGCTCGACAAGGGCCTGATCGAGCGCATCGTCGATCCGCTCACGCACCTGGTGCGCAACAGTCTCGACCACGGCATCGAGACGCCCGACATCCGCCTCGCCAAGGGCAAGGACGCCACCGGCCAGCTGCTGCTGTCGGCGCAGCACCACGGTGGCAACATCGTGATCGAGGTCAGCGACGACGGCGCCGGGCTGAACCGCGAGAAGATCCTGGCCAAGGCCATGCAGCAGGGCCTGGCCGTGAGCGAGACCATGCCCGACGAGGAAGTCTGGCAGCTGATCTTCGCGCCGGGCTTCTCGACCGCCGAGCAGGTGACCGACATCTCCGGCCGCGGCGTCGGCATGGACGTAGTGAAGCGCAACATCCAGGAGATGGGCGGCCATGTCGAGATCCAGTCGCGCGGCGGCCACGGCACCACCACCCGCATCGTTCTGCCGCTGACGCTGGCGATCCTGAACGGGATGTCGGTCAAGGTCGGGGCGGAGGCCTACATCCTGCCGCTGAGCTACGTGATCGAGTCGCTGCAGCCGCTCGCCGACCACCTGCATTCGATCACCAGCGACGGGCATGTGATCAAGGTGCGCGGCGAGTACCTGCCGCTGATCGAGCTGCACCGCGTCTTCGACGTCGCGGGGGCCCAGGTGAACCCGACCCAGGGCATCCTGGTGATCGTGCAGGCCGACGACGCGCGCTTCGCGCTGCTGGTCGACGAGCTGCTGGGGCAGCACCAGGTGGTGGTGAAGAACCTCGAGACCAACTACCGCAAGGTGCCCGGCATCTCGGCGGCGACGATCCTGGGCGACGGCAGCGTGGCTTTCATCATCGACGTCGGCGCCATGCCGCGCATCCAGCGTGCGCAGGCGGCGAGCGCTGCCGCGCTGGCCGGCGCCGCCAGGCCGCAGGCGATCGCGGCCTGACGCTCTTCCATGCATTGCCCCGGACATCCCGCCGACGGGGATGCTTGACTCGAGCTTCAGACGGAGACATTTGCAATGCGCTTTGATTTCTTTCGACTGGCAGGTTCGAACCCTGCCGCGAGCGATGAGGTGGCCGCCGCTGATCGTGCCCCGGTGGACCCGACGGACGATCCGCTGCGGCCGCGCGAAGCCAACGGCTATGTGAGCTACGCACTGCAGCTCGATGCGCAGCAGCGGGTCAAGGGCTATCGCATGGCTTGGCTCCCGGCTCCCGGGTCCGAGGCAACGCCGGACGCGTCGAGCCAGTTCAGGGCGCTGCTCGACAACATCTGCAGGCATCTCAACCCGGCGCGCACCGGCTGGCGCCTCGGCCGCCTCGCGATCTTCCTCGATGTCACGGTCGACGCGCTGTTCCTGGCCGAGCTTCAGTCGCTGCCGCCCGAGAACGTGGTCCTGTGCATGGGCATCGACGACCTGATGGATGTCGAAACGCGCTCGATGCTGCTCTTTCTTCGCGAGCAAGGCTTCGGCTTCATGCTGCGCGACGCCGAGGCGTTGCCGGGCGACCCCGAGCTGCGCGACATCATCACCCACGTCGACGTCGGCGACGGCGACCCGGATCGGGTGGCGCGTGTGCGCAGCGAGGAGCCGCTGGGCCGCGCGCCGCTGCAGCTGATCGCCTCGCGGATCGAGAGCTGGCAACAGGCCCAGTCCTGCGCTGGACGCCGTGTGGACGTGTTCATCGACGGCTCGCAGATGCATCCACCGGTGAAGGAGGGCGCCGCCGCCCTGCAGCCCGAGGCGATCCTGATCGTGCGCCTGATGCACATGATCCAGCGCAACGAGAACGTGCGCGCCATCGAAGAGGCGCTCAAGCGCGACGCCGCGCTGACCTACAGGCTGCTGCGCCATATCAACTCTCCGGCCATCGGCGTCGGTGTCGAAGTCCATTCGCTGCGGCATGCGGTGGCGATGCTCGGCTACGCGCCGCTGTTCCGCTGGCTGTCGCTGCTGCTGGCGACGAGCAACCGGTCGATCTCGCCCTTCATGACCAAGAAGGCGATCACGCGCGGGCGCTTCGTCGAGCTGATGGGCCAGCAGCTGCTGCCGGCCGGCGAGGCCGACAACCTGTTCGTGGTCGGCATGTTCTCGCTGATCGACCAGCTGCTCGGGGTCTCCATGGAGCAGGTGCTGGCGAAGGTGCAGCTCGCGGAGTCGGTCCAGCAGGCGATCCTGGAGCGCAAGGGCGTCTATGCACCCTTCCTCGCGCTGGCCGAAGCCTGCGAGGGCGACGGCGCCCAGGCGGCGCGGCTTTCCGAGGCGCTCTTCGTGAGCGCCGGTCAGGTCAATGCGGCGCACTTCGCGGCGCTGGTCTGGTCGCAAGAGGTGAACGCGCACGAGGCGGCAGGATGAACCTGAAGCGCGAGTTGCAAGGTGTTTGTCCCCTTGATCGATCCATTGGAAAAGAGGCCCGCTATGTACATTGAAGCGCATGCACCGACGCCGGCCGTGAACACCGAATTCCTATTTACCGACAGCGACTTCTCCAAGGTCCGGACGCTGATCCATCGGCGGGCCGGCATCGCGCTGGGCGAGCAGAAGCGACAGATGGTCTACAGCCGCCTGTCGCGCCGGCTGCGGGAGCTGCGGCTGCCGGAGTTCTCCTCCTACCTCGAGTTGCTGGAGGCGCGCCAGGACGGTGACGAATGGCAGTCGTTCATCAACTCGCTGACCACCAACCTGACCTCGTTCTTCCGCGAGGCCCATCATTTTCCGGTGCTGGCGGAGCACGTGCGCAAGGCCAGGGAGCCGGTGACGATCTGGTGTTCGGCGGCCTCGACCGGCGAGGAGCCCTATTCGATCGCGATCACGCTGATCGAGGCGCTCGGCGACAAGGCCAACGCGGCACGCGTGATCTCGACCGACATCGACACCGCGGTGCTGGCCAAGGCCCAGGCTGGTGTCTTCACCGCCGAGCAGGTAAGCCGGCTGTCGCCCGAGCGGCTGCGCCGCTTCTTCAGCAAGGGCACCGGCACCAATGCCGGCAAGGTCCGCATCCGGCCCGAGGTCGCGCAGCTGGTGAAGTTCTCGCGCCTGAACCTGCTCGACCCTTCGTGGTCGGTGAAGGAGCCGGTGGATGCGATCTTCTGCCGCAACGTGATGATCTATTTCGACAAGCCGACGCAGAAGAAGGTGCTCGACCGCTTCGCGCCGCTGCTGAAGACCAACGGACTCCTGTTTGCCGGCCATTCGGAGAACGCCTCGCTGGTCAACCCGAGCTTCAAGTCGCTCGGCCACACGGTGTACGAGCTGGCGCGGGTGAAGGCCAAGGCGGGCGTTGCATGAGCGCAGCGCGAGGGCAGGGGCAAGCATGAGCGCGGGAGTGCCGGGTTCGCTGGCAAACCACCACTACTTCGACCGCGACGTCGGCAGCATGGCGGTCAAGCTGCTGCCGTCGGAATACTTCGTGACCACCACCGACACGGTGCTGACCACGGTGCTGGGCTCCTGCGTCTCGGCTTGCATCCTCGACATCGACAACGGCGTCGCGGGCATGAACCACTTCATGTTGCCGGAGGAGGGCGACGCGGTCCCGCGCGACGCCGTCGAGTCGATGCGCTACGGCGCCTACGCGATGGACGTGCTGATCCGCGAGCTGATCCGCTCCGGCGCGCGGCGCGATCGGCTGCAGGCCAAGGTGTTCGGCGGTGCCGCGGTGCTGGCGAACATGACCACGCTCAACATCGGCGACCGCAACGCGGACTTCGTCCTGCGCTACCTGAAGGCCGAGCGCATCAGCGTCGCCGCGCAGGACCTGCGCGGCCAGCACGCGCGACGCGTGTGCTTCATGCCCGCGAGCGGGAAGGCGGTGGTGCGCAAGCTGCGGGCTCAGAACGACGTGCAGGCGATCCAGCGCGAGGAGGGCGAACTGCTGCGCAAGCTGTCCGTCCAGCGCCCGGCGATCGAGCTGCGCAAATTCAACTGCGCCGGCGCCGAAGCGACGCCGGTGGCACGAACCAAAGGACTCTGGTGAGCGCGAACAAGATCAAGGTGCTGTGCATCGACGATTCGGCGTTGATACGCAGCGTGATGACAGAAATCATCAACAGCCAGCCTGACATGACGGTCGTCGGCACCGCGGCCGATCCGCTGGTGGGCCGTGACCTCATCAAGGTCACCAACCCGGACGTGCTCACGCTCGACGTCGAGATGCCGCGCATGGACGGCCTCGAGTTCCTCGAGAAGCTGATGCGCCTGCGGCCGATGCCGGTGGTCATGGTGTCGTCGCTGACCGAGCGCGGCTCGGAAATCGCATTGCGCGCGCTGGAGCTCGGCGCCATCGACTTCGTGACCAAGCCGCGTCTGGGCGTGCGCGACGGCCTGCTCAACTACACCGAGCTGATCGCGGGCAAGATCCGCACGGCCGCCAGCGCCCGGCTGCTGCCTTCGCGGCATGCCGCCTCGGCGCGCACCGCGGCCGACGGCGCGCCCGAGGCGTTGTTGCGCAGTCCGCTGCTGAGCACCGAGAAGCTGATCATCATCGGGGCCTCCACGGGCGGCACCGAGGCGATCCGCGAGGTGCTGCAGCCGCTGCCGCCGGACTCGCCGGCGATCCTCATCGCGCAGCACATGCCTTCGGGCTTCACGCGCTCGTTCGCGCAGCGGCTCGACGGCCTGTGCCGCATCACGGTCAAGGAAGCGGAGCACGGCGAGCGCGTGCTGCCGGGCTATGCCTACATCGCGCCGGGCGGGTTTCACCTCTCGCTCGGCCGCAGCGGCGCCAACTACGTGGCGCACCTGGACCAGGAGCCGCCGGTGAACCGCCACCGCCCCTCGATCGACGTGCTGTTCGACTCGGCGGCCAGGCACGCCGGCAAGAATGCGATCGGGATGATCCTCACGGGCATGGGCAAGGACGGCGCCGAGGGACTGCTGCGCATGAAGCGCGCCGGCGCCCACACCTTCGCCCAGGACGAGGCGAGCTGCGTGGTCTTCGGCATGCCGAAGGAAGCGATCGCGCTCGGCGCCGCCGACGAGGTGGCGCCGCTGGGAGAGATGGCGCGCCGCGTGCTGGCGCACCTGCGCACCTTCGGCGCGCGCACGAATCGGGTTTGAAAAACGAACTGTTGGAGTGGAGAGAAAAGTGATTGACAAGAGCATCAAGATTCTGGTCGTGGACGACTTCCCGACCATGCGGCGCATCGTGCGCAACCTGTTGAAGGAGCTCGAGTTCCTCAACGTCGACGAAGCCGAGGACGGCGCTGCCGGCATCGAGAAGCTGCGCGGCGGCAATTTCGGCTTCGTGGTCTCGGACTGGAACATGCCCAACATGGACGGCCTGACCATGCTCCAGACCATCCGCGCCGACCCCGAGCTCAGCAAGCTGCCGGTGCTGATGGTCACGGCCGAAGCCAAGAAGGAGAACATCGTCGCAGCGGCGCAGGCCGGCGCGAACGGCTATGTGGTCAAGCCTTTCACGGCCGCCACGCTCGAAGAGAAGATCACCAAGATCTTCGAGAAACTCAACAAGGGTTGACTACCATGAGCATGAACGCGATCGACGCCGAACAGGGGAACACCGCCGAAGAGTTGCTGGGCCGCATCGGGCAGTTGACGCGTCAGTTGCGCGAAGGCCTGCGCGAACTGGGGCTCGACAAGGAGGTGGCCAAGGCGGCCCAGGCGATCCCCGATGCGCGCGACCGGCTGGCCTATGTGGCCGCGACCACCGAACGGGCGGCGCACCGCGCGCTCAACGCCATCGACGTGGCGCAGCCGCTGCAGGAAGGACTGGCCACCGATGCCAAGGGCCTGAGCAAGCGCTGGGACGAATGGTTCGCCAATCCGATCGAGCTCGACCATGCGCGCGAACTCGTGATGGACACGCGGGGCTACCTGGCGGATGTGCCGCAGAAGACCAACGCGATCAACACGCAGCTCATGGAGATCCTGATGGCGCAGGACTTCCAGGACCTGACCGGCCAGGTCATCAAGAAGATGATGGAAGTGGTCAACGACATGGAGACCGAGCTGCTCCAGGTCCTGATCGACAACACGCCGCTCGAGAAGCGGCAGGAAATCGTCCACAACAGCCTGCAGAACGGCCCGCAGATCGTGGCCGGGAACCCCGATGCGGTGGCCGACCAGTCGCAGGTCGACGACTTGCTGGAAAGCCTCGGCTTCTGAGTCTCTGATTCAGCGAGAAGGAGGGCGTTAGCGCTCTTGATCGGGCGATTGTTCCGGCCCTTCGAATCGAATAATCAGTCATGTGCAGGCGTTCCTCGCCTGCTGCTCCAGGAGCATGAATGGCTGAGGAAAGCGATCTCGAAAAAACGGAACCGGCCTCCGAGCGGCGCCTCGAAAAGGCGCGCGAAGAAGGCAATGTGGCCCGCTCCCGCGAGCTGACCACGCTGGTGATGCTGGCGACCGCCATCGGCGGCCTCTGGTTCACCGCCGAGTCGCTCGGCGGCACCCTGAGCGCCGCCATGCGCCGCGGCCTGCAGTTCGAGCGCGGCATCGCCTACGAGCCCACGCAGATGCTGGCGCGCACCGCCTGGATGGGCATGCAGACCCTGATGGCGCTCGCGCCTCTGTTCGCGATGATGGTGGTGGCCGCCGTGGTGGCGCCGATGATGCTCGGCGGCTGGCTGCTGTCGGGCAAGGCGGTCTCGCCGAATTTCGGCAAGCTCGACCCGCTTGCCGGCATCGGCCGCATGTTCTCGTCCCAGTCGCTGGCCGAACTCTTCAAGGCGCTGGCCAAGTCGCTCCTGATCGGCGGCGTCGCCTACCTGGTGATCATGGACGACCTCGAGGCGGCCATGGCGCTGCTGGGCCAGCCCGAATCGACCGCCTTTCCGCACGCCATCATGCTGGTGGCGCGCAGCTGCGCCCTGATCGCCTCCGCGCTGCTGCTGGTGGCGCTGGTCGACGTGCCCTGGCAGCTCTGGACCTACTACAAGAAGCTGCGCATGTCGCGCGAGGACGTGCGCCAGGAGCACAAGGAAAGCGAAGGCGACCCGCACATCAAGGCGCAGATCCGCCGCCAGCAGCAGGCCATCGCCAAGCGCCGGATGATGTCCGAAGTGCCCAAGGCCGACATCGTGGTCACCAACCCGACGCACTTCGCGGTCGCGCTCAAGTACGTCGACGGCGACATGCGCGCGCCGCGCGTGGTGGCCAAGGGCACCGACCTGGTCGCGCAGCGAATCCGCGAGCTCGCGGTCGCCAACAAGGTCGCGATCCTCGAGGCGCCGCCGCTCACGCGGGCGCTCTACAAGCACACGCGCCTCGGCGACGAGATTCCCTCGGGCCTCTACACCGCGGTGGCCGAGGTGCTGGCCTGGGTCTACCAGCTCAAGCGCTGGAAGACCGGGGGCGGCGAGGCGCCGCGCACGCCGACCGACGTCGCCGTTCCTGACGAACTTCAATACACGGTGCCCGCATGAGCCGCCGGGCCGTCCCCAAGGCGAATACCGAAGCGCTGCTGCGCGAAGGTTCTTCAATGAGCGCGCGCCGGGCCGCTCCCAAGCAAGCTCGCACCGCAGTGCGCAGCACGAAGGTATTCCTGTGAACGCGATGACCCACCTGATGCGTCTGCCGACGCAGTTCTTCTCCGGCAGCCAGTTCAAGGGACTGGCCGGCCCGATCCTCATCATCATGATCCTGAGCATGATGGTGCTGCCGCTGCCGCCCTTCCTGCTCGACCTGCTGTTCACCTTCAACATCGCGCTGTCGGTGATGGTGCTGCTGGTCAGCATGTACACGATGAAGGCGCTGGATTTCGCCGCCTTCCCCGCGGTGCTGCTGTTCTCCACCCTGCTGCGGCTGTCGCTCAACGTGGCCTCCACCCGCGTGGTGCTGCTGCACGGCCACACCGGGCCCGATGCGGCGGGCAAGGTGATCGAGGCCTTCGGCCACTTCCTGGTCGGCGGCAACTTCGCGGTCGGCGTGATGGTCTTCATCATCCTGGTGCTGATCAACTTCATGGTGATCACCAAGGGCGCGGGCCGCATCGCCGAGGTCGGCGCGCGCTTCATGCTCGACGCCATGCCCGGCAAGCAGATGGCGATCGACGCCGACCTCAACGCCGGCCTGATCGGCGAGGACGTCGCTCGCAAGCGCCGCACCGAAGTCGCGCAGGAGGCGGACTTCTACGGCTCGATGGACGGTGCCAGCAAATTCGTGCGCGGCGACGCCGTGGCGGGCCTCTTGATCATGGTCATCAACATCATCGGCGGCCTGGTGGTCGGGGTGGTGCAGCACGGACTGGACTTCTCGACCGCCGGCAAGACCTACACGCTGCTGGCGATCGGCGACGGCCTGGTGGCACAGATCCCGGCGCTCGTGATCTCGACTGCGGCCGGCGTGATCGTCTCGCGCGTGACCACCGACGAGGACGTCGGCAGCCAGCTCACGGGCCAGCTTTTCTCCAACCCGCAGGTGCTGTTCCTGACGGCCGCGATCATCGGCCTGATGGGCATGATCCCGGGCATGCCGAACCTGGCCTTCCTGCTGATCGCGGGCGGCCTGGCCTGGCTGGGCCACGGGCTTCTCAAGCGCAAGCCGAAGCAGGAGGCGGCGCAAGCGGCCGCCGCCCAGGCCGCGCTGCCCCCGGCGGCCGAGACCGCCGAGGCCAGCTGGGACGACATCTCGCTGGTCGATCCGCTCGGCATGGAGGTCGGCTACCGGCTGATCCCGCTGGTGGACCAATCGCAGCAGGGCGAACTGCTGGGCCGCATCAAGAGCATCCGCAAGAAGATCGCGCAGGAGATCGGCTTCCTGGTCCCGGTGGTGCACATCCGCGACAACCTCGAGATCAAGCCGAACACCTACGTGATCAGCCTGAAGGGCGTCGAGATCGGACGCGGCGAGGCCTTTCCGAACCAGTGGATGGCGATCAACCCGGGCCAGGTCACGGGCAGCCTGCCCGGCACGCTGACGCAGGACCCGGCCTTCGGCCTGCCGGCGGTGTGGATCGACGGCAACCTGCGCCAGCAGGCGCAGATCCACGGCTACACCGTGGTCGACGCCTGCACCGTGATGGCCACCCACCTGAACCACCTGATCCAGACCCATGCCGCCGAGCTGCTGGGCCGCCAGGAAGTGCAGCAGCTGCTGGACCAGATCGCCAAGACCGCGCCGAAGCTGACCGAGGACCTGGTGCCGAAGGTCATCACGCTGAGCACGCTGCACAAGGTGCTGCAGAACCTGCTCGAGGAAGAAGTGCCGATCCGCGACATGCGCACCATCCTCGACGTCATGGCCGAGCACGCGCCGACCGTGAAGGACGCGACCGAGCTGACGACGCTGGTCCGGCTGGCGCTCGGCCGCGCCATCACCCAGCAGCTCTTCCCCGGCGATGCCGAACTCCAGGTCATCGGCCTGGACGGCTCGCTCGACAGCGTGCTGCAGCAGGCCATGACCAGCAGCAGCGGCATCGAGCCCGGCCTCGCCGACAACCTGCTGCGCCAGACCCAGGCCGCCATCGTGCGCCAGGAGCAGATGGGCCTGGCGCCGGTGCTGGTCGTGCAGCACGCGCTGCGCGTGCTGCTGTCGCGCTTCCTGCGCCGCAGCCTGCCCCAGTTGAAGGTGCTCTCCCACGCGGAGATCCCTGACTCTCGCAACATCAAGATCACCGCCACCATCGGAGGAAGAGTTTGAGCATTTCTACAGACGTGCGGGCCACGGCCCGCAAATTCGTGGCCGCCACCAGCCGCGAGGCCCTGCGGCTGGTGCGCGAGGCGCTCGGCGCCGAAGCCATCGTGCTGAACCATCGCGTGATTCCCGAGGGCGTCGAGATCGTCGCCATGGCCGAGGGCGACGTGACCCAGGCGGTGGCGAGTGCCGCGCCGCTGGTGGCCGCCAAGGCGCCGCCTGCTGCGCCGGCACCGATGCCGGCGCCGGTCGCACCGGCGATGCTGATGCCGGCGGCAGTGCCAGCCGCGGCCCCGGCTTCGGCCCCGGCCGCTGTGGCCGCCGCCCCGGCGGCCCCGACCGACGTCGTCCTGAACGAACTCCACTCGATGCGCGGCATGCTCGAGGAGCAGCTCGCCAGCGTGGTGTGGAACGACCGCCAGCGCCAGGACCCGGTGCGCGGCCGCCTGCTGCGCACGCTGCTCGGCGCCGGCTTCAGCGCCCGCCTGTCGAAGGCCATGCTGGAGAAACTGCCGACCGGCCAGACCTATGCGCAGGGCATGGCCTTCGCGCGGGCCGAGCTGATCCGCGCGGTGCCGGTGTACGAGGACGAGGATGCGCTGCTCGCGCAAGGCGGCGTCTACGCGCTGATGGGCCCGACCGGCGTCGGCAAGACCACCACCACCGCCAAGCTGGCGGCGCGCTGCGTGATGCGCTTCGGCGCCGACAAGCTGGCCCTGGTGACCACCGACAGCTACCGGATCGGCGCCTACGAGCAGTTGCGCATCTACGGCCAGATCCTCGACGTGCCGGTGTTCGCGGTCAAGGATGCGGCCGACCTGCACCTGGTGCTGCAGGACCTGCGCGACAAGCACATGGTGCTGATCGACACGGTCGGCATGAGCCAGCGCGACCGCTCGGTGTCGGACCAGATCGCGATGCTGTGCAACAGCCACCGTCCGGTCAAGCGGCTGCTGCTGCTCAACGCGACCAGCCACGGCGACACGCTCAACGAAGTCGTGCACGCCTATCGCAACGGCGGCGGCGGCAACGACTTGGCGGGCTGCATCTTCACCAAGGTCGACGAGGCCACGCATCCGGGCGCGCTGATCGACACCGTGATCCGCCACCGGCTGCCGGTGCACTACATCTCGAGCGGCCAGAAGGTGCCGGAGAACCTGATGCTCGCCGACCGCTCGCAACTGGTCGACAGCGTGTTCCAGCCGCGCCGCCACAACCCGCTGTTCGTGCCGGCCGAGGCCGACATGCAGGATGAACCCGCGGGCGCGGTGCCACAGGCCCTGGTCGTGCAGGCACAGGCCGAGGCCGACCGGCTGCGGCTGCAATACCAGAACCTCATCCGCGCCATGGCGCACGACGCGCAGGAGCTCGCGACCGCCGCCGGCGCGCTGGCCGGGGCGCAGATCGGCTTCGAGAACGCGCGCCGCCTGTGGCGCAACGCGGGCGACGAGGCGATCGGCCACAAGTCGGTGCTGGACGACCTGCTGGTGCAGGCGCGCAGCGAGGTCGTGGCCGGCTGCGACACCCATGTGCTGGCCCTGTCGGGCCAAGTCGGTCTGCGCTCGAACGAAGGCGGCGACGCCTACGAATGCCAGAGCAGCCTGCTGCTGTCCGATCGCAGCGGCCTGCCGCTCGCGGCACCCAACCAGTGGCTGTCGACCGCGGCAGTGCGCGGCGGCCCCGACGCCAGGCGCAAGCCGGGGCTGCGGCAGGTCCAGTGGCTGCGCCAGCAGTCGCTCGGCCGCACGCTGGTGCACGTGCTGCCCCGGTTGCCGGGCGTCGAGTTGATCGCCGAATGGCAAGTCCAGGGACAGCGATGGCTGGCGCGCGCGCCGGGCGCGACCGCGGTGATCGACCCCGCCTCGGAGGCGCCGAGCACGCTGGCGCGGCTGCGCTTCGAATTCGGCGCGACCCGGGCGGCCGTGTTCCGCGGCAAGCCCGCGCTGCAGTGCGAGGCCCATGCCGAGGTGCTGCTTCGCCTGGGCCCGACGGCTGTCGTCGACAAGGATGCGCTGCCGGTGCTGCGCTGCGTGGTCACGCGCGTGCTGGACGAGCGCGGCCAGAAGATCCTGGCCCAGGGTTACCTGTTGTCGAACATCGGCGGCGAGGTGCCGGCGCGCCAGCTGGCCCAATGGCAGGCCTGGGCGGCCGACGCCGACCCCTGTTTCCGCCTCATCCGGCAGGGCGTGCAGCTGGTGGGCGGCATGGGCGAGCTGGGCGACCCGGACATGATGAAGCGCCTGCTGATCGCCGGCCAGGTGACCACCACGGTCTGGCGCCTTCTGCATGCAAAGGGCGAATGGGCCGACCGCACCCGCACGCTGCTGAACCAGCTCACCGGGCGGCCGGCGCGATCGAGCCGGCCGCTGTCGGGCAATGCGCTGTATGTCGGCGTCGGCAAGCTCTTCATGCTGCTCGAGGCGCTCGGCACCGAGTCCACCGCGCCGACGCAGCAGCCCAGGGCGCTCGAGCAGCACGGTTGAGGAGCAAGACATGACCAAGCTGGTTGCAGATCAGGCAGACGGGTTGCGGCGCCTGCTGGCGCACACGCCCACGCGCGTCATTGCCGTCGCGGGCATGGGGCCCGGCGAGTGCGCCGCCGCGGCCACCATGAACCTCGGCGCGGCCCTGGTCCACCAGGGCAAGGACGTGCTGGTGCTCGACGAGTACGGCGGCACGGCGGCGGCGATCTGCGCCGCCTGGGCCATCGATCCGCTCGGCGACCTGGCCGACGTGGCCGACCGCCGGCTGGCCTGCGAGGGCGCGGTCGCGCGTGCCGACTGCGGCGTCGGCGTGCTGCCGGCGCCGCTCGGCGATCGGCACGCGGAGATCGACCCGCGCCTGTTGTGCCGCGGCGGCGTGGTGCTGGTCGCAGCGCAGATCGACGCCGAGGGCCGGCTGTCGGCATTGGCCCGGCTGGCCGACGAACTGCTGCTGGTGCTGCAGCCGAGCGCCGCATCCATCACCTCGGCCTACGCGGGCATCAAGCGGCTGCACTACGCGCATGGGTTGAAGCAGCTGCGCTTCCTCGTCGATGGCGTCGCCGGCGCCGAAGAGGCGCAGCGGATCACCACCAACCTGGCCAACACCGGCAGCCGCTACCTCGCGGTATCGCTGGAGGCGGCCGGCTGGGTGCGGGCCGATCCGCACCTGGCGGACGCGCGGCGGCTGCGGCAGACCGTGGTGGAGGCCTTTCCGGCCAGCCCGGCGGCGGTGGACTTCCGCCGCATCGCGGTCGACATGGGCGGCTGGCCCTGGCGGCCCGCTGCGCCCGGCGGGCGGTCGGTCGCGGTCCCGCCGCAGGGCCCGCGCGTCGACCCGCCATGGGTGAGGGCGACGCCGGCGCAGAGCGCGGCCGTGGCCTGAGCACGATGAACCGAACAACGCACATGCAACAAAGGACCGGACGTGTACACCGCACAGGGCACCATTGAGAAGTCCCACCTGCTTGAGCAGCATCAGCCGCTGGTGCGCCGCATCGCGCTGCAGATGATCGCCAAGCTGCCCGCGAGCGTCGAGCTCGACGACCTGATCCAGGCCGGCATGCTGGGCCTGCTGGACGCATCGAGCCGCTACCAGGACAACAAGGGCGCGCAGTTCGAGACCTTCGTCAGCCAGCGCATCCGCGGCGCGATGCTCGACGAGCTGCGCGCCAGCGACTGGGGCTCGCGCGGCCTGCGCCAGTCGGCGCGTAGGGTCGAAAAGGCGATCCACGCGCTCGAGCACCGGCTCGGCCGCTCGCCCACCGAGGGCGAGATCGCGAAGGAGCTCAAGATCGACCTGGAGGCCTACCAGTCGCTGCTGCAGGAGATCCAGGGCTGCCAGCTGGTCTACGTCGAGGACTTCGCGAAGGGCGAATCGGAGAACCCCTTTCTCGACCTGCATGCGCAGGAGGCGCGCAAGGGGCAGGGCGCGAACGACGACCCGCTGGCGCAGCTGCTCGAGAGCGGCCTGCGCCATCAGCTGATCGATGCGATCACGGCGCTGCCGGAGCGCGACCAGCTGCTGCTGAACCTCTACTACGAGGAAGAGCTGAACCTGCGCGAGATCGGCGCCATTCTCGAAGTGAGCCAGAGCCGGGTCTGCCAGCTGCACAGCCAGGCGATCAGCCGGCTGCGGGCGCGCCTGAAGGACCTGCTGTAGGGCCGGGCGCGGCCCTCGCTTCGGCCTCGTCTATCATCTCGCGCGGAGCGGCAGCGCAATGCGCAGAGGAGAGAACGAGATGAGAAGAGTCACGTTGGCCAGGTCGGCGACCCTCGCACTGGGCGCGTTCTGCGTTGCGGGCCTCGCCAGCGCGCAGTCGAGCACCGGGCAGGGCCCGGTCACCGGCAGCAGCGTCACGCTGTTCGGCGTCGCCGATGCGGTGCTCGGCTACGGCAGCGGCAGCATCTCCCACCGCAGCTCTCTGTACAGCAGCGGCAATTCGGCCTCGCGGTTCGGTGTCCGTGGCATCGAGGACCTGGGCGGCGGCCTGGGGGCGGGCTTCTGGCTCGAATCCGGCGTCGCCATCGATACCGGCACCGGGGTCGCCGGCAACACCAACAACCAGCCGAACGGCGCCACATCGGCCGACGCCTTGAGCTTCAACCGCCGCGCCACGGTCAGCCTGATCGACCTCTGGGGCGAACTGCGGTTGGGCCGCGACTTCGCGGCGCACTACCGCAACCGCACCGACGTCGACCCGTTCGACAACAACGGCGTCGGCACCATCCAGCCGCAGGTCGGATCGATCGCCGGCCCGACCTCCACGCGGGTCTCGAACATGGTCGGCTACTACCTGCCGCCGGGCCTGGGCGGCTTCTTCGGCGAGGTGCAGTACTTCATGGGCGACAACGACTCGCACTTGCCGACCTCGGACGATGGCACCGGCTACAGCGGCCGCATCGGCTGGGGGTCGGGTCCGTTCTCGATCGCCGTCGCGAAGGGCCGCACCGACTACCTGCGCACGCAGACCAATGGCAACATCACCGTGGCCAATGTCGGCGCGACCTACGATTTCAAGCTCGTCGAGGTCTCGGCCGGCTACTACCGCGACAAGGTCGACAGCTTCGTGCCGGTCACGGCCACGGGCTATGTCCTCGGCATGATCGTTCCGGTCGGCGGCAACCAGATCAAGTTTGCGTGGTCGCGCTACGGCACTGACGCCGAGGGCGACCCGGCGGCGATGAAGCTGTCGCTGGGGTACGTGTACAGCTTCTCGAAGCGCACGGTGGCCTATGCCACCTACTCGCACCTCAACAACAGCGGCGGCTCGGCGGTGGGATTGAACGGCGCCGTCACCGAACCCAACCGCAGCGCGAACGGCTACGACCTGGGGCTGCGCCACAGTTTCTGATCGGCGGGGGCCCGCATCAGTGCGGCGATCTGCCGGTCGTGCAGGCGCGACAGCACAAGCAGGGCCGCCACGGCGCCGACCAGCGCCATGAACATGTCCGACTGCGTGTCCCACGGATCGCCCTGAGTGCCGAGGAATTCGTCGGCGCCCTGGCCCATCGCGAGCGCGGCGGCCCATTCGATCAGCTCGTAGCTCGCGCTGATGGCCAACACGATGCAGACCACCACGAAGGCCAGCATCCTGCGGCCCCGCACATGCTGGCCTCGAATCAGGATCTCGCGCGCGATCAGCGCCGGCACGAAGCCCTGCATGAAGTGGCCGATCTTGTCGTAGGGATTGCGGCCCAGATGCATCAGGTCCTGCAGCCAGAAGCCGAGCGGCACCCGCGCATAGCTGTAGGCGCCGCCGAGCATCAGCACGCAGCAGTGCGCGAAGATCAGCGCGTAGAGCAGGGTGGTGAGCGGGAAGCGGCCGTAGGTGGCCCACAAGAGCGGCAGCGCGACCAGCACCGGCGCCACTTCCATCCACCAGGTCGCGCGGTCGTGCGGATGCAGGCCCGAGAGGACGAGCAGGGCGATGAGCGCGGCCGAGGCCAGGAGCAGGGCAGGGGTGCGGTGGTTGGGCATGGGTGGGGTCTCAGTCATGGTTCAGGGCTGATCGCGCCTCGTACGTCGCGCGATCTTCCTTGACGGCAGGTGCCGCGCGACTTCTTGCGCCACCGAGGCAAAGTAGGACCGCACCAGGGCGAACGCACGCTCGGCCGCCGGCACGCGCGTGCGGCCGGCCCGCTCGACGATTCCGAGTGTGAGTTCGAGGTCGAGGGCTGGCGTCACATCGAGCCGGCCCACGGTGCCGGCTCGCACGGCCGAGACCACCGCGATGTCGGTCGATGGCGCAATGGCGTCGCTGGCGGTGATGAGCGTGTGGACGGTTGCGACGTCATTGGTACTGGCCGCGAAGTGCGCCTGCAGCGGCAACGTGAAGCCGTAGAGATCCGACATGCGGCGCACCACCGTTTCGTCGACGTAGCCCGACAGGATCAACGGGTACTCGGCGAACTGATCGACGGTCACGCGCGGGCGCCCGGCCAGGGGATGTTCCTTGCGGGCGAACCAGCCGAAGGTGCAGGGATACAACGGCTCGGCGATGAGGTCGCGGTCGTGCGCGGCCACGCGAACGTCGCCGATGAAGAAATCCAGTTCCTCCCGGCGCAGCGCCGCGGCGAGGACGTCGGTGCTCTGCACCAGGGTCTTGACGTGCAGCCCGGGCGCATCGGCCAGCAGTCGCAGCAGCATGGGCCCGAGCAGGTTCAGCGCGATGGAAGAACCCATGCCGAACGAGAGTGGCCCGAGCTCACCCGCGCGCATGAGCGCCAGCGAGCGGGCGCCTTCCTTTTCGTCGAAGACGATACGCCTCGCCCGCTCGACATAGTCCTGCGCATAAGGGGTCGGGCGCAGACGACGGTCCTGCCGGTCGAACAGCGGTACGCGCAGTTCGTCCTCCAGCGCCTGCAGGCTGCGCGACAGCGCCGGGACGCTCAGATGCACGCTCTGGGCGGCCGCGCTCAGCGAGCCGAGGTCCATGACGGCCAGGAAATGCCGCAGTTGCCGGGTGTTCATTTCAGTTGCAAGTCCTGCAAGTAGTATCAAACTATATTGCGATTTACGCAAAACGAATGGCTTCCTAGACTGCGATCCGAAAGCCGGAGAACGCGCCCTGATGAAGTCCCCCACACTCAATTCCCCAGTCCTGCGACCCGTGGTCGCCATCGCTTCCGATCGCATCGTGCGCCATGGCCATCCCTCGCACGCCGCCACCCACGGCTACGTGCGGGCCGTGGCCGAAGCGGCGCAGGCCCTGCCCCTGGTGCTGCCGGCGCTCGGCGAGGCGCTGGATGCCGACACGCTCATCGCTTCGATCGACGRCATCGTCCTCACCGGCAGCCCCTCGAACGTGGATCCGGCGCGCTACGGCGTGCCGCAGCCGCATGCGCCCATGCTGCTGGACCGCGAGCGCGACGCTGCCATCCTGCCGCTGCTGCCGCGCCTCATCGAGGCCGGCGTGCCGGTGCTGGGGATTTGTCGCGGCTTCCAGGAGCTCAACGTCATCTATGGCGGCACCTTGAATCCGGCCGTCCACGAGCTGCCCGGCCGGCTCGATCACCGCGAAGGCGATCACGATCGACCCGTCGAGCGCTGGTACGACGACAGCCACGCGTTGCACATCGTCGAGGGCGGCCGGCTGGCGGCGCTCGCGGGCGGAACGCATGCGGTCGTCAACTCGCTGCACCACCAGGGCGTCGAGCGCCTGGGCCAGGGTCTGCGCATCGAGGCCAGGGCGCCCGATGGCCTGGTCGAGGCCTTCTCCATCGAGTCCGCCACCCAGTTCACCCTGGCGGTGCAATGGCACCCCGAGATGCGCATCGACGACAGCCCGCTGGCGCATGCCATCTTCGCCGCCTTCGGCGCAGCCTGCCGGGCGCGCCAGCAGCAGCGGCGCTGCGCCATGGCCACCGCCTGACCCCACACCTACTCCGGAGACATCGAGATATGAACGACGCCCAGGTCATCGACTTGTTCAGCCCCCATTACGCCCAGGCCCGCCAAAAGTTCCTGCAGGCCGCGCAGGCGCGCGGCCTGGCCGTGGAAAGTCACGTGCTGCCCCTGGCCGGTGCGCAAGGTGAGACCCTCGCCACCGACGTCGTGCTGGACGGCCCGGCCGACGCATCCAAGATGCTGATCGTCATCAGTGGCGTCCACGGGGTGGAAGGTTTCTGCGGCTCGGCCATCCAGACCGGCATGCTGCGCTTGGGAGGTGCGGCGCTCCCGTCCGGCACGTCGCTGCTCTACGTGCACGCGGTCAATCCCTACGGCTTTTCGCACCTGCGCCGCGCCACGCAGGAGAACATCGACCTCAACCGCAACTTCGTCGACTTCTCCAAGCCGCTGCCGATCAATGCCGGCTATGGCCAGATCCACGACATGCTGCTGCCCGCGCAATGGCCGCCGCTTCCTGACAACGAGGCCCGCATCGCCGACTACCGCGAACGCCACGGCGCTCGCGGCCTGCAGCGCGCGACGTCGCTCGGCCAGTACAGCCATGCCGACGGGCTGCACTATGGCGGCCTGGCGCCAGCGTGGAGCAACAACACCTTTCGCGGCATCCTGCGTCGCTATGCCTCGCAAGTGCGCCAGCTGGCCTCCGTCGACATCCACACCGGCCTCGGCCCCTATGGCGTGGGCGAGCGCATCTTTGCCAGCATGGACGACGACCCGGCGGTATTGGCGCGCGGCAAACGCTGGTGGGGCGAGCTGACCTCGGTCACCACCGGCACCTCCACCAGCATCCCGCTGACCGGCCCGATCCAGTGCGCCCTCACGGACGAATGTCCGCAGGCCCAGCACGTCGGGATCTGCCTGGAATATGGCACCCAGCCGATGGAGCGCGTCATCGCCGCCATGCGCGCGGAGCACTGGCTGCATCGCCACGGCAGCGGCGACACGGAACTGGCCGCCGGCATCAAGCAGGACATGAAGGACGCCTTCTACCCCGACGCGCCCGATTGGATGCACGCGGTATGGCAGCAAGGCTCGCAAGCCTGCCTTCAGGCCTTGCACGGCCTGCAGGAAGACGCACCCCAGTCGGCGCTCGCCGCCTGAATCCACGCAAGATCCAATACACGGAGACATTCATGAGTGCGACGACACTTGCGCGCAACGACAACATGCGCGAATTCCCCACCGCCCTCCAAGCCGCCGACAGTGCGCCGTCGGCCCGGCCGGCCATCAGCCGCAAGGCGATCGCCGCGGCCGTGGCCGGCAACGCGCTGGAGTTCTACGACTTCGTCATCTACGCCTACTTCGCCGTCTATATCGGCAAGACCTTCTTTCCGGTCAGTGGCGAATTCGGCAGCCTCCTGGCAGCGGTGGCGATTTTCGGGGTGGGCTTCTTTACCCGGCCGCTCGGCGGCGTGCTGATCGGCGCCTTCGCCGACAAGGCGGGCCGCAAGCCCGCGATGATCCTGACCGTGACCCTCATCACAGTGGGCACCCTGGGCCTGGCGGCCACGCCCAGCTACGCCAGCATCGGAATCGCCGCACCCGTCATCGTCGTCTTCTGTCGCCTGCTGCAAGGGCTTGCACTCGGCGGCGAGGTGGGTCCGGCCACCTCGCTGCTGATCGAAGCGGCGCCACCCGGCAAGCGGGCCTTCTACTCGAGCTGGCAGATCGCCAGCCAGGGCCTGGCGGTCACGGTGGGCGGCGTCTTCGGCGTCGCGTTGTCGCTGCTGCTTTCGCCGGAGCAACTGGCCAGCTGGGGTTGGCGCGTTCCGTTCCTTTTCAGCCTGGCGCTGGTGCCCATTGCGATCTACATCCGGCGCAGCCTGCCGGAAACGCACGAGGGCACCGACGAGCGCAGTGGCGCCTCGATCGTTGGCGCCGTGTTTCGCCAGCACGGCCGCATTCTGTGGCTGGGCGTATTTGTCACGGCCTCTACCGCGGTGGCCTCGCAAGTCGGCAACTACATGGTGACCTACGCCGTGCAGGTACTCAAACTGCCGGCAGCGCTGGCGCAAGGCAGCGTGCTGGTGGGCGGCGCGACGACCTTCGCCTTTGCGCTCCTTGGCGGCTTGATGTGCGATCGCTACGGCCGCCGGATCGTCAACATGCTGCCGCGGCTGGTGCTGATGTTGTCGATCGTTCCGATGTTCATGTGGCTCTCGGGGGCCCCGGGCGTGGCGACCCTGCTTACCGTGTCCGCACTTCTGGCGGCGCTCACCGCCGTGTTCGGCACGGCAGGGCTGGTGCAGGTCCCCGAACTGCTTCCCATCGCGGTGCGCAGCACGGGCCTGTCGCTCGTCTATGCCATCGGCACTTCGTTGTTCGGCGGCACGACGCAGTTCGTCGTCACCTGGCTGCTGGCCGTCACGCAGAACCCGATGGCGCCGGCCTGGTACGTCGTTGCGATGAGCGCCGTGAGCATGATCGCGCTATGGATGCTGCCGGAGTCGCGTCACGTCGACGTGAGCCGCTGAACTGCCTGGCTTGCCGAGAGCGACGTAAATCGGGGGGGCGTGAGCGAGATGTGAGAATCGCGGATCTGCCTGACTGTCGGAGAACTTCCCATCCCCGCGCGCCATCTCGATTCCTCGTTCTTTCTGCAGCGATTCGGTCCCCTCATCCTGGCCCTCCTCACCTGGCTCACGGCGGCGATGTCGGCCTGGGCCGTGACGGCGAGCGACGGCCTGGCCGAGGCGGTGCGCCTCGACGAGCGCATCGAAGTGCTGCGCGACGCGGGTTCGACATTGCACGCCGAGGACGTGCTCGCGGGCCGGCATGACGCGGCCTTCGCCCCGGCCGGCGCCGGGCCGTTGCGATGCGCGGACGGCACCGCGTGCTGGGTGCGTTTCTCGTTGTCGCGGACCCCGGACGCGCCGGCGCGCTGGTGGCTGCGCCTGCGGGCGCTTCGGCCCGGCGAGGTGGCGCTCTACGCGCCCCGGATTCCAGGCGGCGAGCCCGTGGCCCAGGAGGGGCGCCAATTCCCGCTCAACTGGCGCTTCGTCAGCACGGACCTGTTCTTCAACGTGGACCTGCCCGATTCCGAAGCGCACTACCACTACCTGCGCCTGGCCGACACGCCGCACGCGGACGGCTTCTCGCTCTGGCAGCCGCTCGGCTTCGAGCGCCAGCAGCGCCAGTTGGCGACCTACCTGAACGCCAGCATGGGCGTGGCCTTCGCGCTCATGATGGTCAATCTCGTGTTCTGGCGCTGGCTGCGCGACACGCTGTTCCTGCATTTCGCCTTCGTGATGTTCGCTGCGGTGCTGCTGCATGCCTGGCAGACGGTGCCCGCCCTGGCGATCGACGAGCAGATGGGCGACCTGAACCTGCGCGGCGCCCTGCAGTGCCTGCTGCAGGCGGCGACCGCGCTGTTCGTCGCGCGCCTGTTCGACTACCGGGTGCATGCGCCCTGGGCGGCCCGCACGGCGAAGGCCTATGCGGCCTTCAACCTGCTGGCAGGTGCGGTCGCGCTGGCCGGCCACCAGGCGGCGATCGAGCCCTGGTCCGCAATGCTGGAACTGCTGTCGCTTGCCACCGCCATCGGGCTCGCGGGCTGGCTGCTGTTCGTCAAGCAGCAACGCCAATACGCCTGGCCGGCGACGCTGATGATGGCGTTGACCTTCTCGAGCATGCTCGGCCGGCTGCAGTGGCTCGGGTGGATGCCGCTGGGGGGCGACGTCACGCTGGGTGTGTCCTGGGCCGCCGCGCGCCTGTTCTACATGCTGCTGCTCGCGATCATCGTGGCCGACCGCACGCGCCGCGCGGAACTCGAACTGCGCCACGCGCGCCGCCGTGCCCTCGACGATGCGCTGCGGGTCGAGCGCGAGCTGGAAGCCAGGATCGCGCAGCGCACCCGCGAACTGGGCACGAGCAATGCGCAGCTGGCCGCGGAGGTCGTGCGCCGGCGCGAGGCGGAAGCCGGCCTGCAAGTGGCGCTGGAGTCCGAAAGAAGGGCGCTGGGCCAGCAGCGGCAGTTCGTCGCGCTGGTGTCGCATGAATTCCGCACCCCGCTGGCGGTGATCGATGCCGCCGCGCAGTCGATCGGACTGCCCGGCGTCGAGGCGTCGCCGCGTGCCGTCAAGATCCGCCGCGCCGTGCACCGGCTGGCGATGCTGGTCGACAACTGCCTGGCCGAGGAGCGCCTGCATGCCGACCGGCTCAAGCTGCGCATCGAGCCGCTCGACCTGCGCACGCAGGTCGAAGACTTGCTCCAGCCGCTGGGTCCGGCCGAGCGCGCGCGCCTGCGGCTGGACCTGCAAGCCGGTGCGGCACCGGTGCGCGGCGACCCGGCCCTGCTCGACATCGCGTTGCACAATCTGGTTCAGAACGCGATCAAATACTCGCCGCCCGAGCGCGAGGTTCGCATCGCGCTGCACCTGCGCGGCGGCGAGGCCTGCATCGACGTCGAGGATCAGGGCGGCGGCATCCGGGCCCAGGACCAGCCGCGCATCTTCGAACGCTTCTTCCGCGGCACGACCTCGGCCAAGGCGAGCGGCACCGGGCTCGGACTGTTCCTGTGCGACGAAATCGCACGCAGGCACGGCGGCGCCGTCGAGCTGCTGCGCTCCGATGCCCGGGGCTCGGTGTTCCGCTTCCGGATTCCTTTGCAAACCCAGCCATGAAAACCATCGAATCGACTCTCCCGCTGCGCGTCTACCTGGTCGAGGACGATGAAGACCTGCGCGAGGAATTGGTGCTGCATCTGGCCCGCGCCGGTTTCGAGGTCCAGGGCCTGGCCGACGCGCCGGCCTTCTACAAGGCGCACGCGCTGGCCCGCTGCGACATCGCCGTGCTCGATATCGGACTCGAAGGCGAGGATGGCCTGTCGATCGCCGCGCAACTGCGCGCCTCGGGGCCCTTCGGCATCGTCATGGCCAGCGCCCGCGGCGCGGTGCGGGACCGCGTCGATGCGCTGCATCAGGGCGCCGACGTCTATATGGTCAAGCCGATCCACATCGAGGAGCTGGTGGCGACGATCCGGATGCTCGGCAGCCGCGTGCGCGCCGTGGCGCTGCCGCCGGACACGCCCGCGGCAGCGCCCGGCTGGCTGCTGAAGGAGGGCGGCTGGTGGCTCTGTGACCCGGCGGGCCGGCAGATGAAGCTCACCACGATCGAGCGTGCCTTCGCGGCCCGCCTGTTCCAGGCCGAAGGTGCCGTCGTGAGCCGCGAACATCTGAGTGAGAGCATCAGTGGAAATCGGCAGGATTTCGATCTCAAGCGGCTTGACGTCATCGCCAGCCGGCTGCGCCGCAAGGCCGGCCAGGCGGGCATGCAGCTCCCCCTGCACGTGGTGCGCGGCGTCGGCTTCCAGTTCGCGATCAGTTCCCTGGCGTTGCCGGCTTCCGGAATTTCAACGCCGGGGGTTCGATGGCCGATGTGAGCGCAGCCGTCGCCAGCGTCTTGGCATTCAGGTCGAAACTCATCAGGTCCATGCTGCGCAGCGTCTGATCCTCATAGGTCTTCACGTAGAACTTCCTGTTGGAGAGATCTGCGACAGTCGACCACTGCGTGTACTCGAGCGGCGCCTTGGACGTGTCTTGTCCGGCTCCTTCCTTGATCCATCCGATCGGAATATCGAAGTTGTTCAGGATATGTTCGGTGAGCCGAACGCTCTCGATGCCGCTGGGCTGGCGCTGGGCAGAAAGCGCATAGCCAAGCGCGCGGACGAATCGCGACGGTGGGGTCGGATCGCCCGGAATGCCGAGCATGCGCGATCCCTGGCCCAGGGGAGTGATCGTCTGTCCCTCCACCTTGAGGTCGGGCGCGCTGGCGGCCGACAGCTTCACATAGTTCCTGAGATTGGTCATGTGCCAATCGAAGGGCGGCGAGTTGGTCATGACGCCAAGGCGGTTGTCGTAGACCTTCAGCACGCCGTCCACCGGTTCCACCACGATCGACGCCCCGGAAGCGTCATGCAGCGTGTAGTGAAGCGGCGGTGTGATGCCGAGGTTCGCCTGCTTGACATCGATGATCGAGATGCCGGAAAGAGCCGCCTTGACCTCGGCGACGGTCGCGAAGCTGGTCAGTGCCCAGCTGATGAAATCCCAGGGCGCAAGCGATTTCGCAGGATTGGCCTTGGCCGGATCGGCATAGCCGGCAAAACCCGGAAAGTAGAGGGCGCCGCCGGCGAGCCCCTTTTCGTTCATGCCGTCGATGATTGTCGTGATCCCGAGCGCATTGACGCCCACGGCCGCATATCTGGCTTTCCAGGCCATGCCCGCCTTGCCCTCGGGGCCCGCGGCAGTCATCGCATATTGGCGAGGGACCACGATGGCGCTCGACTGGAGCGGGAACGCGAACTCCATGGTGCGGCCATAGACGGCACCGCCATCGGTGGTCCGGATGAGAAAGCTCGTGCAGGCCGACGCAATGTCGGGAACGACCAATGCGGCAGCGACGGCCATCGCCGTCATGCCTTGGGCCGTCTTGCGCCAGCAGGCGCTTGAACGTGAAAACTCAAACAACATGAATCAACCTCTTTTCCTATAACCAATCCGAAAAAAATCGCGCAGCAACTTCTCGTGCGCGCCCAGCGCGCGCAGCGACTTTCAGCAATCAGGCAGATCGCGTCAACCTCGGTTCCCTTCAGAAAGTGTCAGTTCCTTTCACTCGGCCCGTTGGCGCGGGCCCCGTAGAAGATCGGCGCGCATCCTGGAAGGCAGAACACCGCCAGGGCCCATGGCGAATTCGGTGTATCTGCCTCTCACGCTCCTGAGGGCGATGGGATTGCCTGTCTACGCCTGCGCACAGGCGTCGGGCTGGGCCAGCCCTTCGACTTTCGGATGGGCGGCGGTCATCGTGATTTGGGGCTTGACCTGGTGGGGGGTCGCCAAGCTGGCCACTCGGGGGTTCCGTCGCAGAGGAAGCACCAGGCCAGGCAAGTGCTAGTGATAGTCGTCTTCGCGCTGATGGCGTACGGCTGCAACAACAACCGTGCTGTCGTCCACGATTTCAAATAACGCGATGTAGCCCGCGTGGCCAAATGGGATGACCAACTCACGCAGGAACGGGCTTGCCCCGGCTTTCCTGCAGGTGAACGGAGTCCACTGCAGTGTTTCGATGCCCTGTCGAATCGCATCCAGAGCCTGTTGCGCGACGCCCAGGTTTCCATCGCGCGCCAACTCGCGCTCGACGATGAAGTCGAACAGCCGCTCGAGGTCTTCTGTGGCCTCGTGGGTGAACCGGACGCGAAACGTCACGAATGCTTGGCGGACGACTTGCGTGCCTTGGCGGCCACGAGCTTGCCATCGAGCTTTCGCAGCACGTCGTCCGCTTCGACGTAGACGCTGGTCTGCCGGGCGCGTCTCAGGGAATGAAGGCCGCGGGCGATGAATTCAGCCTGGTTTTGTCGTTGGCGAACGGCGCTACGCACAGCCGCTTCCACGAACTCCGACAACGACTCGCCTTCGCCGAGCAGTTGCTCGACTTCTTCGCGCAGTTTCGGTTCAACCCGAACCGAGGGGATGGTCGCGGTCTTCATGGCCCATTGTATTGCGTTTGCACTACACGATCCGCCTTGCCACAACCGCACACGTTCCAATGATGTGGCGACGGCAAGGTGCTCCTCCGTGATCGAGCGCGTGGGTCATGCAGTCAACGCCCGCCGTTCCTGCAGCTCTTCACTGGATGAAGGCCACGGCGGGGAGTCGTAGGTCGCTATCGAACCCGCTGAACTGAGCAGAACTTCACGAGCAAGCGTCGGAGACGTGGGTACATTCGACGTGTCAAAAAAAGAACGGAGATAACGACATGCAGAAACTCTTGACGGTTGCTTTTGCTTTTCTGGTCGCAACTTTCACGCCACTTGCACTCGCCAAGGGAGGCGGTCGCGTGTCGTATGGCGGGGGTGCGCACACAAGCAGCCACGGTGGCACCTACAAGGGCGGCCAGGGAAGTTCTCACCGCGGGGGGGCGTACAAGAATAGCCGCACCGCCGATTCGTACGGCACGCACAAATAGCGCCTCGCACAACTCTCACGTACGCCCCACTGGCGCCGGCAGCAAGTGACCGGAAGCGGGCACCCACCATCCATCCCACGAAGCAAATCTCGATGTATCAAGCGCTCAAACTGGTTTTTCTCTCGGCGGTTCTGGTCCTTACGGGCTGCGCGGCCAACGTGCAGCGCCAAGGCAGTGCCGAGCAGAAGCTCGCCCTCTCGCCCGCCGCGGCCAAGCACGTTACGCTGGACGTTCGGGGCAGCAAGGAACTGGCGGCGTCGAAGGACTGGGAACAGTTTCGCAACGAATGGCGAGTCGGCATGACCGAAGCCACCGCGGCCGCGGGCATGACCCTTACGCCTATCGACGCAGCCCTTGCATCTGCAGCGGAGCCCTCGACACTGGTCGCGGTCAACATCAACGACTATCGGTACATTACGCGCGGTGCCCGTGTCGCTGCCGGCATCATGACGGGCAACGCCTACATCGACGCCGACGTTTCCTTTGTCGAGCTCCCTGCTGCGACGCCCATGGGTACGCGAAAGTACGCGACGACGTCCTCGGCCATGCAGGGCGTGTTTGCGCCTATGACGGAGAACCAGATTCGTGGCATCTGCGACGAAATCATCAAGGACATGGCCCGACGCTGACAGCGACGGCGTTCGTTTCGGGGCAGCCGATATTCTTGGTTAGCGAACAACTCTTGCCTCCGGCCTGCTTGGTCGGGGAAGGTCGCGTCCAAGAGCACCATTCTCTTCAGCTTTGCACGGCACTACCGAAATATCTTCGTGGACAAGGCCGTCTCGCGCGCCAGGTTCTGGAAGCCTTGTGCGATCTGACCGGCCGGCGCTTTCCGCATGGTCGACGGCGAGGCGCCAAAGATCGCCTTCGCCTCGCGATTCAGGTGGGACTGGTCGTAGTAGCCGCAGTGGAGCGCGAACTCGGACCAGCGTTCGGGCGGCTCCGGCGCCGTGACGGCAGCCTGCAGGCGCATCACCCGTGCGAAGCGCTTGGGCGGCACGCCGATCACGCCTCGGAAGCGGCGCTCCAGCGTGCGCTCGGTGGCGCCGAACTCGCGGGCCATCTGCGCGACGCTCATGCCGTGCTTGCCGCTGCACAGGTGCATCACGGTTCGCTCGACGAGCCGGTCGCTTTCACGCGTGCGCAGCAGCCCGAGCAGGAAGCGCTCGACCTGCCTGACCCGCGCCAGCGAGGTCGGCAGTTCGAACAGTTGCGATTCGAGGTCTTCGACCGCGCGGCGTGCAAACAGGTCCCGGCAGTCGATGCGCCGCTCGGCCGCTTCCTCGAGCGAAGGCGGAAAGAAGCGTGCGAGGCTCCAGGGCCTGAATCGGACCGTGATGCCGGCGGCATGTCCCTCGCAGGAGACCTGCACGGGCCGGGCCTGGAAGCCGCAGACCGCGCTGCGCGTGGTGAAAGTCCGCCGCCCATCGGAGGCGATGAGCGGATCGCCGTAGACGAAGCACATCGTGGGATGCCCGTCGGGCAGCAGCGTCAACGTTCCGCCGTCCGATCGCACCAGCGCGCAAGGAAGCTCCCACACCCAGATGTCCGTGATGCAGGACGCGAGCCCAGGCGAAGGCTTGTAGGCCTCCATCAACGGCACGGGCGGTGAGGTGGGAGGGGTCATGGGCAACGGATGGCGGATCTTATGCAGCGGATGCCTGCGCTGGCAACAGCGTGGCCACACCGAGCTGGCGCTGCAGGCCGAGCATGTCTTCCTCGCGCCAGTATTCGGCGACCCGCCCGCCGGCCAGGCGGACGATGCAGATGCCTTCGATGCGAAAGCGCCGTCCGGTCGCTGCGATGCCGAACAGGTCGCCGACATGCCTTGCGGCGTAGACATAGCGCAGCGCCACGCGGTCGCCGTCGACCATGTGGTCGACCACCTCCGCGCTCGCGTCGCAGAAGGCATTGCCGAACACCGGGACCACGGCCTCCAATGCCGCCGGTCCCGGCGGCAGCCCGTGGGCCGCCCACGGATGGGCGACGAAATCCGGCGTCACCCACTGGGCCGCCGCTGCGGCGTCGAAGCGGACGAAGGTCGCGGCGATGAAGCGCTCGACGATCGCGAGCGGATCGTCGAGCGGTGCAAGCGCGGGCAGGCCGAGTTCGACCGCCAGCCGGCGCCGCGCCTGCGGCGGAAGATGCGGTCCCACCATGCCGGCCACGCCCGCGAACACCTCCGGCGGCATCGACGCCTGCAGGCCGCGCATCAGTGCCGCAATTTCCGATGGACTCAGGTGGGGCGTGATCCAGCGCACATCCACCGCCAGTTGCGAGGGCGAAGTCGCCGCGACGATGGCGGCGTGCAGTTCGCCCAGTTCGCCATCGGTGTAGCCGGCCCACAGGATGGCGTTGTTCACCGTTTCTTCCGTGTCCATGTGCGCCAGGTTGTCGGCGACAAACCCGGCCAGCCGCCGGTAGAGCCGGGCTGCGGCGGACTCGCGCGCTGCGCCGCCGGCTCGGCTCAGCCGGTCGGCGTCGTCGCGCAGTTGCGCGATGCAAGCGTCGTGGTGCACATGCTCTCCGGCCATGCGCAGGCTGGCAGCCGGGTCGCGCGCTTCGATGGCGGGATGGACGAACTGGTTTTCCTTGTGCAGGTGCCCGGCGCACCAGTCGAGCAATTGGTCAAGTCCGTCGAGCACGCACTTGACCGCCTGGTCGTCGCCGCAGTCCATGCGGCCCACCTCGACGAGCGTGGCGGCCATGCAGGCGCGCAACCCCTTGTGGACTTGGGCGTAGATGTCAAAGCGGGCGGCGGGCGTGTCGATCGACGCGCAGGTGGGGGAGGCGGTGGCCGGGTTCGTCATGGTCTTCCTTCCGGTGAGAGCCGGTGCCGACTGCTTGAATCGGCTGTGGCGGGGCTTTGAAGGTTAGGGACGGACGGCTGTGCGTTCTAGGATATTCCCGACAGAATCGGCCATCGCGCCGCCGATCCGAATCACGACCCAGCGATTGCACCTTCGTGAAGGGAGAGAGTCCGATCGCGACCGCTACGCCGAGATGAACGCGGATGCGCTTCTCCGCCGGCGTGATGCGCGAGGCAAGCGATCGCGAGCTTGACGTCTGGCAGTCCGGTTCCGTGCACCGGGCGACGCCGTTCACATCCCACTGGGTCGCGCGACCGACCGTCGCTCTTGCCGAGCATCGCTTCCTGCAGTTAAATGTGAAATAGTCACATCTCAATGCATGGGGATCGAATTGAAAGCACTTGGATACATTCGCGCGATCCTGGCCTTCGCGCTGCTTGGATCGCTGATGGCTTGCGGGGGTGGTGGAGGCGGTGGAGGCTTCGGAGCCGGTGCCGGAACCAGCGCCGGCACCAGCAGCGGCTCGGCTTCCGGCAGCGCTTCCGGGGGCAACGGCACCTTGCGTTTCGCGATGACCGACACTCCGGCCTGTGGTTATGACGCTGTCAACGTCACCGTCACGAAGGTGCGGGTTCACCAGAGCGGCGATGCCGGCGAGAGCGACGCCGGCTGGCAGGACCTCTCCGTGAGCCCGCCGACGCGCGTCGACCTGCTGTCGCTGACCAACGGAGTGCTGTTCGAACTGGGGCAATTGCCACTGCCGGCCGGCAAGTACACGCAGTTGCGCCTGGTGCTGGCCGAAAACGGCGGGAGCACGCCGCTGGCCAATTCGGTCGTTCCTACCGGCGGATCGGAGGTCGCGCTCAAGACGCCCAGCGGCCAGCAATCAGGCCTGAAGGCCAAGGCCAACATCGACGTGCTGTCCAACCAGTTGGCGGATTTCGTGATCGACTTCGATGCCTGCAAATCGGTGGTCCGCGCGGGCAACTCCGGCCAGTATCTGCTCAAGCCGGTGCTCTCCGTGGTGCCGCGACTGGTGGCCGGCGTGCAGGGCTTTGTCGATCCCAGCCTGATAGGCCCCGCAACCATCGTGTCGTTGCAGCAGAGCGGGGTGGTGATCAGGGCGAGCGTTCCGGACAGCAGCGGGCGCTTCCTGCTGCAGCCGGTGCCGGCCGGTTTCTACACGCTCGTCGTCGCGGCACCGGGCCGGGCCACCGGGGTGGTGATCAATGTGCCGGTGGTCGCCGATACGGTCACCTCGCTGAACTCGGCCAGTACGGCCCTGGTTCTTCCGACCTCGTCCACCGCCACGTTGAAGGGGGTGGTGAGCACCGGCGTGTCGCCGGTGGAGGCCGAAGTGCGCGCGCTGCAGATCCTGGGCAATGGCGCCACCATCGTGGTGGCCGACCGCTTCGTGGACGGCATCAGCGGTGCCTACGAATACGTCGTGCCGGTGGCTGCGCCGCAGGTAGCGCCCTATGTGGCTGCGCCAGCCACGCTGGTGTTCGGCGCTGACGCCTTCTCTGCCGGCAAGTACTCGGTGGAGGCCAGCGCAGCGGGGGTCGTCAAGACGGTGCCGTCGCCCTTGCTTCCGGCCGGCTCGATCTTCACCAACAACTTCACACTGCCCTGACAGGCGGACTGAGCCGCACCGGAAGCACTACGCCGGCAATCCCTCCCACCACCCGCTCATGAGCCCCTCGGGCCGGCGCCCGGCGAACACCTTCGCGCTCGCTTCCCAGGCATCGACCCGCACGTCCAGCCCCGCGAAGATCCCGTAGCCGGCGCCGGCGCGAATCTCTTCCTCGGCATGCAGGCTCTCGCCGGCCTTGATCGCGCCTTCGGCGACGATCGCGCCGCGCGAGCGGATGCCCCAGCCCGCTTCCAGGTGACGCCCGCAGTCGATCGAGCCACCCGCCTCGATGCCGTGGCCGGCGCGCACGGTCTCGCGGCCGTCGATGACGCCGCCGGCCCGGATGCCCTTGCCGCAGCGCAGGGCGCCCTGCGCGACCAGGTCCTGGCCGACCCACGCGCTGCCCGCGATCTCGATCGCGTCGGCCCCGCGCAGGTCCCAGCCGGCGCGCAGGTTGCCGTCGCATCGGATTGCACCTTCGGCCTCGACACCCCAGGCGGCCTTGATGTGGCCGCCGGCTTCGAGCGCCGCGCCGCCGAAGATGCCGGCGCCGGACTCGAGGTCCTCGCCGGCAACGATCGCACCGCCGGCACGGATGCCGCCAGCGGCGCGGATCATGCGGCCGGCGCGCACGATGCCCCCGACATCGATGCCGGTGCGCACCTGCAGCGAGCCCGCGAAGACGATCGCGTCGGCCTCGAGGGCGTCGAGAGCCAGCACGGCGTCGGTCGGGCCGAACTGCGTCAGCAGCCAGCAGGCGTCGTCGATGCGGGCGTCCGCGACCAGCGCATCGAGCAGATGCTGGTAGTCCGTGTTGTCTTGTCCGTGGCGGATGAACCAGCGGTAGCCGTCAGCGCAGGGGCGCTTGGCCTTGACGAAATTCTTGGTGAGTTCCATGACGTTTCCCGGGCGTGCAAAGGTGAACGCCGCGAAGCCTTCGCGGCGCAGGAAGTGCAGGCGGCCGTGCGGGGGAGATCAGGAAGTGGTGGCTTCCTGCTTTCCCCGCACGGCGTGGGAAAGCAGGGCGGTCGAACCGCAGGCCGTGCACGCGCGCGCCGCTGCGCCATGCGGGGCATGGTTGCGGCTGTGGGCGTGCGAAATGTGCGGCATGGGCGGGACCGGGAAGGCCGCCATTGTACCGGCGCGTGCTCCTCAGGCGGGCAGGAAGCGTTCCGTCAGCAGCGCCCAGTAGGCCGAGCCGATCGCCACGTTGTCGTCGTTGAAGTCGTAGCCCGGGTTGTGCACCATGCAGGCGCCGGCACTGTCGCCGTCGCCGTTGCCGATGAACAGGTAGCTGCCCGGCAGCCGTTCGAGCATGAAGGCGAAGTCCTCGCTGCCCGGCACTGCCGGCCCCTGCAGCGTGACGCGGTCGGCGCCGACCAGTTCGAGCGCCACCTCGCGCGCGAAGGCGGTTTCGTCGGGCGTGTTGACCAGCACCGCGTAGCCGGGCCGCCAGTCGACGCGTGCCGTGACGCCGAAGCTCTCGGCCTGCGCCGCGATCAGCGCCTTCACGCGCCGCTCGAGCGTGGCGCGCACCTCGCGGTCAAGCGCGCGAAGGCTGATCTCCAGCGTCGCCTGTTGCGGAATCACGTTGTTGGCCTTGCCGGCATGCAGCGCGCCGATCGTGACCACCGCCATCTGCAGCGGGTCGATGTTGCGCGACACCACGGTCTGCAGCGCCATCACGATGCTGGCCGCGGCCACGACCGGGTCGGCGGCGCGGTGCGGCATGGCGCCGTGGCCGCCGACGCCGGTCAGGGTGACCGTGGCGTAGTCGGACGAGGCCATGGTCGGGCCCTCGCGCAGCACCAGGCGGCCCTGCGGTATGCCGGGCATGTTGTGCATCGCGAAGATCGCGTCGCACGGGTACTTCTCGAACAGCCCGTCGTCCATCATCCTGACCGCGCCGCCGCCGCCTTCCTCGGCGGGCTGGAAGATCAGGTTCAGCGTGCCCGAGAAGCGGCCCCGTTCGGCCAGGTGGCGTGCCGCCGCCAGCAGCATCGCCGTGTGGCCGTCGTGGCCGCAGGCGTGCATCACGCCGGCGTTGCCGCTGGCGTAGTCCAGGCCGGTGGCCTCGTCGATCGGCAGCGCGTCCATGTCGGCGCGCAGGCCGAGCCGGCGCTGGCCATCGCCGCGCACCAGCCGGCCCACCACGCCGGTGCCGCCGAGGCCGCGCTCGACCTCGTAGCCCCAGGCCTGCAGCTTCTCGGCCACCAGGGCCGAGGTGCGGTGCTCGTCGAAGGCGAGTTCGGGGTGGTGGTGGATGTCGCGCCGCAGGCCGATGAATTCATCCGATTGCCGGTGCAGTTGGTCGAGGAGTGCGCTCATGGTGTCCCTGTCCTTGTTCCTATTGCGGTTGCAGGTTGATCGACTTGGCGATCGCACGATAGCGCGCCGTCTCGTTCTCGTAGAACTTCGCCGATTCGGCCAGCGTCATCGGCGGTGCCGCCAGCTGGGTCTGGGCCGCCAGCTGCGAGCGCACGCCGGGGTCCTTCAAGGTCGCGCCGATCGCCTTGTGCAGGCGCTGCACGACGTCTTCGGGCGTGTTCTTCGGCACCATGAAGCCGCTCCAGATCTGGAACGCGAAGTCCTTCAGCTCCTTGCCTTCGCTGACCGTGGGCACGTTCTTCAGCAGCTCCGAGCGCTGCGCGCCGAGCTGGCCGATCACCTTGAGGCGACCCTGGTCGGCCATCGCGCCCATACCGGCGCTGTAGACCAGCACCGCGAAGTCGACCTGGCCGCCGCCGAGGTCGGTCAAGAGCGGCGCGTTGCCCTTGTACGGCGCATGGATCAGCTGGATGCCGGTGCGTTTCTGGACATCCTCGAGGATCAGGTGGTAGAGCGAACCGATGCCCACGCTGCCGTAGGTCAGCGGCTTGTCGTCCGACTTGCGCGCCAGCGCGATGAGTTCGTCGACGTTGTTGGCGGGCAGTTCCTTGCGGGCCACCACCACCATCACCGCATCGGTCACCGGATGGACCAGCCGGAAATCCTCGGCCTTGAGCTTCACCGCGGCGTTGGCCAGCGGCGCGAGGATCACCTCGTTGGGCGAGCCCTGGAACAAGTAGTAGCCGTCGGCGGGCGCCGCCAGCACCTTCTGCGCCGCCAGCGCGCCGGCGACGCCGCCGAGGTTCTCGACGATCACTTGCTGGCCGAGCTCCTTGCCCAGCGGCATCGTGAAGATGCGCGCCGCCGCGTCCGAGGGTCCGCCGGCGGGGTACGGCACCATCAGGTTCACGGGCTTGCTCGGGTAGGTCTGGGCGAACGCGGCGCCGGCGGCCAGCAGCAGCAGGCCGGCGATCGAACGTTGGAAGAAGGTCTTCATGGGGCTCCTGGCGATGGGCTGTGGGCGGGGACGCGCTTGCATCGTAGGAGCGCCGCATGAGAACATCCAATGCATTGTTGTCCGCTAAACGATTACTTCAATGCATGGATCTTCGGGGACTCCCGCGTGACGCTGGTTCAGCTCAGGCACCTGATCGCGCTGGCCGAGAGCGGGTCCTTCAGCAAGTCGGCGCAGGCGATGTGCATCACGCAGCCGGCGTTCAGCCGCAGCATCCGCGCGCTCGAGGACGAGCTCGGCATGCCGCTGTTCGATCGGGTCGGGCGCCGCAGCGAGCTGACGCCCTTCGGCCGCGATGTGGCGGAGCGCGCGCGACAGCTGGTGTTCGAAGCCGGCGAACTGCGCGACAGCGGCCGGCAGATGCGCGCGGGGCAGGGCGGAGCCCTGCGCATCGGCATGGGCTCGGGCCCGGGCGCCATGCTGATGACGCCGCTGCTGATGCACATGGCGACCCACCATCCAAAGGTGCGCGTGGCGGTGGCGCGCGGCGGCACGGAGATGCTCACGCAGGCCTTGCGGGCGCGCACGCTCGATGCGCTGGTGCTCGATGCGCGTTCGCTGGCGCCCGGCGCCGATCTCGAAGTCGGCATGCTGCGCGAGATGCGTGGCGTCTTCATGTGCCGGCGCGGCCACCCGCTGGCACGCAGCCGTGGCGGCGTGAGCTTCGCGGCCGTTCAGCGCTACCCGATCGCCTCGACGCCGCTGAGCGACGAGGTGGCCCGCAGCCTGATCGAAACCTACGGCCCCGAGGCGCATCCGGCGCAGTGCGTGACGCTGCAGTGCGAGGAGGTCGCGAGCCTGGTCGAGGTGGCGCGCCGCAGCGACGCCGTGCTGCTGGCGATTCGCGCGGCCGCGCCCGACCTGGTCGAGCTGAAGATGACGCCGCCGATGGAACGCACCGCCCGCTTCGGCCTGGTCACCCTGCGCCGGCGCACGCCCGCGCCCGCGCTGGCGATCGTTCGCGAGCTGATGGAGGATCTGCTGCACGACTGAACCGATGTGCGCTGCCCGGACGGGTGCTCCCCCATGGGCACCCGAGTGCCGGGCGTCGAGCGCGCTCGACGCCCGGCGTTGCCGTTCTCAGGCGCGTACGAAGCTGAGCCGTGCTTCGTGCACCAGCCCATCGCGAACGATGTCGCGGGCGTCGTCATCGGCGAAATCGAAGAGGGCGTCGGGGATCTCGTCTTCCTCGAGCGAGAAGAGGATCTCGAGGGCCTCTTGCTGGGCTTCGGTGAAGGTGCCGACCTGGGTCGACCGGTTGAACATCGCGGCGGTCTCCTTCGGCGCCAGCTGGCGCATCTCGAGCAGCTCGAGCACGAACTTGATCTGCGCTGGCGTGAGGGGCGCGGGGGCGGCGGACGGCTTCATGGCGTTGGATCCTTTTCGGTCGGGCTCGGGACTGTTCCCTTGCCTTGAGACCAGTCTCTTCGTCGATCCTTAAGCGTGGCTGAAAAGTGATCCGAGAGGCGCCTTCACGGTTCACGAAACCGGGTCGAAGCGTGAGGAATGTCTCGCCCGGCCTCCCGTTGATCCCTCGGCGTCCCGGGGGCGATGTCGGACGCAGGCACTGCAAGCTGGTCGGGGCGCGGTCAGTCGCGCCGCCCCGCCGCCACGGCCACACTGCGCGGCACTCGCACCGTCGCATCGAGCAGCATCTGCGCCATGCCCTTGCCCAGCGGGTCCATGCGCATCGACGACGGCCCGCCGCCGTCGAGCGCGTCGTGCAGCAGCAGGTTCATCGACGCCGTGCCGGGCAGGTGGAAGCGCTCGACCCGGCCGTGCACCAGGTGCGCGAAGTAGTCGCCGACGAAGTCGGGCGTCACTCGCGCCCACAGCAGCGGCAGCCATTCCGGGCGGCGCGCGATCAGGCCGATGTTCGACAGGTTGCCCTTGTCGCCGCTGCGCGCCCAGGCAAGATCGATCAGGCGGACCTCGACCTGCTCGCCGTCGCCCCCGGCGAAGGCCGGCGGCTCGGCGCTCGGCGTCGCCGGCGCGCCCTCGGCGCTCACCGGGATCTCGACCGGATGGCGCTCGCCGTCCAGCACGAAGGCCACCGGCACCTTCGCCTTGTCCAGCGTGAACGCGAAGGGCTTGATCAGCGGCGACACCGCGGGCCGGCCGCCACCCGGGCTGGTGGTGCCGGGCGCCCACGAGGTCCCCGAGGGCGCGATCTCGCGCGCGAACATCGCGAGCGCCGCCTTCTGTGGATGGTTGGCGACCACGCGCATCGTCACTTCGCGCACCTGTCGCGTGCGCGCGTGCGGGCCGTAGAGCCACTCGGAGCCGATCACTTCGATGCAGGTCGAGGTGAAGGGCGGCAGGCCCATCTGCTGCAGGATCTCGCCGGTGCGCTCGATGATCGCCTCGGCGGTGCGCACCGCCTTCTTCTCGGCGTCGATGCCGATGAAGACCATGCTGCCGGCGCAGCGGAAGCCGTCGAGTTGCGTCGCCGAGACCTTGTAGCTCGGGGAGGGCGCCCGCCCGCGCGCCGGGCCCACGCGCACGCGGTCGGGGCCGACCTGTTCGATCACGACTTCGCGGAAGTCGCAGCCCACGTCAGGCAAGAGGTAGGCGCCCGGATCGCCGATCTCGTAGAGCAGCTGCTCGGCCACGTTGGCGCGGATCACCTTGCCGCCGGTGCCCTCGGGCTTGGTGACGACGAAGCTTCCGTCGGCATGGCATTCGACGATCGGGTAGCCCATGTGGGCCCAGTCGGGGATCTCTTCCCAGTCGGTGTGCAGGCCGCCGGTGGCCTGGCAGCCGCACTCGATGATGTGGCCCGCCAGGCTGCCCGAGGCCAGCAAATCGTAGTCGTCGCGCTTCCAGCCGAACGCGTGCATCAGCGGCCCGAGCGTGACCGCGCTGTCGACGCAGCGCCCGGTGATCACCACGTCGGCGCCGGCCGCCAGCGCGGCGGCGATCGGCAGCGCCCCCAGGTAGGCATTGGCGCTCAGCACCTTCTCGGGCAGCGCCTCGCCGGTGAACATGTCGCGCGTGCCTTGGTCGCGCAACGCCGGCATCTGCGCGCTGACATCGTCGCCCTCGACCACGGCGATGCGCAGGGCCACGCCTTCGGCCTGGGCCAGCGCCTGCAGCGCGGCGGCGCAGCCGTGCGGATTGATGCCGCCGGCATTGCTCACCACCTTGATGCCCTGGCGCTTGACCTCGGCCAGCACCGGCTTCATCGCGATGTCGACGAAGTCGGTGGCGTAGCCCATCTCCGGCTTCTTGGCGCGCGCCGAGGCCAGGATCGCCATCGTGGTCTCGGCCAGGAAATCGAACACCAGGTAGTCGAGCCGGCCGAGCTTCACGAGCTGCGGAGCGGCCACCATGCTGTCGCCCCAGAAGCCCGAGGCGCCTCCGATGCGGACGGCTTTCTGTGCGGGCGGGGGGGTGGTCATGGCGGTTCGCTCCTCTGTATCGGCGGGATGTCAACGAGAAAAAGGAGATTAGCGATCCGCCCCGCGCAAGGCTTGCGCGAACTCGCTGTCGGGGCCCGGCCGTTGCGCGCAAGATGCGGATGGCCCGCTGATGGCATCATTGACGCTACTGCCATGCCATTGCCACCATCTTCCGCCGAACGCACCGAGGTGCACGGCCGCACCATCACGATCCGCGGCTTTCGCCGTGCCGACGGCCTCTGGGACGTCGAAGGCCATCTGGAGGACATCCGAAACCACGACTTCCGTTTTCCCGGTGGCGAGCGGCGTGGCGGCGCGCCGATCCACTCGATGTGGCTGCGGCTCACGGTCGATGACACTGCACTGATCGTCGATGTGGCGGCCGCCACCGATGCGGCGCCGTTCGACGAGGTCTGCGGCGCGATCGCCCCCGACTATGCGGCACTGATCGGACTGCGCGTGGGCCCGGGCTTCAACCGGGCCGCGGCGCGCCTGTTCGGCGGCCTGCGCGGCTGCACCCACATGTCGGAGCTGTTGCGCACCCTGAGCACCGGCGTGCTCCAGACGCTGGTCGGCGCGGACCTCGCGGTGTCCGAGACGCAGAAGCCCTTCCAGCTCGACGGCTGCCATGCGCTGGCGTCCGACGGGCCGCAGGTGGCGTTGTTCTACCCGCGCTGGTACCGGGCGGGAGCCGACGACGTGCCGGAAGGCTCCAGCATCGCGGATTGAGCGCCAAGGTGCGCCGACGTCGCAACCGCGGGCTCCAACGGTCGGGCGATGCGAAAGCGCAGGAACGTCAGTCGCACTGCTGAAAGCGGACGCACTCCGCAACGGCCTGGATCGATGTCACCGTGTTCTCGCCGTCGATGTGCCTGGACGTGAACTTGACCCACGCGCCCTCCTGAATGCCAGTCAGCAACGCGCGGTCCGTCACCCTGAAGGTCTGCGTCGAAAACGGAATCTTGGCCCTGGGCAGCAGCTTCAAGCGGACATAGAACTTGCCGCCGGGCTCCTCGTGGAATGACCTGACGCGCGCACGCGTGAACACCGGCTCCGCCGCGCTCGCGGGCTCCACCGGACGCCGTTCGACCTGGGCCAAGGCGCCGCCCATCACGATGGCGCTCATCCCGGCCACGACCATGTTGCGCAGTGCAGTCGACATGCATTCACTCCTCGGGCTGTGTGGCGACGGTAGCGTCCGCATTCTGCCCAAGCGCAGGCCGTTGTCGATCGCTGCTGCCTGAATCCGGGCTTGCCCGATGGCGCTCAGGGCGGCGAGCAGACGCTGACGACCACCTTGCAAGGCTGGGTGGGCAGGTGACTGTCGCACTGTCCGGCAGCCGCCTTGCCCGCAGCGTCCGCCGAAGCGGCGCTGGCCGTGCCCCATTCGCCATAGTTTCCGGTCGCGAGCGCGCCGCAGGAGCGATCGAAGGATCCGCGGACGACACAGGTGCCCGAGCGCCCCGCCGCGCGATCGCATTGGGCGCGTGCCGCGGCTTCCGCGGCGCTGCGGGAACGGTGGTTGAACGAGTAGCCGTACCACCCGTCCCTGGACGCGATCGCTCCCCAGCTCGGGCCTTGGACAGGGTCGGCATGGGCCGGGCCGACCATGATGCCGGACAGGCCGCAGCACAGCAGCAGCGTGCGCGCGCCGAACATGCGGGCAGCGCGTGATTGAAAGCTCATTTCGGAAGGGCCGCAGGGGCAGCGGGCCACGGTAGATACGGGAGAGCCGTTGATTTTGCCTTGCTGCGAAGCAGCCAGTCGGCGCAAGACCTGGGCATCCTGCGTCGCTAGCCTCGGACCAGACAGGAGATACCCATGGAATTTCTCGAGGCGCCGCCGCTGCCCTTCTATTTCACGCCCGAGCACGAGCAGTTCCGCGCCAGCCTGCGCGAGTTCATCTCGCGCGAGATCACGCCCTTCGTCGCCGAATGGGACGAGGCCGAAACCTTCCCGCGCGAGCTCTATGCGCGGGCGGCTTCGCTCGGCGTGCAGGGTCTGGGCTATCCGGAGGCCTATGGCGGAACGCCGGCCGACGTGTTCTTCCAGCTCATCGTGGCCGAGGAATTCGCGCGCTGCGGCGGGGGCGGTCTCCAGGCCTCGCTGAATTCGCACAGCATCGCGCTGCCGCCGATCCTCCATGCCGGCAGCGAGGAACTCAAGCAGCGCGTGATCCCGCCGGTGCTGGCTGGCGAGAAGATCGCCGCGCTGGCGGTCACCGAGCCCTCGGGCGGCTCCGACGTCGCCGCGCTCAAGACCACCGCGGTGCGCGACGGCGACCACTACGTCGTCAACGGCGAGAAGACCTTCATCACCTCGGGCATGCGGGCCGACTTCATCACCACGGCGGTGCGCACCGATCCGGCGATCAAGGGCGCGGGCGGCATCTCGGTGCTGCTGATCGATGGCGACACGCCGGGCCTCGAACGCACCGCGCTCAAGAAGATGGGCTGGTGGAGTTCCGACACCGCGCACCTGCGCTTCGACAACTGCCGGGTGCCGGTCGCCAACCTGGTCGGCGTCGAGAACAAGGGCTTCAAGACCTTCATGAACAACTTCAACACCGAGCGCCTGTTCATGTCGGCACTGGCCTGCGGCTTCGCCGAGGTCTGCCTGAAGGAGGCGGTCGACTGGACCCGCCAGCGCATCTCCTTCGGCATGCCGCTGTCGGAGCGCCAGGTGGTGCGGCACAAGCTGATGGACATGACGCTGCGCATCGACGCCTCGCGCACGCTGGTGTACGACCTGGCCTACCGCATCGAGCACAAGCTGGCCGATCCGGCGCGGCTGGTGGCGCGCGTCTGCCTGGCCAAGGTGCAGGCCACGCAGGCGATGCAGTTCTGCGCCGACCAGGCGGTGCAGCTGCTCGGCGGCATGGGCTACATGCGTGGCACGCAGAGCGAGCGCATCTACCGCGAGGTCAAGGTCATGATGATCGGCGGCGGCTCGGAGGAAGTCATGAAGGATCTCGCGGCGCGGCAGCTGGGCCTTTGAAGTGCAGCACGAGGATTCACGATGAAAGACACCGCCGACGACCTGCGCGCCGAGTACCGCGAACTCGCCGAGATCTGCCGCAGCCTCACGCCCGCTCAATGGCGCCTGAAGAGCGATTTCTACGGCTGGACGCCCTGGGACGAGGTCGCCCACCTCTGCTACTTCGACCAGACCGCGACACTCTCCGCCACCGACGCCGAGGCCTTTGCGCGCGACACCGCGGCATTGACCGCGGTGCTGGCCACCGGCCGCGAGATCAGCGCGATCGCACGCGAGAAGTACGGCCACCTCGACGGCGCCGGTCTGCTCGCGCACTGGGAGCCGATCGCGACGCGGCTCGCCGACCTGCTGGCCGCGCTCGACCCCAAGGCGCGGCTGCCGTGGTACGGGCCGAGCATGAGCGCGCGCTCGTTCGCGTCGGCGCGGCTCATGGAGACCTGGGCGCACGGGCAGGACGTGTGGGACGTGGTCGGCCGCGAGCGCGCCGGCACGCCGCGGCTCAAGCACATCGCCCACATCGGCGTCACCACCTTTGGCTGGACTTTCGTCAACCGCAGGCTGCCGGTGCCGGCGGTGGTCCCGTTCATCTCGCTCGATGCGCCCGGGGACGACACCTGGCACTGGGGCGATCCCGCCTCGCCCGAATTCGTGCTCGGCAGCGCGATCGATTTCTGCCTGCTCGTGACGCAGCGGCGCAACCTGGCCGACACCAGGCTGCGTTACAGCAACGGCTCGGCCCGCGAGTGGCTATCGATCGCGCAGTGCTTCGCCGGGCCGCCGGCCGATGCGCCTGCGCCGGGCGTGCGCCAGGTGGCCCGCGCGGCTGCATGAGCGGGTTGCCGCTCACGCTGGCGCTGCGGCGGCCGATCGAAGATGCACTGTCCAGGCTGCGTGAAGGAAGCGCCGAGCAGTGCCTGTCGGACCATGCCTTCTCGAATCTCTATCTTTTTCGGGAGGTGCATGACTACCGTTACCTGCCCGGCGACTGGCCCTGCATCTCGGGTCGCGCCTACGACGGCGCGCGGCACCTGATGCCGCTGTTCACGGTGCACGACGCGCCGCTCGATGTGCTGCGCCAGTTGCTCGAAGGCCACGACTGCCTGTACCCGATTCCGCAGGCCCAGGCCGCAAGGCTCCCGCCAGCGGAGTTTCGCCAGTGGAGTTCGCCCGACGATGCGGACTACCTCTTCGACGCCCGGCAGTTCGCCGGGTATCCCGGCCGGACGCTGGCGAAGAAGCGCAATCAGGTGCGCCAGTTGCTGGCCACCTGCACGCCGCACGGCCTGCCGTTCAGCGCCGACACGAGCGATGCCGCGCGGCAGGTGCTGCGGGAATGGATGGAACAAAAGAGCAAGGCACGGGGCGAGGCCGACGAGTCCGCCTGCCTCGACGCCATCGCCGACGCGGCGGCCTTCGGCCTCGAAGGCTTCGTTCATTTCGCGGGCGAGCAGCCGCTGGGCTTCGTGCTGGCGCAGGAACTGCAGCCCGGCGTGTTCGCGATGCGCTTCGCCAAGGGGCTGGACAGCCATGTCGGCATCTACCCGTACATGTTCCAGCACTTCTGCCGCAGTTTCGCGCGCCCGGTGGCCTGGCTCAATTTCGAGCAGGACATGGGGATGGCGGGGTTTCGTCGCAGCAAGCGGTCGTATGGCCCTGCGGCGCTGATCCCGAAACTGCGGGTGAGTCTCCGGGCCAACCGGCTCAGCCGGGAGTTCGCGGACCCAGAGTCCGCTCGGGCGGTCCGCAAGCCTGGAGCACCGACTTGATGGCCGAGTCGACCTTCTGCGCACGCTCGCCAAACGCGTCGTTGATGACCAGCAGCATCGAGCCGATCTCGCTAGGTGCGAGATCGAACTGATCGGCGTCGCAGCGGCCCCAGCGGCGCCTCGAAGGGGGCCGCCGACGCGCACCGTACGCGAGGCCGGTTACCCTGTGCGCTTGTTGCGTATCGGCAGCTTGATCTCCGACGCCGGGATCTCGCGCACCAGTTCGAGGATGTCCCACTCGTCGCTCTGCTGCGCCCGCTTCTTCATCTTGAAGTGGTACATCGGCATCATGGCCTGATGGTCTTCCCGGCGAAAGGTCATGGTGCCCTTCGGCGTCTCGAAGTCCATGCCCTCCATCGCCGCGATCAGTTTCTCGGTATCGGTCGAGCGCGCCTTGCGGATCGCGGTCACGACCGCGCTGGCGGCCGAGAAGCCACCGCAGACGAAGAAGTCCGGCGGCATCTTGTAGCGCTTCATGTGCTCGGTCACGAGCCAGTCGTTGGCCTTGTTGCGCGGGAACTTGTAGTGGTAGTAGGTGCCGCCCTCAAGGCCCTCGAACTCGCGCCAGGTCTGCATCACGCTCAACAGCGAGCCACCGGGGGACAGCTCGATGCCGAAACGCTCGGGGTTCATGCCGGCCAGCTTGCGGATCGGGTGCTCGCCGCCCCATGGGATCACCAGCACCTTGCGGCCGCTCGTGCCCTTGAGCGAATCGGCAACGCGCTGGAACGGTGCGGTGAAGTCGGTGGTGCCCTGCGGCACGAACTCCTCGTGGCCCATCTTCGCCTGCGGGTTGAGCCGGGCGAAGGCTTCCTTGTAGGCCGTGACGTTGTCGCGGCCGAACACGTTGTCCTGCGCCAGGAAGGCCACGGTCACCGGCCCGCCGAAGGCCGACACCGAGGCCGTGGCGTCGAGGCTGGTGGTGCGCGCGACGCGGAACACGTAGCGGTTCCACTTGTCGCCGGTGATCGAGTCGGCCGCAGACGGCTCGACGATCAGGATCTTCTTGTACTCCTCGGCGATCGGCAGCGCCGCCACCGTGCCCGACGAGCCGCCGGCGCCGACCGCGATATCGACCTTGTCGTCGGCATAGGCCTCGGCCAGCAGCGCCTTCGACAGGTCGGGCCGCAACTGGTCGTCCTTGACGATGATCTGCACCTTGCGGCCATCGATCGCCATGCTGCCGCCCGTGAGGTACTCCAGCCCCATGCGAAAGCCCAGTTCGTCCTGCTTGGCATAGGCCTCGAAGGGGCCGGTCTTGGCGACGATCAACGCCACCTTGATGTCGCCGGTCTGGGCGAGCGCGACACCCGTGGCGGGCAGCAGCAGGCCGGCCGCGGTCGCCTGGCTGAATCTTCTTCTCGAAATCATGCGTGTCGTCTCCTGGTGAATGAAGGATCAGCGGATCGCGACGGTGCTCTGCACCTGCAGCGCGAGTCCGGCGCTGAGTTCGGCCACGCGGGCGCGGGCGGCCTCGTCGGCCACCGCCACCACGGCGACGACGCCGTGCGTGCGGTCGTCGCGCACCTCGATGCCGGCGTGCTGCAGGTCGCCGGCGGCGAACAGCTCGCGCAGGGTGCGCGCGATGGCGTGCTTGCGCAGCGTGGGTTTGAAGATCTTGCCGACCGCGGTGACCGGCATGGTGTCGATGCACTCGACCCAGTTCGGCGCGGCGGCGCGTTCGGTGACGTGGGCCTTGGCGAAGGCCTTGAGTTCTTCCGCGTCAGCGCGCGCGCCCTGGCGCAGCTTGACGTAGGCCACGGGCAGCTCGCCGGCATAGGCATCGGGGCGGCCGACCGCGGCCACCAGCTCGACCTCGGGATGCTTCGCCAGCGCTTCCTCGATCATCGAAGGGTCGATGTTGTGGCCACCGCGGATGATCAGGTCCTTGGCGCGGCCGACCAGCCAGAAGTAGCCGTCGGCATCGCGCCGCCCGAGGTCGCCCGAGTTGAGCCAGCCGCCCGGCAGCCACAGGCCGGCGTCGTGCCGCGGGTCGCGGTAGCCGGGCGTCAGGTGCGGCCCCTGGATCGCGACCACGCCGATCTCGTCGGTTTCGGCATCGCGAAGACAGCTGCCGCGCTCGTCGAGGATCACGGTCTTCATGCGGCCGTAGGGCACCGGGAGGCCGATCGAGCCGACGCGGCGTTCGCCGTCGCGCGGGTTCACCGAGGCGCAGGCGGTGGTCTCGGTCATGCCGAAGCCCTCGAGCAGGCGGATGCCGGTGGCCTGCTCGAAGCGCCGGAACATCTCGACCGGCATCGGTGCCGCGCCGCAGATGCCAAAGCGCAGCGACGACACGTCGGCGCCTGCGATCGGCACGTTGAGCAGCGCCGCGTACACCGTCGGCACGCCCGAGAAGGTGGTGACGCGGTAGCGCTCGACCAACCGCCAGAAGCCTGCGATCAGCTTCGGATTGCGAAAGCCGTCGCCGCCCGCGAGCAGCACGCGCGCCCCGTGCATGAAGGGTGCGAGGCCGGTGACGACCACGCCGTTGACGTGGAACAGCGGCAGGCCGCAGACGATCACGTCGCTGGGCCGGATGTCGAACATCTCGCCCAGCATCCAGCTGTTGACCACCAGGGCACGGTGCGAGAGCTGCGCGATCTTCGGCGTGCCGGTGGTGCCGCCGGTGTGGAAGCAGGCGGCGAGGGCCTCCGGGGCGTGCGGCGGCGTGAAGGTCGGCTCGACGGGCTGGGTGGCCAGGGCGTCGTCGAAACGGTGGACGCCGGGTGGCAGCGCGGCCGGATCTGCGGCACCGACCACCAGGGTCTCGCGCAGGCCGGGCAGGGCGGCCAAAACCGGCGCGATCTTCGCCCACAGTTCCGGCGATTCGGCGGCCGAGGCGGTGATCACCACCTTGGCATCCATCGCCTTCAGCAGGTCGGCGATCTGGGCCGGCTCCAGGAAGTGATTGACGGCCGCCACCCGGCAGACCGCCTGGGCGCCCCAGATGCAGTAGTGCGCCTCGGCCAGGTTCGGCAGCAGGTAGGCGACGCAGTCGTCGCGCTGCAAGCCCAGCGAGGCCAGGTGGTTGGCGGTGCGCACGATGCGCTCGTGCAGCTGCGCGTAGCTGATGTCGACGGGCTCGGCCTCCGCACTGCCGTCCGGCACGAAGCTCAGCGCCGGGCGATCGGGCCAGGCGGCCGCGGCGAGCCGGAACACGTCCAGGGTGGAATCGATGCCGGCGAAGCGCTCGTCGAGCGGGACGGCCTCGCGTGCCAGCAGATCGGCGCTGCCGCGCACCGGGAGGCGGGCGGCGCCCTGGTCGGAGGGGTGGGGGAGGATGGACATGGGATGCGGTGCCGGGCCGGCGGTGGATGCGAGCCAAGGCTAGCGGGCGGGGGCGCGAAACGCTTGCGTCCAGGCGCTGAAAGTCCCGCCGCGGCGTCCTCCCGGGTTTCCAGCGCAGCGAGTTTGCGCAAGACCGCGTGGTGGCCGATGCCTAAGCTTGCCGGACATACACACCATCGACCCGCTCCAGCGCGGCGGGCAAAGCGCACATGGCAACCATCGAATCGACCATCTCCCCCGGCAGCGAAGCCTTCAAGGCCAACCGCGACGGCATGCTTGCGCTGATCGAGCGCGTGCACGCCTGCGAGCGGCGCAGCGTCGCCACCTCGGCCAAGTCGCGCGAGCGCTTCGAGAAGCGCGGCCAACTGCTGCCGCGCGAGCGCTTGTCGCTGCTGCTCGACCCGGGCACGCCCTTTCTCGAGATCTCGTCGCTGGCCGGCCTCGGCCTGGACAACCCCGACCTCGAGAAGAGCGTGCCGGGCGGCGGCGTGATCGGCGGCATCGGCTGGGTCTCGGGCGTGCGGGTCATGGTCAACGCCTCCGACTCGGGTATCGATGCCGGTGCGTTGCAGCCGATGGGCATCCCCAAGCAGCTGCGCATGCAGGAACTGGCGCTCGAGAACAAGCTGCCCTACATCCAACTGGTCGAGAGCGCGGGCGCCAACCTCATGACCTACAAGGTCGAGGAGTTCGTGACCGGCGGCAACCTGTTCCGCAACCTCGCGCGCATCTCGGCCGCTGGCCTGCCAGTGCTCACGGTGACGCACGGCTCGTCGACCGCGGGCGGGGCCTACCAGACCGGTCTCTCTGACTACATCGTCATGGTGCGGGGCCGCTCGAGGGCCTTCCTGGCGGGCCCGCCGCTGCTCAAGGCCGCGACCGGCGAGATCGCCACCGAAGAGGAGCTGGGCGGCGCCGTGATGCACACCTCGATCTCGGGCCTCGGCGACTACCTGGCCGAGGACGACCGCGACGCGATCCGGATCGCCCGCGAGATCATGGCCAACATCGACTGGAACCGCGACCTGCCCGCGGAGCCGCCGCGCCGCTTCAAGCCGCCGCGCCACGACGCCGAGGAACTGCTCGGCATCATGCCGATGGACCACAAGCGCCCGGTCGACATGAAGCAGGTCATCGCCCGCATCGCCGACGACTCCGAGTTCCTGGAGTTCGGCGAGAACTACGGCGGCGCCACCGTGGTCGGCCACATCAAGATCGAGGGCCTGCCGCTGGGCATCGTCACCAACAACGGGCCGATCGACACGGCCGGCGCCACCAAGGCGACGCACTTCATCCAGGCCTGCTGCCAGTCGAAGACGCCGATCCTCTACCTCAACAACACCACCGGCTTCATGGTTGGGCGCGACCACGAGGAGGCCGGCATGATCAAGCACGGCTCCAAGATGATCCAGGCCGTGACCAACGCCACCGTGCCGCAGATCACGATCTATTGCGGCGCCTCCTTCGGCGCCGGCAACTACGGCATGTGCGGCCGTGGCTTTCATCCGCGCTTCTGCTTCTCGTGGCCCAACGCCAAGACTGCAGTGATGGGCGGCGAGCAGGCCGCCAAGACCATGGTCATCGTCACCGAGGCAGCGATGAAGCGAAAGGGCGAGGTCGACCAGGCCAAGCTCGACGAGATGGAGCGCCGCATCATCGAGCGCTTCGACAGCCAGATGAGCGTGTTCACCACCAGCGCGCGGCTGCTCGACGACGGCGTGATCGATCCGCGCGACACCCGCGCGGTACTCTCGAAGGTGCTGTCGATCTGCCGCGACGCCGAGCTGCGCGAGCCGCAGAAGATGCAGTTCTCCGTAGCTCGTCCCTGAGGTTCACGGCATGCAGCTGACACCCGAACACGAGGCTCTGCGCGACACGCTGAACCGCTTCATCGACACCGAGGTCAATCCCCATGTCGACGAATGGGAGCGCGACGAGATCTTTCCGGCGCACCAGGTCTTCGGCCGCCTCGGCGAACTCGGCCTGCTGGGCCTGACCAAGCCGGTCGAGAACGGCGGCTCGGGGCTCGACTATTCGTACGGCGCGGTGCTGGCCGAAGGCCTCGCGCGCATGAACTGCGGCGGCATCCCGATGGCCATCGGCGTGCAGACCGACATGGCGACGCCGGCGCTGGCGCATCGCGGCAGCAGGGAACTGCGCGACGAGTTCCTGGCGCCCGCGATCACCGGCGAGTACGTGGCCTGCCTCGGCGTCTCGGAGGTCGGCAGCGGCTCCGACGTGGCCTCGATCAAGACCACCGCGCGCAAGGACGGCGCCGACTACGTCATCAACGGCGGCAAGATGTGGACCACCAACGGCACGCAGGCCGACTTCTGCTGCGTGCTGGCCAACACCTCGGACGGCGCGGCGCACCGCAACAAGTCGCTGATCATCGTGCCGATGAAGACCCAGGGCGTGACGGTCGCGCGCAAGCTGCGCAAGATGGGCATGCATGCGTCCGACACCGCCCAGCTGCATTTCGACGACGTGCGGGTGCCGCAGCGTTATCGCATCGGCGAGGAGGGCATGGGCTTCATCTACCAGATGGAGCAGTTCCAGGTCGAGCGGCTGTGGGGCGCGCTCAACAACGCCGGCATGGCGCAGCGCGCGATCGACACCACCATCGGCTACACCCGCGACCGCCAGGCCTTCGGCCGCTCGGTGCTCGACAACCAGTGGGTGCACTACCGGCTGGCCGAGCTGCAGACCGAGGTCGCCTGTCTGCGCGCGATCTGCTGGCAGGGCGTGGCCGAGGTCACGGCCGGCCAGGACGCGACCCGCACCGCCACCATGGCCAAGCTCAAGGCCGGCCGCGTGATCCGCGAGGTGGCCGACAGCTGCCTGCAGTTCTGGGGCGGCATGGGCTTCATGGACGAGAGCCCGATCTCGCGCATCTTCCGCGACGGCCGGCTGACCTCGATCGGCGGCGGCGCCGACGAGGTGATGCTGCAGATCCTCAGCAAGTTCATGGGCATCTTTCCCCAGCCGGCCTGAGTGCAGGCCCGACCGACGGCAAACCTTTCCGGATTCATTCTCATGACTGCCAAGACTGTTCAGACATCCAGCGCCACGCCCTTCCACAAGGTCCTGGTCGCCAACCGCGGCGAGATCGCGCTGCGCGTGATCCGCAGCGCGCGCGCCATGGGCTACCGCACGGTGGCCGTGTATTCCACCGCCGACGCCGGCGCGCGCCATGTGCAGGAGGCCGACCAGGCGGTCTGCATCGGCGAGCCGCTGCCGGCGCAGTCCTATCTGCGCATCCCCGCCATCGTCGAGGCGGCGAAACTCAGCGGTGCCGATGCGGTGCATCCGGGCTATGGCTTCCTGGCCGAAAACGAGGACTTCGCGCAGGCCTGCAAGGACGCCGGGCTGGTCTTCATCGGGCCGTCGGCCGAGGCGATCGTCTCGATGGGCAACAAGGCCGGCGCCAAGACGCTGATGCAGGCGGCCGGCGTGCCCTGCATCCCGGGCTATCAGGGCGAGGACCAGGGGGAGGGGCGGCTGGCGGACGAGGCCGCTCGCATCGGCTTCCCGGTGATGATCAAGGCCACGGCCGGCGGCGGTGGCCGCGGCATGCGGCTGGTGCCTTCGGCGAAGGAGTTCCCGGAGCTGCTGCGCAGTGCGCGTTCGGAGGCGCAGAGCGCCTTCGGCGACCCGGAGGTGATCCTCGAACGCGCGATCGTCGAGCCGCGCCACATCGAGATCCAGATCTTCGCCGACCGCCATGGCAACGCCATCCACCTGGGCGAGCGCGATTGCTCGGTGCAACGCCGGCACCAGAAGTTGATCGAGGAGGCGCCGTCACCCGCGGTCGATGCCGCCTTGCGCGAGCGCATGGGCGCGACCGCGGTGGCGGCGGTGAAGGCGATCCGCTATGAAGGTGCCGGCACGCTCGAATTCCTGCTCGACCGTGAAGGCAACTTCTACTTCATGGAGATGAACACGCGGCTGCAGGTCGAGCATCCGGTGACCGAGGCCGTGACCGGCCTGGACCTGGTCGAACTGCAACTGCGCGTGGCGGCTGGCGAGCCCTTGCCGCTGACTCAGGAGCAGGTGCGTTACGAAGGCCATGCCATCGAGGTGCGCTTGTGCGCCGAGGATGCCGACCAGGGCTTCATGCCGCAGAGCGGCACGGTGGCGCTGTGGAAGATGCCGACGCAATTGCGGGTCGAGGACGCGCTGCGCTCGGGCGCAGAGATCCCGCCGTACTACGACTCGATGATCGCCAAGATCATCAGCCATGGCCGCACGCGCGACGAGGCACGGCGCAAGCTCGCGGCGGGGCTGGAGGACGCGGTGGCGCTGGGCGTCACGACCAATCAGGCCTTTTTGCGCAGTTGCCTCGCGCATCCGGTGTTCGCCGCGGGCGGTGCCACGACCGCGTTCATCGGCCAGCATCAGGACGCCTTGCTGGCGCCTGATGAAGCCGTGCAGGCGCGTGCTGCGGCGCTGGCGGCCGTGCTGCTCTACGAAACCACGGGCGAGCGCCGGCAGCGCGCGGCGGGCCGGCGCTTGTCGCACAACCTGCCGATCTCGCTGCGCTTCGCGGTCGGCGGCAAGGCGCAGAACGCCAGCGTGACCTTGCCGCGACAGCATCACTTCGAGGTCGCGCTCGGGGATCGCAGCTTCGCGATCGACTTGATCGCGCTCGGCACCGACACGATCCGCTTCGTCTGCGATGGCCTGCAGGAGCAGGCCACATGGTTCCGCGATGGTGCGATCCTGCTGCTGCAGTACCGGGGACTGGCGCTGCGCATCGAGGACAAGACCCGTGCCGCCTCGGCGCGGCAGGGCGAAGCCGGCGGCGACGGCAAACTGCGCGCCTCGATGAACGGCCGCGTGGTTGCGGTGCTGGCGGCGGTCGGCGACATGGTGCAGGCGGGGCAGCCGATCGTCACGCTGGAGGCGATGAAGATGGAGCATGTGCATACGGCGCCGGTGGCTGGCAAGCTGACGGCGCTTCATGTGTCCAACGGGGAGCAGGTGGCAGCGAGCCGGGTGGTGGCGGAGATCGAAGTGGCCGTGGCCGCGCCCGCGTGAGGTGGTCCTCCGATGAGATTGCTTTTCCTTGGAAGGGCGCCCGGCACGCGGTACGGGCCGGTCGACCCCACTGCGCCGGCCCTTCGGGCTGCCTTGCGCTGCTCGCCTTTCGCGGGGTCTCGCTCAAACTCGCTCCGCTTCGCTCCACTCAAACAGTCGCGAGCCCTGATCCGCGAAAGGCTGCGCTGCTCAGCGGCGCAGAGGGGATCGCCCGTCCCGCACCGCATGCCGGGTTCCGTGGGGGTGCGAGCAGCATGTGCGTCTCTAACGTCGAAAGCCTGCTCGCAGCGAGACCGTCGAGGCGAACTGTGCACCCCAACGTATCAGCGGTGGCGGGCGGTATGCCCCGGGCCGGCCGTTGAGGCACCGCCGAGCAGCGCAGGGAAGCCCGAAGGGCCGGTGACGTCGGCCGGCCCGGGGCATACCGCCCGCCATCGCCGCCAACGTCCATGCAAAAGAGCAAGGAGACCTTAATGACAGAACAAGACCCATCCGTCCTCCACGAGAAGCGCGACAGAGCCTTCTGGATCACCATCAACCGCCCCGACAAGCGCAACGCGATCAACAAGGACGTCATCGAAGGCATCCGCGAGGGCTATCGGAGAGCCCACGCCGACCCCGAGGTGCGCGTGATCGTGCTCACCGCCGCCGGCGACAAGGCCTTTTGCGCCGGTGGCGACCTGCAGCCCGGCGCGGGCTTCGCCTTCGACCTGTCGCGGCCCAACATCGACTACGCCGACATGCTGCGCGAGGCGCAGAACTCGACCTTGCCGAGCATCGCGCGCATCAACGGCGTGTGCATGGCCGGTGGCCTGGGCCTGCTCTGCATGACCGACATGGCGATCGCTGCCGACCATGTGCAGTTCGGCCTGCCCGAGGTCAAGATCGGCCTGTTCCCGATGCAGGTGCTGAGCCTGCTGCAGCGCATCGCGCCGCGCCGCACGGTGCGAGAGTGGTGCCTGTCGGGCGAACCCTTCGATGCCGCCGAAGCGAAGGAAGCCGGCCTGCTCAACCACGTGGTTCCGGCCGCCGAACTCGACGCCAAGACCCAGTGGCTCATCGACCGTCTCGCCAACAAGTCTCCGACCGCGATCCGCCGCGGCAAATACGCGATGCGGGCGCTCGAGGCCATGTCCTTCGACGAGGGCATCGCCTACACAGAGAGCCAGATCGCACTGCTCGCGATGACCGAGGATGCCAAGGAGGGCCTGGCCTCGTTCAACGAAAAGCGGAGGCCGACGTGGACCGGGCGCTGACCGGCGCGCCGACCGACCGCAGCGCCCACGCGGTCGGCCTGCACGAATGGCTGGCCCGCCGTGCAGGGCGTGTGCCGAAGCGGCCGGCGCTGAGCTGCGACGATGTTCGCTGGACCTACGGCGAACTGCAGCAGCGCATCGAAGCGATGTCGGCCGTGCTGGCCGCGGGCGGCGTCGCGGCCGGCGACCGGGTCGGCTACCTGGGCCTCAACGATCCGATGTTCGTGGTCGTGATGTTCGCGACCTCCCGGCTCGGCGGCATCTTCGTGCCGCTCAACTTCCGGCTCAGCGGCCCTGAACTGGCGTATGTCATCGGCGACGCCGGCATTCACACGCTGGTCGTCGGCGAGGAGCATCTTCCGGTGATCGACGGCGTACGCGGCACGCTGGCCTGCAAGCGATTCATCCATCGCGCGGGCGGTGCGCCGGACTGGGAGTCGGCCGATGCGCTGATGGCACAGGCCGCGGCGCCGCCCGCCGCGGTGCCCGCCACCGCCGACACGGTGGCCGTGATCATGTACACCTCGGGCACCACCGGCCACCCGAAGGGCGCGATGCTCACGCACGGGAACTTCTGGGCCAACAACCTCAACGAGATGCTGCTGTGGGACATGGTCTCGACCGACGTCACGCTCAACTTCGCGCCGATGTTCCATGTCGGCGGCCTGCTGTGCGGTAGCCTCTCCACGCTGCTGGCGGGCGGGCACCTGGTGCTGCAGCGCGGCTTCGAGGTCGCGGCGGTGCTGCAGGCGGTGCGCGAGCACCGCGTCACGGTCAGTTTCGGGGTGCCGGCGATGCTGCTCTTCATCAGCCAGCACCCGGACTTCGCCGAGGCCGACCTGAGCTCGCTGCGGCTGGTGGCCGTGGGCGGCGCGCCGATGCCCGAGCCGCTGCTGCGCCTCTATGCCGCGCGCGGCGTGCCGGTGCACCAGGGCTACGGCATGACCGAGACGGCCTCGATGATCACCTTCCTGAGCCCCGACCGCGCGACCGACAAGCTCGGCTCCAGCGGCACGCCGCCGCTGCTCACCGAGATCCGCCTGATCGACGCCGTGGGCGAGCCGATCACCGAGCCCGGCGCCGCGGGCGAGGTCTGCGTGCGCGGCGCCAACGTGATGGCCGGCTACTGGAAGCAGCCCGAGGCGACGGCGGCGGTGTTCACGCGCGACGGCTGGTTCCGCAGCGGCGACGTCGGCTATCGCGACGCCGAGGGCTTCCTGTTCATTTGCGACCGGCTCAAGGACATGGTGATCAGCGGCGGCGAGAACATCTACCCGGCCGAGGTCGAGAGCGTGCTCTACGACCATCCTGACATCGCCGAAGTGGCCGTGATCGGCGCGCCCGACGAGCGCTGGGGCGAACGCGTGGTGGCGGTGGTCGCGGCCAAGCCGGGCAGGGCCATCACGCTCGAAGGCTTGCAGGCCTTCGCCGAATCCCGTCTCGCGCGCTACAAGCTGCCGCGCGAGCTGCGGCTGGTCGATGCGTTGCCGCGGAACCCGACCGGAAAGGTCCTGAAGGCAAAGCTGCGCCAGCCGAAAGCGGGAGCTTGACATGGCCGGCCCCGATGCCGCCTTCTGGCAAGCCCGCTTCGAGACCGGCACCACGCCGTGGGACCGTGGTGCCGTCAGCCCGCAACTGCTGCGCTGGCGCGACCAGGGCGTCTTCGTGCCCGGCTCGACCGTGCTGGTGCCCGGCTGCGGCAGCGGATGGGAACTGGCCGAACTGGCGGCGGCCGGCGTCGTCGTGACCGGCCTCGACTACGCGTCCGCCGCGGTGGCCCGCAGCACGCAGCTGCTCGCCGGCCGCGGTCTTCAGGCCGAGGTGATCGAGGCCGACGTGCTGCAATGGTCGCCGCCCCGGCCGGCCGATGCCATCTACGAGCAGACCTGCCTGTGCGCGCTGCACCCCGACCACTGGACCGCCTATGCGGCGCAGCTGCACGCCTGGCTGCGCCCTGGTGGCCGGCTGCTGGCGCTCTTCATGCAGGCGCCGGCCGCCGGTGCCGCCGACGGCTTCGTCACCGGGCCACCGTACCACTGCGACATCCACGCGATGCGCGCGCTGTTTCCATCAACCCGCTGGAGCTGGCCCAAGCCGCCCTACGAGCGCGTCGTGCACCCGCTCGGCGCGCATGAACTGGCGCTGGTCCTGACCCGCCTCTGAGGACGCACATCCCATGGACTTCACCCACTCCGCGCGCTCGCTGTCGCTGCAGCAGCGCGTCGGCGACTTCATGCAGCAGCATGTCTACCCGGTCGAGAACGCCTATTACGACGAGGTGCGCGAGAGCGGCCATCCGTACCGCACGCCGCAGGTGCTGCAGGCGCTCAAGGCCAAGGCGCGCGAGGCCGGGTTGTGGAACCTGTTTCTTTCGGGCGCGCACGGCAGCGGCTTGAGCAATCTCGAGTACGCGCCGGTCAAGGAGATCATGGGCCGGGTGCTGTGGGCGCCCGAGATCTTCAACTGCTCGGCGCCCGACACCGGCAACATGGAGGTGCTGGCCCACTACGGCACCGAGGCCCAGCAGGCGCAATGGCTGGCGCCGCTGATGGCCGGCACGATCCGCTCGGCCTTCTCGATGACCGAGCCGGCGGTGGCGTCGAGCGACGCGACCAACATCCAGTGCGAGATCCGGCGCGACGGCGACGACTACGTCATCAACGGCCGCAAGTGGTTCACCTCGGGCGCGCTCAACGAGGACTGCACGCTGCTGATCGTGATGGGCAAGTCCGCGCCCGATCATCTCGAACGGCACAAGCAGCAGTCGATGATCCTGGTGCCCAAGGCCACGCCGGGCGTGCGCGTCGTGCGCGACCTGACGACCTTCGGCTACGACGATGCGCCGGTCGGCCACCCCGAGATCGTCTACGACAACGTGAGGGTGCCGGCCGCCAACATCCTGCTCGGCGAGGGCCGCGGCTTCGAGATCGCCCAGGGCCGGCTCGGACCCGGACGCATCCACCACTGCATGCGTCTGATCGGCTGCGCCCAGCGCGCGCTCGAGCTCATGTGCCAGCGTGCCAGCACGCGCGTCGCCTTCGGCAGGACGCTGGGCGAGCAGGGGTCGGTGCGCGAGGACATCGCGCATTCGTTCTGCGAGATCGAGCAGGCCCGGCTGCTGACCCTGAAGGCGGCCGACAAGATGGACCGCGAGGGAAACAAGGCGGCGCGCGACCTGATCGCCGCGGCCAAGATCGTGGTGCCGAGCATGGCGGCACGCGTGATCGATCGCGCGATCCAGGTCTTCGGCGGCGCCGGCGTGTCGCAGGACACCTTCCTGCCGCGCGCCTACGTCTACGCACGTTTCATCCGGATCGGCGACGGGCCGGACCAGGTGCACCTGTCGGCGGTCGGCAAGCAACTGCTGCAGCGCCACGGCGCGGCGGCCGCGACCGGGCCGCGATGAACGCCGCGGTGGTCGGCACGCCGCCGCTGGACCTCGGCCGCCTCGGCGCCTGGTTGCAGCGGCAGGTGCCGGTCTTTCACGGGCTGCGGGGGGCCGAGCGGCTGGTCGGCGGCAACTCGAACCCGATCTGGCTGCTGCAGGCGGACAGCGGCCGCTACATCCTGCGCACCCAGCCGGCCGGCGAGCTGCTCAAGTCGGCCCATGCGCTGGACCGCGAATGCCGGTTGCTGACGGCGCTGCATGGCGGCGCGGTGCCGGTGCCGCGCATCCATATGCTGTGCAACGACCTCGGCGTGGCCGGGGTGCAGTTCTACCTGATGGATTTCATCGAGGGCGTGGTGCATCGGCACGTGGCGCTGCCCGAACTGCCGATTGGGCGCCGCCGTGCGGTCTATGGGGCGGCCATCGACTCGCTGGCCGCGATCCATCGCACCGACATCGATGCGCTGGGTCTCGCCGACTTCGGCCGGCCGGGCAACTATTTCGAGCGCCAGTTCCATCGCTGGTGCCAGCAGTACCGCACCGCGATGCCCGAGGGCGACCCCGAGATGGAGCGCCTGATCGCCGCGCTCGAACGCACGATGCCGCATGGCGAGCATCCGGTGGTGCTGCTGCACGGCGACTCGCGGCTCGACAACCTGATGTTCGCGCCCGGTGACGCGGGCGATCCGCGCGATCCGCGCGTTGTCGCCGTGCTCGACTGGGAGCTGTCGACCCTCGGTCATCCGCTGGCCGACCTGGGCCAGTTCCTCGCGGTGCAGTCGCTGCCCGCCGACTACCTGCTGCCCGGACTGGCGGGCGTCGACCGCGCGGCGCAGGGCCTGCCGAGCGAGACAGAACTGCGCGAACACTACTTCCGCGCCATGGGCGAGAGCCCCGTGGCCGACCTGCGCTTCTTCAAGGCCTTCGCGATGTTCCGCCAGGCCGCGATGTCGGCCGGCCTGCGCCGTCGCGCCGCGCTGGGCACCGCGGTGGCCGAGAGTGCGCTGCACTTCGGCAACACCATGGCGGTGTTCGCGCGTGTCGGGCTCGACATCCTCGACGGTCCGGACTGAACCCCAAGCAAAGGAATGCCAATGGCCGCTCCCACCACCCCCTTCGACCTGCACGGCAAGGTCGCGCTGATCACCGGCTCCACGCACGGCATCGGCGCCGCCACGGCCCGCGTGCTGGCCCAGGCTGGTGCGCACGTGCTGGTCAGCAGCCGCAAGCCCGACGAATGCGAGGAGGTCGCGCAGGCGTTGCGCGACGAGGGCCTGAGCGCCGAAGCGCGCGCCTGTCACATCGGCCGCATGGAAGACATTGCGGCGATGGCTGCGCATCTGGCGGCGACCCACGGCGGCCTCGACATTCTGGTCAACAACGCGGTGCTGAGCCCCTGGCGCAGCATCGACGACACCGATCCCGCGCTCTTCATGAAGACCGTGGAGGTCAACCTGCGGGGCTACTGGTACCTCTCGGTGGAAGCGACCAAGCTGATGAAGCCGCGCGGCGGCGGCAGCATCGTCAACATCTCCTCGCTGTCGGCCTGGCATCCGGAGAAGATGCTCGGCCTCTACGGCACGCTCAAGACCGCGCTGCTCGGCATGAGCCGGGTCTTCGCGCTCGAATACGGCGAATTCGGCATCCGTGCCAACACCGTGCTGCCGGGTGTCATCGACACGCGGCTGGCGCAGGCCTTCGACGGCGACGCGCGCGAACGCATCCTGAAGAAGACGCCCGTGCAGCGGCTCGGCCTGCCCGAGGAGATCGGCTATGCCGTGCTCTACCTGAGTTCGCCGGCCGGCGCCTTCGTCACCGGCGCCAGCCTGGCGGTCGACGGCGGCATGTCGATCTCGATGATCTGAATCCCACCTCCAAGGAACCCTCCCATGAAAGCAGTGCTCGCCAAGCGCCACGGTCCGCCGGAATCGCTGGTGCTCGAAGAAGTCGCGTCGCCGGCGCCTGGCGACGGCGAGGTGCTGGTGTCGGTGCACGCCAGCGCGGTCAATTTCCCGGACACGCTGATCATCGAGAACAAATACCAGTTCAAGCCGGCGCTGCCTTTCTCGCCGGGCGGCGAGGTGGCGGGCACGGTCAAGGCGGTGGGGCCGGGTGTCGCGGGCTTCGCCGAGGGCGACCGCGTGATCGCGGTCTGCGGCTGGGGCGGCTATGCCGAGGAGGTGCTGACCGACGCGCGCAAGCTGGTGCGGCTGCCGGCCGGCATCGCGATGGAAGCGGCCGCGGCGCTGGTCATCACCTACGGCACCTCGCACTATGCGCTCAAGGAGCGCGCCGACATCCGGCCCGGCGAGACGCTGCTGGTACTCGGCGCGGCCGGTGGCACCGGCATCTCGGCGATCGAACTGGGCAAGCTGATGGGCGCGCGCGTGATCGCCGCCGCGTCCTCCGACGAAAAGCTCGCCCTGTGCCGGCAGGCCGGCGCCGACGAGACGATCAACTACGCCAGCGAAGACCTGCGCGAGCGGCTCAAGGCGATCACGGGCGGGCGCGGCGTCGACGTGGTCTACGACCCCGTCGGCGGCCAGTACACGGAGCCGGCGCTGCGCAGCATGGCCTGGAAGGGCCGCTACCTGGTGATCGGCTTCACCACCGGCGAGATCCCGCGGCCGCCGCTCAACCTGGCGCTGCTCAAGGGCTGCGCGATCGTCGGCGTGTTCTACGGCGGCTTCGCCCAGGCCGAGCCGAAGCGCTACGACCAACTGATGCAGGAGCTTCTGGGCTGGCTGGCCGAGGGCCGCATCCGGCCGGTGATCACCGGGCGCTATCCGCTGGAGCGCGCGGCCGAGGCGCTGCGGCTGGTGGCCGACCGGCGGGCGACCGGGAAGATCATGCTGAGCACCGCGCTGGGGCGGGCGTCGATCGCCTGAGTCAGTCCAGCCCGCTCTGCCAGCGCCGCATGCCGCGCAGCCAGCGGTCGGTGTCGGTGGTCTTGCGCTGCATCTGCTCGTGGATGAAGGGCTGCGGCAGGATCAGGAAGCGCTCCGCGCGCAGGCCCTCGACCACCGCTGCGGCGACCGCATCGGCGCTCACGATGCCTTCGGCCATCAGCGCGCGGCGTTCCGGCGTCTCGGCGTCGAGCAGCGGCGTGTCGACGCCGCCCGGGCACAGGCAGCTGACGCCAATGCCGCGCCCGCCGTAGGTGATCGACAGCCATTCGGCGAAGGCCACCGCCGCATGCTTGCTGACCGCATAGGGCGCATCGAACTGCGACAGCAACCCGGCGGCCGAGGCGGTCTGCAGCAGGTAGCCGCTGCCGCGCGCAAGCATGCGCGGCAGCAGCGCGCGGGCGGCGTGCACATGGGCCATCAGGTTGACCGCCATCACGCGCTGCCAGTCGGCGTCGGGCAGCTCCGGGCCGCCGTGGGCGGTGATGCCGGCGTTGGAGCAGAACAGGTCGATCGCGCCATGCCGGGCCTCGCAGTCGTCGATCAGGCGCCGCAGATCGGCCTCCACCGTGACGTCCACTTCGGCCGCGTGGCCCCCGATGGCGACGGCCAGCTCCGCGGCCTGCGCAGCATGGCGGTCCGCGATCACCACGGCGCGCGCGCCGTCCCTCACGAAGCGCCGGGCCATCGCGGCGCCGATGCCGCTGGCACCGCCGGTGACGACCACCACCTTGTCCTTCAGTTCCATCGGTCCAAGCCTAGGCGGGCAGGGCGCCGGCGTCTTGCGCCCAGCGGCTGCACGTCAGCGGCTGGACGCAAGAAAGTTGCCGCCCGCGCCACCAGACTGCAGCCATGCCCTCCCGCCGCCAAAACCCCGCCCCATGAAAGCCGCCGTCTTCCGCGGCAGCGACCGGCTGCTGGCCATCGAGGACCTGCCGCTGCCCCAGGCCGGCCCCGGCGAGCTGGTGCTGCGCGTGCACTACTGCGGCGTCTGCGGCTCCGACCTGCACGCGACGCACCCGGGCCTGTTCACGGTGAAGGAAGGCACGGTGCTGGGCCACGAGTTCGCCGGCGAGGTGGTCGAGAGCGGCGCCGCCGGCTGGAAGGTCGGCGAGCGCGTCACCGCGCTGCCCAACAACGCCTGCCGCGACTGCACGGACGAGGGTTATCGCGAATGCCGAGACGGCCTCGGCATGATCTGCCCGAACAACCGCTTGACCGGCTTCAGCCCGAACCGTCCCGGCGCTTTGGCCGAATACGTCAAGGTGCCAGCGGGCCAGGCGATCCGGCTGCCGGGCGCGGTGAGCGCTCGCGAGGGCGCCATGATCGAGCCGCTGGCGGTCGGGCTGCATGCGGTGCAGTCGGGCCAGGTCGGCCTTGGCAGCAAGGTGCTGGTGATCGGCGCCGGGCCCATCGGACTGGCCGTGACCGCCTTCGCGCGACAGGCCGGCGCCACGCGGGTGATGGTCAGCGAACGCGCGCCCGGCCGGCGCGAGGTCGCTGCGCGCTTCGGCGCCACGGCGCTGGTCGATCCGGTGGCGCAGGAGGTCGGCCCGGCCTTCGCACGCCACGCCGGCGGTCCGCCCGACGTGATCTTCGAATGCGTGGGCGTCGCCGGGTTGATCCAGCAATGCATCGAACTGGCCCCGCCGCGCGGGCGCATCGTGGTGGTGGGCGTCTGCGCCACCGAGGACCGCGTGGTGCCGCAGCGCGCCATGGCCAAGGAGCTGAACCTGCAGTTCGTCATGGGCTACGCCAAGGCCGACTGGCGGCGTGTGCTGGACCTGCTCGACGCCGGGCGGGTCGACCCGTCGGCGATGCTGACCGACGTGGTGGGGCTGGCGCAGCTGCCCGCCGCCTTCGAGGCGCTGCGGCGTCCCACGACGCAGATCAAGCTGCTGGTGGCGCCGGGCGGCGGTGAAGTCGCGGTCAGCCTGTAGACGCAAGAGATTTGAAAGTCCCTTTGCTACCTTCGACTGACTCCTCGACCCTCCCGAACGCACCACCCGACGCCATGAACTCCCCCGTGACTTTGAGCCGCCATGGCGACATCGCGCTGCTGCGCATCGACAACCCGCCGGTCAACGCGCTGTCGCCGACGGTCGTGGCCGGCCTGGTGGCTGCCATCGATGCCTTCGAGGCCGACGCCAGCTACAAGGCGCTGCTGGTGCATGGCGAGGGCCGCACCTTCGTCGCCGGCGGCGACATCTCCTCCTTCGACCTGCCGGACTTCACGACCCAGCCCTTCAACGGCGCGCTGGCAAGGATCGAGGCGCTGGGCCGCCCGGTGGTGGCCGCGCTGCACGGCACGGTGCTCGGTGGCGGCCTGGAACTGGCGCTCGCCTGCCATTGGCGCGTCGCCCATCCCAAGACCCAGCTGGGCCTGCCCGAGGTCAAGCTCGGCATCCTGCCGGGCTCGCTGGGCACCCAGCGCCTGCCGCGTGTGGTCGGCGCCGAACTGGCGCTCGACATGATCGCCAGCGGCCGCAGCATCGGCGCCGCCCAGGCATTCGAACTCGGGCTGGTCGACGAACTGAGCGAGGCCGCGCCGCTGCAAGCCGGCATCGCCTTCACCGAGGCGCTGCTGGCGCGCGGCGCTGGTCCGCGCCGCATCAGCGAGCGCGCGGTCGCGACCGAGTCGCTGGCACCGGACTTCTTCGAGCGCGCGCTGGCCGAGGCCGCGCGCCGCAAGCCTTTTCATCCGTCGGCGCGCAACATCGTGCTGGCGGTGCAGGCTTCCGCCTTGCCTTTCGCCGAGGGCGAGGCCGCCGAGGCCCGGCTGTTCGAGGAACTGCGCATCTCGCCCGAATCGAAGGCGATGCGCCACCTGTTCTTCGCCGAGCGGCTGGCTTCCAAGATCCCGGGCCTGCCGCGCGACACGACGCTCAGGCCGGTGCGCTCGGTCGGCGTGCTCGGCGCCGGCACCATGGGCGGCGGCATCGCGATGAACTTCGCCAATGCCGGCATCCCGGCCGTGCTGGTCGAGACCTCGCAGGCGGCGCTCGACCGCGGCCTCGGCATCATCCGCGCCAACTACGAGGCCAGCGCCGCCAAGGGCCGGCTCACGGCGCAGCAGGTCGAGGCGCGCATGGCGCTGCTGCGCGGCTCGCTCGACGATGCGGCATTGGCCGATTGCGATCTCGTGATCGAGGCGGTGTTCGAGAACATGGATCTGAAGAAGCAGGTCTGCGCCCGGCTCGGCGCGGTCTGCAAGCCCGGCGCGATCATCGCGACCAACACCTCGACGCTCGACGTCGACGTGCTGGCCGAGGCCACGGGCCGCCCGGCCGACGTGGTCGGCATGCATTTCTTCAGCCCGGCCAACGTCATGCGCCTGCTCGAGGTGGTGCGCGGCGCGAAGACGGCGCCCGACGTCCTTGCCACGGTGATGCAGCTCGCGCGCACGATCCAGAAGGTGGCGGTGGTGTCGGGCGTCTGCTACGGCTTCATCGGCAACCGCATGGCCGAGGTCTATATGCGCGAGGCCGAGTTCCTGATGATGGAAGGCGCCAGCCCGGCGCAGATCGACGGCGCGGTCGAGGCGCTCGGCATGGCGATGGGCCCCTGCCGCATGCTCGACATGGCGGGCATCGACGTCGGCGCCAAGACCGTCATCGAATACGGCAAGGCCGGTGGCCTGCCGCCCGACGACAGCTACCGCGCCGTGGTGCGCAGGATGTTCGAGCTCGGCCGCTTCGGCCAGAAGACCGGTGCCGGCTACTACCGCTATGAAGGCCGCAAGCCGGTCGACGACCCCGAGACCGCGCGCATCGCGGCCGAACTCGCGGCGCAGCACGGCATCGCGCGGCGTAGCGACATCCAGCCGCAGGAGATCGTCGAGCGCCTCCTGTACCCCCTGATCAACGAAGGCGCGCGCATCCTCGAGGAGGGCATCGCCTACCGCCCGGGCGACGTCGACATGGTGTGGGTCGCCGGCTACGGCTTTCCCGACCACCGCGGCGGCCCGATCCACATGGCCGATGCGATCGGCCTGCCGGTGATCGCCGAGCGTCTGGCGCACTACGCGAAGACGCGCGGCAATCCGTACGGCTACTGGGGCACATCGCCGCTGCTGGCCTCGCTGGCCGCGCAAGGCAAGCGGCTCTCCGACTGGCAAGCCGCCTGATCAATCTCACACGGAACCCCCCATGAAAGAAGCCGTCATCGTCTCCACCGCCCGCACGGGCATCGGCCGCGCCTACAAGGGTGCGCTCAACCACACCAAGTCTCCGACCATGCTGGCGCACGCGATCTCGCATGCGGTGCAGCGCGCCGGCGTCGAGGGCGCGGAGATCGAGGACGCGGTGATCGGCTGCGTGCTCTCGGCCGGCACCGCCGGCATGAACCTGGCGCGCAATGCCGTGTTGGCAGCGGGCCTGCCCGACACCGTCTCGGGCCAGACCCTGGACCGGCAATGCGCCTCGGGCCTGATGGCCATCGCCACCGCGGCCAAGCAGGTGATGGTCGACGGCATGGACGTCGTGATCGCGGGCGGGCACGACAACATCACGGCGGTGCAGGAGGCCTACATGGGCTGGGTCGCCAAGGAAAAGGATCCGAAGGTGATCGCCCGCGCCGCGAATGCCTACATGCCGATGCTCCAGACCGCCGAGTTCGTGGCGAAGAAGTACGGCATCAGCCGCGAGGCGCAGGACCGCTATTCGCTCGCCTCGCAGCAGCGCACCGCCGATGCCCAGCAGGCTGGCCGCTTCGACGCCGAGATCGTGGCCTTCGAGACCACCATGGCGGTGGTCGACAAGAACACCAAGGAAGTCTCGTTCAAGGACGTGACCCTCTCGCGCGACGAAGGCAACCGCCCCGAGACCACGTTCGAAGGCCTGGCCTCGCTCAAGCCCGTGATCGAGGGCGGCGTGGTGACGGCCGGCAACGCCAGCCAGCTGTCGGATGGCGCCTCGGCCTGCGTGATCATGGAGCGCGGGCTGGCCGAGCGCCGCGGCCTGGCGCCGCTCGGCATCTACCGCGGCATGGCGGTGGCCGGCTGCGCGCCCGAGGAAATGGGCATCGGTCCGATCTACGCCATTCCGAAGCTGCTCAAGCAACACGGCCTCAAGGTGTCGGACATCGGCCTGTGGGAACTCAACGAGGCCTTCGCCTGCCAGGCGATCTATTGCCGCGACCACCTGGGCATCGACCCCGCGATCTACAACGTCGACGGCGGCGGCATCTCAATCGGCCATCCCTACGGCATGACCGGCGCCCGCGTGGTCGGCCACGCGCTCATCGAGGGCAAGCGCCGCGGCGTCAAGTACGTGGTGGCGACGATGTGCGTCGGCGGCGGCATGGGCGCCGCGGCGCTGTTCGAAGTCGCCTGAGTCGAATCCGGATTCCCTATAAAAAAGACGAGAGACAGATGCAAGACCGCACCCTGATCGACAGCCTCCGGCGCCAGCTGCGCGAGCGTCCCGACGCGGTGGCCTACCGCCGGGGCGAACGCAAGCTCAGCTTCACCGACGTCGAAAGCACGACCAACCGCATCGCCAACGCGCTGGCCGCAATGGGCGTGGGACGCGACAGCCGCGTCGCGGTGCTCACCAAGCACCACATCGAGACCTTGCTGCTGACCCTGGCCGCCTGCAAGCTCGGCGCGGTCTGCATGCCGGTCAACTGGCGGCTGGCTGCACCCGAGATCGCCTACATCCTGAAGGACGGCGAGGCGCCTTTCCTGATGGCCGACCAGGCTTTCATTCCGACCGTGAGAGAGGCCGGACTCGACAAAGTCAGGACGCTGGTCTGCAGCGAGCAGGCGCACGACGGATTGCTGTCATTCGAGCAGTGGCATGCGGGCCACGACGACAGCTTCACGCCGGTCGAAGCCGATACGAACGATGCGGCGCTGCAGCTCTATTCTTCCGGCACCACCGGCCTGCCCAAGGGCATCGTGCTGAGCCATGCCGGCCTGCTGTCGACCTCGCGCGTGGTCGCCAAGGAGTGGGAGTTCGACCAGCGCCACGTGCTCGGCAATCCGCTGCCGGTGTTCCACGTCGCCGGCATGACCATGCTGCTGCTGACGCTCTACACCGGCGGCCAGACCAGCGCCTACTCGGAGTTCGATCCGGCCGGCTACATCCGGGCCATCGGCGAGCACGGCATCACCCACACCTTCATCGTGCCGGCGATGATCCTCTTCATGCTGCAAGTGCCCGAGGTGAAGCGCGGCGACTACAGCCGCCTGCAGATCATTGCCTACGGCGGCTCGCCGGTCAGCGAGACCACGCTGCAGCAGGCCTTCGAGACCTTCGGCTGCAAGTTCCTGCAGGTCTACGGACTGACCGAGGTCTCGGGCCCCGCCACCTTCCTGATGCCCGCCGACCATCGCGCGGGCGATGCCGAACTGCTGCGCTCGGCCGGCCGCCCGATCGGCGGCGGGCGGCTGCGCATCGTCGACCCGGTGTCGCTGAAAGACCTGCCCGACGGCGAGGTCGGCGAGATCTGGATCGAGTCGGACCGCAACCTGAAAGAGTACTGGCGCAACCCCGAAGCCACGGCCGCGGCCTACCCCGAGGGCCGCAACGCCAACGGCGGCTGGTTCCGCTCGGGCGATGGCGGCTATCTCAAGGGCGGCTACCTCTACATCAACGACCGCATCAAGGACATGATCCTGTCGGGCGGAGAGAACATCTACCCGGCCGAAGTCGAGAACGTGCTGATGCGCCATCCGGCGGTGGCCGACGGCGCCGTCATCGGCGTGCCCGACGCCACCTGGGGCGAGGCGGTCAAGGCCTGCGTGGTGCCGCGCCCCGGCATGGCCGTGACAGAGCGCGAGATCATCGACTTCATGCGCGCCAACCTGGCGCACTACAAGTGCCCGAAGTCGGTCGACATCGTGGCCGAGCTGCCGCGCAATCCGAGCGGCAAGGTGCTCAAGCGCGTGCTGCGCGAACCCTACTGGCGCGGCCGCACGCGCGCCATCGGCTGAATTTCGAGAAACCGTGAAGCGACCCGGCGAGGTCGTCCTCCCCATCCACCTGGAGACATGACATGCCTTTGAAGAAACTGATCGCCGCCGCCTTCGGCGCCCTCGCGCTGCTGGGCGCGATGTCCGCCGTGCAGGCGCAGGACAAGCCCATCAAGATCGCGCTGATCGCGAGCAAGACCGGGCCGTCGGAAGCCTATGCGCGCGACACCGAGCGCGGCCTGCGCCTGGGCCTCGAATACCTCACGCAGGGCTCGATGACCGTGCTCGGCCGCAAGATCGAGGTGATCGTCAAGGACGACCAGATGAAGCCCGAGCTGTCGAAGGCCATGCTGACCGAAGCCCTGTCCGACGACAAGGCCGACATCGCGGTCGGCACCTCGTGGTCGGGCGGCGCGCTGTCGATGGCGCCGGTGGCCGAGGAGTACAAGAAGGTGCTGATGGTCGAGCCGGCCATTGCCGACTCGCTGACCGGCTCGGCCTGGAACCGCTACCTGTTCCGCGCCAGCCGCAACTCCTTCCAGGACGCGCTGGCCAGCGCCGCCGGCCTGAAGGAAGGCGACAACCTGGCTTTCCTGGCGCCCGACTACGTGTACGGGCGCGACGGCGTCAAGGCCTTCAAGGAAGCCATGGCGGCGACCCAGAGCAAGGCCAAGATCCTGCACGAGGAGTTCATCCCGCTGTCGACCACCGACTTCACGGCGCCGATGCAGCGCATCTTCGACGGCATGAAGAACGCCACCGGCCGCAAGTACCTGGTCGTGATCTGGGGCGCGCCGAACCCGATCCGCAAGATCTCCGAACTGAATCCGGGCCGCTACGGCATCGAGTTCCTGTCGATCGGCGGCGCCAACCTCGAGAACACCAAGCCCTGGAAAGGCCTGGACGTGACCGGCGGCACGTTCTACTACTACGGCTTCCCGAAGAACGCGATGAACGACTGGCTGGTCGCGGAGCACCAGAAGCGCTTCAAGATGCCGCCGGACCTGTTCACCGCCGGCGGCTTCGTGACCGCGAGCGCCATCATCGCGGGCCTCAAGAAGGCCGGCTCGGCCGACTCCGAGAAGCTGATCGCCGCGATGGAAGGCATGGAGTTCGACACGCCCAAGGGCAAGATGAGCTTCCGCAAGGAAGACCACCAGGCGATGCAGGCGCAGTACCAGTTCAAGATGAAGAAGACGCCCGCCAGCGAGTGGGACCTGCTCGAACTGGTGCGCGAGATTCCGGCTTCCGAGATGCCGGTGCCGATCACCGTGAAGCACTGAGCATGGCGGCTTCCAGTGCACCGGTGCTTGCGAGCACCGGGCTCAGCATCCAGTTCGGCGGCCACGTGGCGGTCAACGAGGTGACGACGCAGTTCGCCGCCGGCACCTTGACGGCCATCGTCGGCCCCAACGGCGCCGGCAAGACGACCTACTTCAACCTGCTGTCGGGCCAGCTGCGCGCAAGCGCGGGCAGCGTGCACTTCAAGGGCGAGGACATCACGCGGCTGAGCGCGCCGCAGCGCACCAGCAAGGGCATCGGCCGCGCCTTCCAGCTGACCAACCTGTTCCCGAAGCTCTCGGTGCTCGAGAACGTGCGGCTGGCGGTGCAGAGCCGGCACAACGCCGGCTTCAACATGCTGGCCGTCTGGCGCAGCCGCCGCGACCTGATCGACCAGGCCGCGCACTACGTGGCGCAGGTCGGGCTGGCGGCGCGCGCGGGCGACCTCTCGGCCAAGCTGCCGCACGGCGACAAGCGCAAGCTCGAGGTCGCGATCCTGATGGCGCTGGAGCCCGAGATCCTGATGTTCGACGAGCCCACCGCGGGCATGAGCGTGGACGAGGTGCCGGTCATCCTCGAACTGATCGGCCGACTCAAGAAGCAGGGCGACAAGACGATCCTGCTGGTGGAGCACAAGATGGACGTGATTCATTCCCTGGCCGACCGCATCATCGTGCTGCACAACGGCCGGCTGGTGGCCGATGGCCTGCCGGCCGAGGTGATGGCCTCGCCGATCGTGCAGGAAGCCTACCTGGGCAAGCGCAGCGCGCCGCGGGCGGCGAAGGCGGTGGCCCATGCCTGAAAAAGTACGCAACGATGCCGGCGGCATGCTGCTGACGCTCGCCGGCGTCCACACCCACATCGGCGAGTACCACATCCTGCAGGGCGTCGACCTGCAGGTGCCGCGCTCGGGCCTCACGGTGCTGCTGGGCCGCAACGGCGCCGGCAAGAGCACCACGCTGCGCACCATCATGGGCCTGTGGCATGCGAGCGCCGGCCGCATCGTGTTCGATGGGCAGGACATCACGGCGACCGAGACCCCCGCGATCTCGCGCAGCGGCATCGCCTTCGTGCCCGAAGACATGGGCATTTTCTCCGGCCTCACGGTGCAGGAGAACCTGCGCCTGGCGGCCATCGGCGGTGCCTTCGACGACGAGCGGCTCGAATGGATCTTCGACCTGTTTCCTGCGCTCAAGCGCTTCTGGCTGCGCCCGGGCGGCACGCTCTCGGGCGGCCAGAAGCAGATGGTCGCGATCGCCCGCGCGATCATCGAGCCGCGCAAGCTGCTGCTGATCGACGAGCCGACCAAGGGCCTCGCGCCCGCGATCGTCGACAACCTGGCCGAGGCCTTCGAGCAACTCAAGGCGCGCGACACGACGATCCTGCTGGTCGAGCAGAACTTCAACTTCGTGCGTTCGCTGGGCGATCACGTGGCGGTGATGGACGACGGCCGCATGGTGCACAGCGGGTCGATGGAGCAACTGTCCGAGGACGAAGGCCTGCAGGCACGCCTGCTCGGCCTGCATGCAGGAGCCGTGCATTGAACGCCGCCGCCCATCCCTCATCCCCCGCCGCGCCGGCCGCCGATGCGGCGCAGGCGCTCGAGGCACTGCCCGGCCGCCGGCGCGACCTGGTGCCCGGCCTGCTGATTCTGGCTTTCATCGGTCTGGCGCTGCCGGTCATCGGCAGCTTCCCGACCTGGGTCACCCTGACCGTCGCCGCGCTCGCCATGGGCATGATGCTGTTCATCATGGCCAGCGGCCTGACGCTGGTCTTCGGCCTGATGGACGTCATGAACCTCGGCCACGCGGCCTTCGTCGCGGTCGGTGCCTACACCGCCACGCTGCTGGTCGGGCCGCTCAAGGGCCTGCTCGAATCCGAATCGGTGTGGGCCAGCCTGGCGGCCATCACGGCGGTCATCGCGCTGTCGATGGTGGTCACGGCCGCGCTCGGCTGGGTCTACGAGCGGCTGTTCGTGCGGCCGGTCTACGGCGACCACCTCAAGCAGATCCTGATCACGATCGGCGCGATGATCATCATCGAGCAGATCGTGCTGGTGCTGTTCGGCGCCAACCAGATGATGCTGCCGATGCCCGAGGCGCTGCGCGGCTCCCTGCTGCTCGGCGATGTCGCGATCGAGCGCTACCGGCTGGTGGCGGTGGCGGTGGGGCTGGTGGTCTACGCCGGCCTCACGCTGCTGCTGATGCGCACGCGGGTCGGCCTGCTGATCCGCGCCGGGGTCGAGAACCGCTCGATGGTCGAGGCCCTGGGCTACCGCATCCGCAACGTCTTCGTCGCAGTCTTCGTCGGCGGCTCGGCGCTGGCCGGCCTGGGTGGCGTGATGTGGGGCTTCTACCGCGAGCAGTTCACGGTCGCGATCGGCGCCGAGGTGCTGGTGCAGATGCTGATCATCGTGATCATCGGCGGTCTCGGCTCGGTCACCGGCTGCTTCGCCGGCGCGATGCTGATCGCGCTCAGTACCAACTACGTGAGCTTCCTGCTGCCCGACATGGCGCTGGTCTCCAACATCCTCGTGATGATGGCGGTGCTGCTGTGGCGGCCGCAGGGCCTCTATCCGGTCAACAAGCACTAGGCGGGCGCCATGTTCAACACGATCCTCTCGGGTGACCTGCCGCGCAGCCGCTGGCTCACGGCGCTCTTGGTGCTGGTGGTGGCCTACCTCGCCACCGCGCCCTTCCTGTTCTCGGGCGCGCGCTCGCTCAACGTGGCGGCGACCATCTGCGTCTTCGTGGTCCTCGTGGCGTCCTTCGACCTGCTGCTGGGCTACTGCGGCGTGGTCTCGTTCGCGCACGCGATGTTCTACGGCATCGGGGCCTACGGCGTCGCGATCGCGATGTACAAGCTCGGGCCGACCTGGAGCGCGATGCTGGTCGGCGCGCTGTCGGGGCTCGGCGTGTCGCTGCTGCTGTCCTTCCTGATCGCGCTGGTGTCGCTGCGGGTCAAGGCGATCTTCTACACGATGATGACGCTGGCGGTGGCCGCCGCCTTCGGCGCCCTGGTGACCCGCATGAGCGGCCTGACCGGCGGCGACGACGGCCGCACCTTCAAGCTGCCCGAGTCGCTGACGCCGGGCTTCCGCCTGTTCGAGAACGACATCCTCGGCACCACGGTCAACGGCAAGGTGCTGGCCTACTACCTCGTCTTCGCTAGCGCCGTGCTGCTGTTCCTGCTGATGCTGCGGGTGGTCAACTCGCGCTTCGGCCGCGTGCTGGAAGCCATCCGAGAGAACGAGTTCCGGGCCGAGGCGATCGGCTACCGCACGCTCTACTACCGCGTGGCGGTCAACTGCCTGGCCGCCGCGCTGGCCACCTGCGCCGGCATCCTGATGGCGCTGTGGCTGCGCTATGTCGGGCCGCAGACCACGGTCGGCTTCAACGTGATGCTCAACATCCTGCTGATGGCGGTGATCGGCGGGCTCGGCACGGTCTACGGCGCGGTGGTCGGCGTGGCGCTGTTCGTGGTGGCCGAGAACTACCTGCAGAGCCTGATGGGCGGCATGAGCGGCTCGCTCGGCGGGGTGCCGCTGCTGGCGGCGCTGTTCCACCCCGACCGCTGGCTGCTGTGGTTCGGCACCGTCTTCGTGCTGTCGGTCTATTTCTTCCCGAGCGGCATCGTCGGCAAGCTGCGGGCGTCCACCAGGGAGGTGTTGTGAATCCACCGGTCGTGCTCGTCGAGGTGCGGGGCAGCGTCCAGGTCATCACGATCAACCGTCCGGCGGTGCGCAATGCGATCAACAAGGAAGTGGCGGTCGCGCTGGCGGCGGCGCTGTCGGAACTCGATGCACGGCCCGAACTGCACGTGGGCATCCTGACCGGCGCCGGCGGCTCCTTCTGCGCCGGCATGGACCTGAAGGCCTTCGCGGCCGGCGGCGACGAGCCGATCGTCGAGGGCAGGGGCTTCGCCGGCATGTGCGAGGCGCCGCGCGCCAAGCCGCTGATCGCGGCGGTCGAGGGCCATGCGGTCGCCGGCGGCTTCGAGATCGCGCTGGCCTGCGACCTGATCGTGGCGGCGCGCGGCGCCAGTTTCGGCCTGCCCGAGGTCAAGCGCGGGCTGGTCGCCTCGTCGGGCGGCCTGATGCGGCTGCCGCACCGCGTTTCGCGCAACCTCGCGATGGAGATGGCGATCATCGGCGACCCGATCACGGCCGAGCAGGCGGCCGCCTGCGGGCTGGTCAACCGGCTGGTGGAGAACGGCGGCGCGCTCGATGCGGCGCTCGAACTGGCGCGGCGCATCGACGCCAACGCGCCGCTCGCGGTCGCGGCCAGCAAGCGGATCGTGGACGCTTCGCGCACCTGGACCGACGACGAGATGTTCGAGCGCCAGCGACCGGTGGCGCGAGCGGTCAACAGCTCCTCGGATGCGCGCGAGGGCGCGACCGCCTTTGCGCAGAAGCGCGCGGCGGTCTGGCAGGGCCACTAGGGACGGGGCAGCCCGATACCAGGGATACCGCGGAACCGGCTTTGCCGGGCCGCTGGTATCGCCCCTTGAGGGGCTGAGGTCCGCGGCTCCAAGCCTGCCTGCGCAGGCTTGGACGGACCCGAAGAGCCGCTGCCTCTGGCAGCGACTCGGGGCGCCGCAGGCGCGTCGGGGGTGTTTCATGCCAGCGAGAAGCTGCTCATCCGCGGCAGCGTGCGCTCGCCGCTCTTCTGGAGGTGCCGCCGCATGCGGCTTTCGGCCTTGGCCTCGTCGCCCTCGAGAATGGCTTCGGTGATGGCGCGGTACTCGGCCACCATCGCCTTCAGGTCGGCGGTGGTCAGCGAGTGATAGAACTGGGCGCGGAACAGGTGCGCCCGCGCCTGCGGCAGCACGCGGTCCAGCTCGCTGCTGTCGGCGATCTCGAACATCACCTTGTAGTAGTTGGCACGTTCGTCGAGCACGCGGTCGAGCGCCTCGGGCGTGCGGGCGCTGATCAGCTTCTGCGCCGCGGCCTCGAAGCGCTTGGCATTGCCTTCGCGGTGGATGTGGGCGGCGGCCAGCCGCGCGGCCAGGCCCGATAGCACTTCCAGCACGCCGAGCAGGCTGGCCGCGTCCTCGCGCGTGAGCGAGCGGATCACCGCGCCGCGGTGCGGCGTGAGATCGACCACGCCGCTCGACGCCAGGATGCGCAGGGCCTCGCGCACGGTGCTGCGGCTGACGCCGAGGTCGCGCGTGAGATCGGCCTCGACCAGCCGCTGGCCCACCGTGAAGCGCCGCATCAGGATGCCCTTGCTGATCGCGTCGGCCACGCGGTCGGGCGTGCTGCGGGGATGGGGCGTTTCGGGCGCCGGCCGGGTGCGGGCGGGCGTCCTGGGTGCGGCGGTCTTGAGGGCGGTGTTCATGCGGCTTCGCGCGCTTGGGGCATGGGGGAAAAGACCCGGAATTGTTGACGTGATTGTCAGGCAATACGCACCGGCCGCAAGGGCTTCGCCCTCGGGTGAACCCTCGAAAGGCCGAAGTCGCAGCGAGTTGGCACAAGACGCAGGGCAGGGCCTTGCCTACGCTCGGCCATCGTCGCGGCGCTGCTGCGTTCAAAGAGGTTCTGGATGTCCGACTCCGTACTGCTGGAGCGTGAAGGCGCCGTCGCACTGCTCACGCTCAATCGCCCCGAACGGGCCAACGTGCTCGACCTCGAGACCGGTCGCGCGCTGGTCGACTGCATCGAGCGGCTGGCCACCGACACGGGCGTGCGCGCCGTGCTGCTGCGGGCCCGCGGCCGGCAATTCTGCGCCGGCGGCGACATCGCCGACTTCGTGGCTGCGGGCGGCGACCTGTCCGGCCTGCTCGACCGCACGATTCCCCCGCTGCACCGCGCGATCCACACGCTGGCGACGCTGCCGGTGCCGGTGGTCAGCGCGCTCAACGGTCCGGTCGGCGGCGGCGGCATCGGCCTCGCGCTCAGCGCGGACATCGTGCTTGCGGCCGAGTCGATGAAGCTGCGCGGCGGCTACTCCGCGATCGGCCTCACACCCGACGCCGGATCGTCCTGGCTGCTGGCGCGCCGCGTGGGTGCCGCGCGTGCCAAGGAGATCTTCCTCACCAACCAGCCGCTGACGGCGCGCGAATGCCTGGCCATCGGCGCCGTATCGCAGGTCCACGCGGACGATGAGCTCGAAGCCCGCGCGCTCTCGCTGGTCGAGGCGCTCGCCGCCGGCGCCACCGCGGCGCTGGCGCGGACCAAGGCCCTGCTCGACGGTGCGGGCGCCCGTTCGCTGGAAGCGCAGTTGGATCTCGAGCACCGCGGCATGGTCGCCTCGGGCGCCACGGCCGACGCCGAGGAGGGTGTCAAGGCCTTCTCGGCCAAGAGAAGCCCTCGATTTATCGGGCGATAGTGTCGGACAAACCCTGATGCATTGTCAGACAATGTGGCCTACGATGGGCCGCATGCAAGGACCTTCCTCGTGAGCGCGATGTCTCCGGAAACGGCCCCGTGGGCCCTGGACACAGCCTGCCTGGCCGCCTGGCTCGAAGCTCGGCTGCCCGGCCTGCGCGGCCCGCTGACGGCCACCCGCTTCAAGGGCGGCCAGTCCAACCCCACCTATCTGTTGAGCGATGCCGCCGGTGCCCGCTACGTGCTGCGCAAGCAGCCCGACGGCGTGCTGCTGCCCTCCGCGCATGCGGTCGACCGCGAGTACCGCGTGCTGCATGCCCTGGGCGGCACCGACGTGCCGGTGGCCCGCGTGCATTGCTTCTGCGACGACCCGCAAGTCGTCGGCACGCCGTTCTACGTGATGGATTTCGTCGACGGCCGCGTGCTGTGGGATCCGGCGCTGCCCGGCATGCAGGTGGCCGAGCGCGGCGCCATCTACGACGAGATGAACCGCGTGGTAGCGGCGCTGCACCGGGTGGATGTCGCTGCGGTCGGCCTGGCCGACTACGGGCGGCCCGGCGCCTTCTTCGAGCGCCAGATCGCGCGCTGGACGCGCCAGTACCAGGCGACGGTGGCCGGGCCCGACGGCGTCGAGGCGATCGCCGCGATGGAGCGCCTGATCGAATGGCTGCCGGCGAACGTCCCCGCCGGGGACGAGACCTGCCTCTTCCACGGCGACCTGCGCATCGACAACATGATCTTCCACCCGAGCGAGCCGCGCGTGCTGGCGCTGCTCGACTGGGAACTGTCCACGCTGGGCCACCCGCTGGCCGACTTCGCCTACCACGCGCTGCCGTGGCGGCTGGGTGCGCAGCAGTTCCGCGGCATGGCCGGTGCCGACTTCGCGGCGCTCGGCATCCCCAGCGAGCGCGCCTACCTCGATGCCTATTGCCGCCGGGTCGGCCGCGAGCCGGTCGACCCGGCGCACTGGGAGTTCTACCTGGCCTACGCGATGTTCCGGCTCGCCGCCATCCTGCAGGGCATCCTGAAACGCTCGCACGACGGCACGGCGTCGAGCGCCGAGGCGCGCGAGACCGGCGCCCGCGCGAAGCCGATCGCAGAGGCCGCGTGGCGGCAGGTCGAGGCCCACTTTCCCCGGACCGCATTCACGTGACCCCCACGCTCCTCACTTCGTGTGTCGCTGCCCCCCGAGGGGGCCGCAGGCCGCCTTGGGGCGGCCCGGCGCCGGCCTGACGCGTTCCTTCCTCCACCTCATCCGAAAGTCAGCTGTGTTCGAGTTCTCCCCCAAGGTCCAGGACCTCCAAAAACGCCTCGCCGCCTTCATGGACGAGCACATCTACCCGAACGAGAAGCGCTACTACCGCGAGGCCGAGGAACTGGGCCCGTGGAAGGTCGCCCCGGTGCTCGAAGAGCTCAAGCCGAAGGCCCGCGCGGCCGGCCTGTGGAACCTGTTCCTGCCCGAGTCCTCGCATGGCGCCGGCCTGACCAACTTCGAGTACGCGCCGCTGTGCGAGATCATGGGCCGCTCGCACCTGGCGCCCGAGGTCTTCAACTGCTCGGCGCCCGACACCGGCAACATGGAGGTGCTGGCCCGCTACGGCACGCCCGAGCAGCAGGCGCAGTGGCTGGTGCCGCTGCTGGCCGGCGAGATCCGCTCCTGCTTCGCGATGACCGAGCCCGACGTGGCCTCGAGCGACGCCACCAACATCGCGTCGAGCATCGTGCGCGACGGCGACCACTACGTGATCAACGGCCGCAAGTGGTACACCACCAACGCCACCGACCCGCGCTGCAAGATCTGCATCTTCATGGGCAAGTCCGACCCCGACAACGCCGACCGCCACAAGCAGCAGTCGATGATCCTGGTGCCGCTCGACACGCCCGGCGTCACCGTGGTGCGGCCGATCGCGGTGTTCGGCTTCTACGGCGTGCCCGACCGCGCCTCGGAAGTCACGTTCGAGAACGTGCGCGTGCCGGCCTCCAACATGCTGCTCGGCGAAGGCCGTGGCTTCGAGATCGCTCAGGGCCGGCTCGGGCCGGGGCGCATCCACCACTGCATGCGGCTGGTCGGCCTGGCCGAGAAGATGCTCGAGCTGATGTGCCAGCGCAGCCTCACGCGCGTGGCTTTCGGCAAGCCCGTGGCGCAGCAGGGCGTGACGGTCGAGCGCATCGCCGAGTCGCGCATCCTGATCGAGCAGGCCCGGCTGCTGACCCTCAACGCGGCGCACCGCATGGACACGGTCGGCAACAAGATCGCCAAGGCAGAGATCGCGATGATCAAGGTGGCGGCGCCGAAGATGGCCTGCCAGGTGATCGATTGGACCATCCAGGCCTTCGGCGGCGGCGGCACCAACAACGACCACGGCATCGCCTCGGCCTATGCCACCGCGCGCCTGCTGCGGCTGGCCGATGGCCCCGATGAAGTGCACCGCAACCAGATCGGTCAGCTGGAGCTCAAGAAGTATCGCTAGCAGCCGCCCCGTGGCACCCAGATTCGGCAGACTGAAGCAAGGAGACAACCATGCACATCGAACTCGACTCTTCCGCATCCTCCATCGCCGTGCGCGGCACCGCCCCCGCGCGGCAGGAGCCGCTCATGTGGCTGAACGCGGATCGCGTGCTCTACGTGGGCCTGCTCGGCGAGCCCTCGGTGCGCACCTTCGGCGCCTATTCGATCTACGTGTCGCTCAGCAAGCCGCACCGCATCAGCGTCGCAGGCGGCGCCTGGGAGGAGGCCGAGGTGTCGGTGATTCCGCCCTACGTGCCGCATCGCATCGCCTCGGGCGAACGCATGATCTGCAACATCCTCATCGAGGCCGACAGCGTGGAGCGCAAGCGCCTGCCGGCCTTCATCGCGCAGGGGCGCGGCCTCGTGTGCGACGACGAGGTGCTGCGTGCGTTGCGCGCCGCGCTCGAGCGCTTCCGTTGCAGCAGCACGCGGCAGTTCCCGCAGACGGCCGACTTCGACCACAGCTTCTTCGGCGAGGCGCTGGTGCCGCGTGCCATCGATCGGCGCATCCGCGCCACGCTCGCGCGCATCAAGGACGACCCCAACAGCCACACCTCGGCGCAGGACTGCGCCGACGCCTCGCACCTGTCGGTGTCGCGCTTCCTGCACCTGTTCAAGGCCGAGGTGGGCACGCCGTTCCGCAGCTTCCGGACCTGGCAGCGGGCTCGCAGCGTCCTCTATTACGTGACGCAGAACGCCAATCTGGCGAACATCGCGCTCGATGTCGGCTACCCCGACTCGACCCATTTCAGCCACTCGATCCGGCAGGTCTACGGCCTGACGCCGAAGTCGATCTTCGCGGGCAGCCGCAGGCTCGAGCTCTACGGCCGGGCGGCTGCGGGCTCGCCGCGCTATCAGTTCGCCTGATTCTTCCTCAAAGACTTATGCAAGTAGATTTCGATTTCACTGGCAAGCACGTGGTGGTGTTCGGCGGCACCACGGGCATCAACTTCGGCATCGCGCACGCGTTCGCGCGCCAGGGTGCCAGGCTCGCGGTGGCCAGCCGCAAGCCCGAGAACGTGGCGGCCGCCATCGGTGAGCTGCGCGGTCACGGCGGCGAGGTGCACGGCGTGTGCGCCGACGTGCGCGACTTCGATGCGGTGGGCCGCGCGCTGCAGGAATCGGTCGACCGATTCGGCCCCATCGACGTGCTGGTGTCGGGCGCGGCAGGCAACTTCCTCTGCGAAGCCAAGGACATGTCGTCCAACGGCTTCAAGGTAGTGGTCGACATCGACCTGGTCGGCAGCTTCCACGTGCTGCGCCAGGCGCATGCGCACCTGCGCAAGCCCGGCGCATCGGTCATCAACATCACGGCGCCGCAGTCCTTCGTGCCGATGCGCTACCAGGCGCATGCCTGCGCCGCCAAGGCCGGCGTCGACCAACTCACGCGCGTGCTGGCGCTGGAGTGGGGCGCGGAGGGCGTGCGCATCAATTCGATCTCGCCCGGGCCGATCGACGGCACGGAAGGCTTCCGCAAGCTGATGGCGCCCTCGGTGGCAGAGCGCGACGCGGCACAGAACGCCGTGCCGCTGAAGCGCTTCGGCAGCTTGGATGACATCGCCAACCTTGCGTTGTTCCTGGCATCGCCCTATGCGGGCTATATCTCGGGCGCCTTGATTCCGTGCGATGGAGGCGGGGCGGTGGAGAGTGTCAAGCCGGCGCTGGAGTCGGCGGGGGCGTTGCTCTGAACCTCATGGTCGCCGGACGCTGTGCCTTGAGCTCGGCCGCAGGGCACGCGGACCGCTACGGGCGCACCGGGTGCTTGGCCTGGCTGCCGGGAGGGGCGGCGAGAACCTGCGCGCGAAGGTCGTTGTAGCGCGCCACGAAATTGACCAGCACGCTGGCGGTCCAAGCAAAAGCGAAGATGCCCGACATCCCGATGATCGGGGGCACCATGCGCCAGGCGCGCGGCAGCGAGAACGGCTCGCCCAGCGCGGTGTAGCAGTTCGCCGCGAAGTAGGCCGCCGTCGACCACTCGCCGATGATGTGGCCGAAGATCAGGGCGGCCGACCAGACGACCACCTCCGCCAGGTGCAGCGCGAGCAGCATCATCACCGTCAGCGTGAACAGCAGGTCGGCGCGCCACAGCGAGGCGTGCGAGCCCAGGGCGGCCGAGCGCTTGAGAAAGGAGCTCGTGATGATGCGGATCCAGAAGGCATGGAACATGATCACGAAGACCAGCACGGCCCCGCCGAACATGATGTCGGGCAGGGGCAGCGCCTGGGTCAGGGCGTTCTCGACCTGGGTGGGACTCAGGCTCGACAGCTCCGAGGCGGCCGTCGAGACCACCTCCTGGGGCAGCGAGTCGGAATCGAATTTTGTATCGGCCATGGTGCGGATCCGGGTGCTCATGCGGGGAACGAACAGGCGCCAGCCTGCCTGCGGTGGGTGCTGCGACTGTTGCCGCGTTGGGGGGGGCTGTCAACTCATTGCGGTCAGGACGTCGGGGCAGAATGCCGCACGATTGTCGCCCGCAGTCCCTGTTCGCCAACAAGTTCGGGTTGTGGGTCGGCTTCGGCTACGACGATTCGCAACTGAAGGAGCAGCGCCATCCGACCCGCGACGATCTCGACAAGGTCGCCTCCGACATCCCGGTGATCGCCATCCATCAGTCCAGCCATTTCGGCGCCTTCAAGGCGCTGAAGCTGGCGGACTTCGTGGTGCTGTCGGGCAATCCGATGACGATGCCGCGCGAGTCGCTGGGGGCGCTGCAGGTGCTGCGTACCGTCAAGGAAGGAAAGACGATCTACAGCCGGCCGTGATGACTCACCGGAACTGACGCAGGCCCCGCAGGACCCAGGGCACTCAGAGGGCGCGTACGAAGTCGGTGAGTGCGCCGTCGCCGGCCAGCAGGTGGTCGCCCAGCACCCGATTCCAGTGCGCCTCCGACCCATGCGCCATGCGCCATTCGTGCAGTCGGCGCGTCAGCAGTTGCAGGTCGTATTCCTCGGTGACGCCGATGGCGCCGTGCAGCGCGTGGGCGGTCGCGGCGATCAGCACCGCGGCTTCGCTGGCGCGCGACTTGGCGATCGCCGACGCCAGCAGCGGGGGCGCTTCGCCGTCGTCGCGGAAGGCGGCTTCGGCCGCGATAGCCGCCGCCGCCGTGTGCTCGGCCATCACGCTCAGCTGGTGCTGCACCGCCTGGAACTTGCCGAGCGATTTGCCGAACTGCACGCGATCGTTGCAGTACTGCAGGGTCATCTCGAAGATGCGGGTCATGGCGCCGGCGAGCATGGCGGCATGCAGGGCGGCGGCGAACGCGGGCAAGGCGGCGCCCGCATCGGCGAGCCGGCTCGTGCCGGCATCGCTGGTCCACGAAAGCGACGCGGCCAGGCTGCCATGGACGCCGGTCGGCGTGCGCCGCGCCGCCGCGCAGGGCAGCAGCAGCAGGGCGTCGCCGTCCCGGGCCAGCACGGCATCGGCGATGGCGCCGAAAGGCGTCAACGGGCAATGCAGCGTTCCATCCGCGTCGCGGCGCAGCGCGGTCGCCAGCGTGACCATGCCGTCCGGCATGGGCAGCCGGCTGCCCAGCAGCGCGCGCGCGACGATGCTCTGGCCCAACGGCACCGGCACGGCGTACCGGCCCAGATGGCACAGCACGGGGAACAGTTCCGCGAGCGGCAGTTCCGCGCCGCCCTCGGCCTCGGGGGCCAGCAGCGCGAGAAAGCCGGCGCTCTCCACGGATTTCCACAAGGCCGCGGGCGAGCCGCCGGCCTCGATGGCGCGCACCACCGCCGGCGTGCATTGGTCGCGGAGGATGTCTTCAATGGCTTCTGCAAACATGGTCAGGGTTCTTTCGCCGGAGGTCAGCGCAGGCCGAGACCGCGCGCGATCATTCCGCGCAGGATCTCGCGCGTGCCGCCGCGCAGGGAGAAGGTGGGCGCCACCTGGCTGACGTAGGCGACCGCGCGGTACAGCTCGGGGTCGACGGCGCCTTCGGGGTCCATGGCGATGGCCGCCTCGATGACGGCCGGGATGCTCTGCTCGAACTCGGTGCCGATGTCCTTCACCAGCGCCGCCTCGACCACCGGGCTCTCGCCGTTCACCAGTTTGGTGGTCACCGCGATCGACATGTTGCGCAGCGTGGCCAGGTGGGCGGCGAAGCGGCCGATGGTGGCGGCATGCACCGAGGCGCCCGGCGTGCGGCGCAGGCAGGCGATCCAGTGCTCGAGCAGAACGATGCTCGAATAGATGCGCTCCGGTCCGCTGCGCTCGAAGGCCAGCTCGGCGTTCACCTGTGCCCAGCCGCTGCCCTCGGTGCCGATGAGCGCGTCGTCGGCGAGCAGCACGTCGTCGAACAGCACCTCGGAGAAATGGGCATCGCCCGCCAGGTCACGGATCGGCCGCACGCTCACGCCCGGCAGCGAGAGGTCGACGATGAACTGCGACAGGCCCTGCTGGCGGTCCTTCGATTCGCCGGAGGACCGGACCAGCGCGATCATGTAGTGGCAATGCTGCGCGTTGGTCGTCCAGATCTTGCGGCCGTTGAGGCGCCAGCCGCCTTCGCAGCGCACCGCGCGGGTGGCGACGCTCGCGAGATCGGAGCCCGAGTTGGGCTCGCTCATGCCGATGCAGAAGAAGGCCTCGGCAGCGCAGATCTTCGGCAGGTAGAAGGCGCGCTGCGCCTCGGTGCCGAACTTCAGGATCAACGGCCCGCTCTGGCGGTCGGCGATCCAGTGCGCGGACACCGGCGCGCCCGCGGCCAGCAGTTCTTCCACCAGCACGAAGCGCGAGAAGGCATCGAGGCTGGCGCCGCCGTACGGGGCCGGCAGGGTCACGCCCACCCAGCCGCGGGCGGCGAGCTTCCGGCTGAAGCTGGCGCTGAACCCCATCCACGAACGCGCGCGAACATCCGCCGGCGCAGCGTCGAGGTGGGTGCGAAGAAAGGCCTTCACCTCCTCGCGAAACGCCTGCGTTTCGGGGGGCAGGGCGGCAAGCCTGAAGGCGGACAGCAGTTGGCTCAAGGCGTTCTCCGGCGGTGCTCAGAGGCCGATCGTGTAGCCGCCATTGGCCGACAGATGCTGTCCCGTGATGTACGAAGCCGCATCCGAGAGCAGGAAGCACACCGGGCGCGCGACTTCCACCGGCTCGGCCCAGCGTCCGAGCGGAATCTGTGCGCGGTAGGTTTCGGCGAACTTCTCGCTGCGGATGGTTTCGGTCATGGGCGTCTCGACCACGCCGAAGCCGACGGTGTTCACGCGCACGTTGTACTTGGCCCACTCGCGCGCCGCGCACATCGTGAGGCCCAGCAGGCCCGCCTTGGCCGCGCCATAGTTGATCTGGCCGATGGTGCCGCGCCGTCCGGCGTCCGACGAGATGTTGATGATCGAGCCCTGGGTCTTGTCGCCCGCGCGCGCACGGGCCAGCATGTGGCGGCCCGCGGCCTGCAGGAAGAAGAAGGAGCCGGTGAGGTGCACGTCGATGACCTGCTGCCACTCCTCCTTGGTCATCTTCTCGATCATCGCGGTGCGGGTGATGCCTGCGTTGTTGACGAGACCATGCACGGCGCCGAACCGGGCCACGGCTTCGTCGATGGTGCGCTGCGCGAAGGCCTCGTCGGCCACGCTGCCGGCCATCGGCAGCACGCGGTCGGCGCCGGCTTCGTCGCGAAACGCTTCCAGCGCGCCGGCGTTGAGGTCGACGGCCGTGACGGTGGCGCCGAGTTTCAGCGCCAGTTCGGCGATGGCGCGGCCGATGCCTTGCGCCGCGCCGGTCACCACGATGCTCTTGTTCGCGAGCGAGAGGGATTCGTCGTTCATGTCGGGTTCCTTCGTCTTTGACTCAAAGTGTTTCTTCGGTGCCGAGCACCAGCGTGGCCTGGCTCGACAGTTCGCCGCCGTTGCCGTGCGCCACGGCCAGCTTCGCGTCCTTCACCTGCCGCTCGCCGGCCTGGCCCATCAGCTGCTGGGTGGCTTCGACCATGGTGAACAGGCCATACATGCCCGGGTGCACGCACGAGAGGCCCCCGCCGTTGGTGTTCACGGGCAGCGCGCCGCCCGGTGCGATGCGGCCGCCTTCGACGAAGGCGCCGCCTTCGCCCTTCTTGCAGAAGCCGAGGTCTTCGAGGAACAGGAGCGTGTTGATCGTGAAGGCGTCATAGAGCTCGACCACGTCGATGTCGGCGGGCTTGACGCCGGCCTGGGCGAAGGCGCGCGCACCGGAGTGCACGGCCGCGGTGGTCGTGAGGTCGGGCATCGAGGTGATGTCGCGATGGTCCGTGGCCGCCGCGGCGCCGAGCAGGTAGACCGGGCGTTTCGCCATGTGTTTCGCGCGTTCGGCGCTCACCATGACCACGGCGGCGGCGCCGTCGGTCACCAGGCAGCAGTCGCGCACGCTGATCGGGTCCGACACCATGCGGGCCTGGAGGTAGTCCTCCATCGTGAGCGGATCGCGCATGAAGGCGTCGGGGTTCAGTGCCGCCCACCGGCGCGCGGCGATGGCGACTTCGCCGAGCTGCTCGCGCTTCAGCCCGTACTGGTGCATGTAGCGCGAGGTGGCGAACGCATAGGCCCCCACGGGGCGCCCGAGCTTGTACGGCGCCTCGTAGGCCGAGGGGCGCATCGCGCTGACCAGACCACCCGAGGCGGTGCGCTGGTTGCTGCCGTAGGCGATCAGCGCGACATCGCATTGCCCTGCTTCGATCGCCAGCGCCGCCCACATCGCATGCGTGAGGAAGGCGGAGCCGCCGGTGCGGTTGTTCTCGGTCAGGCGCGGCTGGATGCCCAGGTACTCGGCGAAAGTGAGCCCGGAGAGGAAGTCGTCGGGCAGGCCGATGAAGAGGCCGTCCACGTCGCCCGGCGCGAGGCCAACCTGGTCGAGCGCCCCGAGGCTGGCCGAGACGGCGAGGTCCATCGAACTCATGCCGGGCGATTCGCCCATGCCGTAGGTGCTTGCGGCCACGATGGCCGATTTGCCGCGCGGAAAGCGGTCGTTCGTGGTCATGCCTGGCTCCCTGCGTCCGGCGCAATGTCAAAGAGAAGAATCGGCTTGTCGTCCTGCCGGCCGATGCGCGCCTGGACCTTCATGCCGATGCGCACCGCGTCGGGCGCGATGCCTTCGACGCGGCTCATCAGGCGGGGGCCTTCGTCGAGGTCGACCAGCACGACGTTGTACGGCTGCTGCGGCGGCTTGACGCGCACCACCGTGGTGGCGTGCACCGTGCCGCGGCCGGACGCCTCGACCCACTCGAGGTCGCGGGCACCGGTCACCGGCTCGGCCACGCGGGGGTAGAAAAAGTACTTGCCGCTGGCGCGCGAGCGCTGCAGCATGAACTTGCCTTCGGCGAGATGCGCGAAGTAGCTTGCTTCGGGACGAATGTCGGTCATGGGGTTTGCTGCCGGGTCAGGGTTTCGTGGCGGGCCATTGGTAGAGCGGTGCTTCCTTGGCCATGAAGCGGCGCACGGCTTCGGCGTGGAATTCGCTTTCGCGGCAGATGGCTTGCGCCATGGCCTCCTGCGCGTACACCTCGCCCCGGTCGGATTCGAAGGCGCGGTTCATCACGCTCTTCGCGAGGCCCAGCGCTTCGGTCGGCGCGCTGTGGAAACGGGCCGCGAACTCGAGCGCCGCCGGCAGGAGCGTGTCCGGCTCGCACACCGTGTGCACCAGCCCGAGGGTCTTCGCCTCTTCGGCACCGACCACGCGCGCGGTAAAGACGAGTTCCTTGGCGCGCGCGAGCCCGATGGCGCGCGGCAGCAGGTACATCGCGCCCGTGTCCGGCACATAGCCGAGCCGCGTGAAGGCACTGCAGAAGGTGGCGCGGGACGAAGCCAGCACGAAGTCGGCGCACAGCGCCAGCGACAGGCCGGCGCCGAAGGCCACGCCGTCGACGGCGGCGATCAGCGGCTTTTCGAGGTCGATCAACTCGTCGAGCCAGCGGTGAATCTTGCGGATGCGCTCGCGGCCTTCGAAGATGTCGCGCTTCTGGCCCTGCTGCTCCGACAGCACCTTGACGTCGCCGCCCGCGCAGAAATGGCCGGCGGCGCCGGTGAGAACGACCGCCCGCACGGCCGCGTCGTCGCGCACCCGCGCCACGGCGGCGGCCAGTTCCTCGCGCATGGCGTAGTCGAACGCGTTGCGCTGAGCGGGCCGGTTGAGCGTGAGCACGGCCGTCGCGCCCACCTGGGAGATGTCTACAACGGGCATGGTTGTCCTTTCATTCTTTTCAGTAGCGGATCTGCATCAGCCAGGTCGCGACCATGACCGGCCGCTCGGCGCCTTCGACGTGCACTTCGACGTGCCAGACGCAGCGAACCTCGTCGGGCTTGATGTCGTCGACGCGCTCGAGCTGGAAGCTGCCGACCAGCCGCGAGCCGCTGGGCACCGGGCCGGTGAACCGGATCTTGTCGAAGCCGTAGTTCAGCGCCATCTTCCGGTTGGGAAACTCGAAGCAGCGGTGGTACCAGCCCGTGATGAGCGACAGCGTCAGCAGCCCATGGGCGATGGTGGTCTTGAAGGGCGACTCGGTGGCGGCGCGTTGCGGATCGGTGTGAATCCACTGCCGGTCCTGGGTGACGCCGGCGAAGACGTCGATGGTTTCCTGGTCGACCGTGATGGCGTCGCCCGTGACCTGCGGCGCGCCCACGAACGCCTTGAGGGCCTGGATGGAGTCGAAGCTTTTCTTGCCCATGGTGTCAGTCCGCCTTCACGCCCAGCGACTTGGCCAGTGGAATCCAGCGCGTGCGCTCGTCGGCGATGAACTTGCCGAAGACCTCCGGCGATCCGGGCATCGGCTGCGCGCCGATGGCCTGGAGCTTCTCGATCAGCTCGGGCTTCTTGAGCGCCTCGTTGATGGCCTTGTTCATTTCGTTGACGATGGCCGGTGGCGTGTTCGCCGGCGCCACCACGCCGAACCAGGCGCTGGCTTCCGCTTTCGGGTAGCCCGCTTCCTTCAGCGTGGGCACGTTCGGCAGCTGCGGGAAGCGCACGCTGTCGAGAATCGCCAGCGGATGGATCTTGCCTGCCTTGGCCTGCTGCATCGACGAGGGCAGGGCGTCGAACATGATGTCGACGTTGTTGCCCATCATGCTCATGATGGCCGGCGCGCTGCCGGTGAACGGAACGTGCGTGACCTTGAAGCCCATCAGCGAGGTGGCGTATTCGCCCGCCAGGTGCGTGATGTTGCCGCTGCTGGCCGACCCCATGGTCAGCTTGCCCGGTTCCTTCTTGCCCAGCGCGATCAGCTCGGCCACGTTCTTGACGCTCAGGTCCTTGCGCGTCACCAGCAGCAGGGGCGACTTGCCCATGCCCGACACCGGAACGAAGGACTTCTCCGGGTCGTAGGGCATCTTGGCGTAGAGCGCCGCGTTGATCACCAGCGGTGCGTTCGAGCCGACGAAGAAGGTCTTGCCGTCGGGCTCGGCGCGCGCCGCCAGGTCGCCCGCGATCATGCCGGCGGCCCCGGCCTTGTTGTCCACGATGATCGGCGCGCCGAGAATGACCGAGGCGTCCTGCGCCACCAGCCGCGTGATCTGGTCGGCGGCGCCGCCGGCCGGGTAGGGCACCAGGAAGCGGATCGGCGTCTTCTGCTGCGCCTGGGCCGCGAAGCCGGCGACGAGCAGCAGCGAGGCGATGGCCGCCGTGCGAAGGGGTGTGAACTTCATGATCTTGTCTCCGTTTGGTTGGGGTGGGCGCGCTTACACGACGCCCATGGCTTTCAGTTCGGCCAGGCGTTCGTCCGACAGCCCGAGCCGGTCGCCCAGGACGGCGCTGTTGTGCTCGCCCAGCGTGGGTGCCGAGCGCGTATAGCGGATCGGCGTTTCCGACAGGCGGATCGGGTTGGCCACGCTGGGCGCCTGGACGCCCGCGCTGTGCGGCAGCGACAGCTGCATCTCGCGGTGCGTGACCTGCGGGTCCTCGAACACCTGCTTCATGTTGTGGATCGGGCCGCAGGGCACGTTGCGGGCCTCGAGCAGCGCAACCCAGTCTTCCATGGCGCGCGCCAGCATCGCCTCGGCCACCTGCGGGATGAGCGTCTCGCGGTTGCGGTTGCGTTGCGCCGTGGTGCTGTACAGCGGGTCTTCGGCCAGCGCGGGGCGGTCGATCGCCTTGCAGAAGGCGGCGTACTGCGCGTCGTTGCCCACCGCGATGATGATGTCGCCTTCCTTGCAGCGGAAGACCTGGTAGGGAACCATGTTGGAGTGCGCGTTGCCCATGCGCTGCGGGATCTTGCCCGAGAGGAAGTAGTTGATCGCCTGGTACGAGTTGATCGTGACGATGCAGTCCAGCAGCGACATGTCGATGTACTGCCCTTCGCCGCTCACGCGGCGGTGCTCGATGGCCGCGAGGATCGCGGAGGTGGCGTACATGCCGGTCAGCAGGTCGCTGATCGCGATGCCGCTCTTCATGGGGGCGGCGCCGGGCTCGCCGTCGGGCACGCCGGTGATGCTCATCAGCCCGCCCATGCCCTGGAACACGTAGTCGTAGCCCGGCAGCGCCGCATACGGGCCGTCCTGGCCGAAGCCCGTGACCGAGCAGTACACCAGGCGCGGGTTGATCTTGCGCAGGTCTTCGTAGGCCAGGCCGTAGCGCGCGAGCGTGCCGACCTTGTAGTTCTCGACCAGGATGTCGGCGTCGCGCGCAAGCTGGCGAATGATCTCCTGTCCCTCGGGCTTCGCCAGGTCGACAGTGACCGACTGCTTGCCGCGGTTCGCGCTCAGGAAGTAGGAGGAGTCGCGGGTCTCGCGGCCCTCGGCGTCCTTGAGGAAGGGAGGGCCCCAGTAGCGGGTGTCGTCGCCCACGCCGGGGCGCTCGATCTTGATCACCTCGGCACCCATGTCGGCGAGGTTCTGGGTGGCCCACGGGCCCGCGAGGATGCGGGTCAGGTCGAGCACCTTGAGGTGCCCCAATGCCGTCTTCATGTGTGCTTCCTGTCCTGTGTCGATGGCGTGAGGATAGGGTGGCGCTACATGTTCGGTCCAATATTAAATAGTCGAAAAGCGATATACGATCGGTATCGAGATCTGTCGCAACGCCATAGGGAAGCTTTTCCTTTGTGATATCAATGAAGTATTGAAATCGTTAAATTCAATATTGGACGTGTCGGGGTTGAAGCCCTACGCTGGCCGCCTGTCCAACACCCTGAAGAGGCCTTCCGCGATGCCAGACTTTCTCCTGTACGAGCAGCAAGACCACGTCGTCACGCTGACGATGAACGAACCTGGCCGCCGCAATCCGCTCACGGGCAATTCCGCCGTGCCGGACTTCCTGGCCGCGATCGACCGCATCCACAACGCCCGCAGCGTGCGCGCGGTGATCCTGACCGGCGCGGGCACGGCCTTTTCCTCGGGCGGCGACATCCGCGACATGGAGCGGCAGGCGTCGGGCGAGGTCTCGGGCATGCAGATCCGGCAGGAATACCGCACCGGCATCCAGAAGCTTCCGCTGGCGCTGTTCAACCTCGAAGTGCCGATCATTGCCGCCGTGAACGGCGCCGCCATCGGCGCGGGGCTCGACCTCGCCTGCATGTGCGACGTGCGCATCGCATCGGAGCACGCCAAGTTCGCCGAGAGCTTCGTCAAGCTCGGGATCATTCCCGGCGACGGTGGCGCCTGGCTGCTGCCGCGCATCGTCGGCATGTCGCGCGCCTCGGAGATGTCGTTCACCGGCGAAGTGATCGGCGCGGAACTGGCGGCCAGCTGGGGTCTGGTCTCGCGCGTGGTGCCGGCCGGCCAGCTGCTCGCCACCGCCAACGAACTGGCCCGGCGCATCGCGGCCAATCCGCCGCACGCCGTGCGCCTGACCAAGCGGCTGCTGCGCGAGGCCATGCACACGCGCCTGGACACCTTGCTCGAAATGGCTTCGGCCTTCCAGGCGATGTCGCACCAGACCGCCGACCACAAGGAGGCCGTGGCAGCCTTCCTGGCCAAGCGCCCGGCTGTCTTCAAGGGGTGATGTGGGCGGGCTCGCAGGCACGGCACGGGCGGCAAGGGGCGAGGGCTCCGTTATGCTCGACGCCAGTGATTCAGCCAAGCCCATGGACCTGCGACGCATCCGCCACTTTGTCGTTCTTGCCGAGACGCTCAACTTCCGCCGCGCGGCCGAGCGCCTGCACATGGCGCAGCCGCCGCTGACGGTCTCGATCCAGAAACTCGAAGCAGAGCTCGGCACCCGGCTGTTCACCCGCGAGTCCACCGGCGTCCTGCTCACGCCCACCGGGCAGGCGGTGCTGATCGAGGCCCGCAAGCTGCTCTTCCACGGCAACCAGTTGCGCGAGACCGCGATGAGCACGCTGGCGGGAACCGGCGGCGTGCTGCAGATCGGCTTCGTCGGCTCCACCACCTACGGCATGCTGCAGAAGCTGCTGCCGCTGTTTCGTGCCGAGTACCCCGGCGTCGAACTGATCCTGCGCGAAGCGACGTCGGTGAGCATCCTGCAGCAGCTCGAAGACAAGTCGCTCGACATCGGGCTCGTGCGCGTGCCCCTGATGCAGCCGACCGGGGCCACGCTGCTCCAGCTGGAGCGCGAGGAGTACGTGGCAGCGCTGCCGCGCGGCAATCCGCTGGCCGGCAAGGGCATGCTCAAGCTGTCGGACATGGCCGGCGAGTCCTTCATCATGTATGCCGCCGGCCAGGCCTCCGGCCTTCACGGCACGGCCATGTTCGCGTGCCAGCAGGCCGGCTTCATTCCGCGCGTGACACAGCAGGCCATCCAGGTGCAGACGGTGCTCGCACTGGTCGAGAGCGGTCTCGGCGTGGCGCTGGTGCCGTCGGTGATGCAGCGCTATGTGAGCGAGAAGATCGTCTACCGGCCTTTCGTGGATTTCCCGGCGACGGCCTCGATCGGGCTCTCGCTCGCCTACATGGCCGACACCGAGAGTCCGGCCGCCAGCCGCTTCCGGGCCTTGGCGGCGCGCGAGTTTCCGTTGGTCCAGGCGGGCTAGCCGCCCAGTCGCGAGGCTTCTCTCATGCCCGTTTCCGATTCGCTCCTTCTTCGCAACGTGCGCCCGCTGGGCGCGGCGCCCGTCGACCTGCTGGTGACCGGCGATCGCATCGCGGCGGCAGGCGTCGCGCTGGCCGTGCCCGCCGGCTGCGTGGTGGAGGAGGGCGGCGGCGCACTGCTGCTGCCGGGCCTGGTCGAAGGCCACACTCACCTTGACAAGACCTTGTGGGGCCTGGACTGGTACCGCAACGAGGTCGGCACCCGGCTCATCGACAAGATCGACAACGAGCGCGCCTTCCGCGAGGCGAGCCGCCACGACGCCGCGGCCCAGTCGCTGGCGCTCGCCAAGGACTTCCTCGCCCTCGGAACGACCCGGCTGCGCACCCACGTCGACATCGACACCCAGGCCGGCCTGCGCCACCTCGACGGCGTGATGCGCACGCGCAGCACGCTCAAGGCGTTGCAGCAGATCCAGATCGTCGCCTTTCCGCAATCGGGCCTGCTGCAGCGGCCCGGCACGGCCGAGCTGCTCGACGACGCGATGTCACAGGGTGCCGATGTGCTCGGCGGCCTCGACCCCTGCGCGATCGACGGCGACCCGGTGCGCTCGCTCGACACGCTGTTCGGCATCGCCGAGCGCCGTGGCTGTCCGCTCGACATCCATCTTCACGAGCCGGGCCCGATGGGGGCCTTCTCGCTGGCGCTGATCCTGGATCGCGCGGCCGCGCTCGGCATGCACGGCCGGGTCGCGATCAGCCATGGCTTCTGCCTGGGCGAACTGCCCGAGCGCGAGCGCGACTTGCTGCTGGCGCGCATGGCGAAGCTGGACGTGGTGCTGATCACCAGCGCGCCCCCTTCGCGCCACGTCCCGCCCTTGATGGCCTGCCGCCAGGCCGGCGTGACGGTGCTGGGCGGCAACGACGGCATCCGCGACACCTGGTCGCCCTACGGCAGCCCCGACATGCTGGAGCGCGCGATGCTGATCGGCATGCGCTACAACCTGCGCCGCGACGACGAGCTCGACATCGCGCTCGACTGCGTCACCCACGCTGGCGCGCGCGGCTGCGGCTTCGCCGCCTATGGCCTCGCGACGGGCGACCGCGCCGACCTGGTGCTGGTGCAGGCGCAGACGGTGGCGCAGGCGGTCGTCGTACGGCCGCCACGTCGACTGGTCGTGGCCGGCGGACGCATCGTTGCGCGCGACAACGTCTTGCTGCCGGACGCGGTGCCTGCGTGAGCCGGCCGCTGGCCGGCACGGCACGCGGGGACGCGGCATCGCCCTGGCGCGTTGCGAGTCGGACTAAAAGGCTGGAAGTCGCGAGCTGCTGCTCAACGAAGTCGCGCAGCGCCCGCGTAAAAAGAGCTGCACCGCCACCGGCCGCATGGGCAGCTAGTAGCGCTGGATCTCGGCGGTACGCGTGATCGTCAAGTCCTGTTCGCAGCCAAGAATCTGACCTTGGTTGATCGCGTTCGCGGAGCACTCCTTGTCTCGGCGCTTGATCCACGCGCGCTGCTCGTTGCGCAATTTGATCTTGCCGTCTGCGTCAAGCCGCGCCATGGCTTGCTTGTAGGCGACATTGAGTGCCTTGTCCGCCCTTGCAGCGTCTTCTCCTGCGCACGCCCACTGTCCTTCCTGTTCACATGCGCGCGGCGCGGCGGCGGCGATGTTTGCGGCGAGCGCGAGAGCGAGGAAGACGAGGGACTTCGAGATCATGGGTTGGTTGTCGATTCGGTTTGAGAGGTATCAGAATGTATCAATCTGCCTGACCACCTCGAACCGGCCGACGCGCTGCGACTCACCTGGATTGCTGACCCATGCCCTGGGTCGGCGTCGCGGCGATCACTTTCGCGCCGATGCACGGCGCGTCGGCCCTAGGCGGACGGCATCCGCTCGAATGCCGGCAACGAGGGATCGATGGCGTCCCACGCCAGCCCGCGGACGCTGTAGGTGAGCACCTGCGGCGCGAAGCGGCCCGGCTCGTCCAGGCTGCCCGCATGGACCGCGATCAGCTCCGGCATCGCGGCGAAGCGCAGGAAGACCGGTGTGCCGCAGACCGGGCAGAAGGCGTGGATCTTCACGTTGCCGCTGTCGCCCGCGACCTCCCAGTGCGTCGCCTCGCCGGTGATCGCCATCTCGGCGCGCGCGGGAAAGGTCAGGTAGGAGCCGTGCCCGGTGCCGCTTCGCCGCTGGCAGTCGCTGCACTGGCAGTGGTTCTGGAAGACGGGCGCGTGCTGGGTCGTGTAGCGGATCGCGCCGCACGCGCATCCGCCGGTGTAGGACTGGGTCATGAAAAACTCCTGGTTCAGGCCGTCTTCGGCTTGGCGAAAACGTCGATGCCCTGTCCCGTTTCGAGCAGGGACTTCAGGCTGGAAAGAACGATCGGCCAGCCCTGCTGGATGCCCTTGGCCATCCCGCTGCCGGCCTCGAGTTCGTCGTGGGTGACGGTCAGCCGCACCATGTCCTCGTAGGCCGCGACGTCGAAACTCACGCGGCTGTAGCTGGCCGGATCGGCCGCCTGCGAGGGGTCCGCCCAGGTGATGACCAGGCGCGCCGGCGGCGCGACCTCGACCACCTTGCCGACCAGCTGGACCGTGCGCTGCTCGTTGGCGCGCACATGCTCCCAGGTCGATCCGGGTTTCCAGTCGGAAACGTTCTCGTGGCCCCAGTAGCGCCGCGCGATCTCCGGTTTCGTGATGGCCTCGAACACCTTTTCCGGCGTCGAGCGGATGTAGGTCACGTAAACGAAGCTGGTCTTTTCCTTGCTCATTGTCATTCTCCTTCGAGTTCGTTCTTCAGGTCATGCAGCAGGGTGAGCCGCTGCTGTTCGAATTTCCGCACCCAACGCTCGTAGACCTCGTGCAGCGGCACCGGGTTGATGAAGTGCAGCTTCTCGCGGCCGCGCCGGACCGTGCTGACCAGATTGGCTGCCTCCAGGATCCCGATGTGCTGCGTGGCCGATTGCCGCGCCATGTCCAGGTGCTCGCAGAGTTCGCCCAGCGTCTGCCCGTTCTTCTCGTACAGCAGGTCGAGCAGCTTTCTGCGTGTCGGGTCGCCCAGTGCCTTGAAAACCTTGTCTGTGTCCATCCGTTGCGTTTCGTGCGTGAGGGGATGATATGCAGTTAAATACCTGCATGTCAAGCGGTGTGATGATCGGATGTTCGATGCCTGAGAACCGCAAGAGGGACCTCTTGCTGAGCGCGCCGGCCGGCCTTACGCCTCCAACCGACCTTTCAATACATCACGACCTTTCTGTGTGATCGCGAGGACCTGGGCCGCCTTCTGGCACATTTGGCCGCGATTCAAACGATCAGGCAGGGGAATGAAGGCCTGGATCAATCCGGCAGCGCGCAGGACGCGAAGATGGTCGATCTCACCCGGGTCATACACCGTGCAAGGGAGATCCCGCTCCGCGATTCGACGCAGGAAATCCATCGGCATAGTTCGGCTCCTTTGAAAAGATGAACGCAAAGTCTGGGCTTTCTGGAGAAGGCCGGAGCCGCCCGCTTGAGCGGCGCCGAACCCCATGCGCAAACTCGCTATGCGGTCGCGTCGACGGCCATCAGTTCTTCCTTGCGCGACTCAAGCTGCGCGCGGATGGCAACCAGATCGAGGCCGCGCGCTGCACGCGCCTTGACGAAGATCTCGTTGCGTTCCTCCTTGACGTGATGGTCGATGTACTCGCCGAGGACGGTCACCTTGGCGTCGAACTTGTCATCCACGTCCACTGCTGCCTGGATCTGCGCGATCAGTTCCTTGGCGCTGGCGTGCTCGACCTCGGCCTCGTCCAGCAGATCGGTATCCTTGATCGCCTCCCTGAGGGCCGGATAGAAGATCTCCTCTTCGAGCTGGGCATGGACCGTCAACTCGTTGCAAATCTCCGTGGCGAGGTCGCGCTTTTTCTGCGGGGTGCTCGTCGCCCTCGACTTGATGAGTTCCGCATACGCGGTGAACAGCTTCTTGACGTTTCGATGATCGGTGTCGAGGAGACTGCAGGCATCGGCTGGCGCGCGTTTGGCGGTCGTGGGCATCGTGGGCTCCGGTGAGGTTGGGGAGTCGGAGAATGAAATGCAGCCCTTCGCTTCGGCGTAGGAGACGGACGCTTCCGCGCACCGGAGAAGTCAACACCCTCAGGGCCATCGTCGGTGGAAGTTCAGAGGCGCGGAAAGAGGCCTGAAGGCTCAATGCCCATCCGAGCGTCATAGGAGTACCCTTCATGGGCCGGGGCGCGCACGTTGTCCGCGCGCAAGTGGGTAATGACGTGCGGGAGGTTCCCCTATGAGCAACTCCGAACGCCAGCAATTTTCATCTCCCGACTGGCGCATGGAAGTGGCCGCAGATGCCGGGCTGAACGGAAGCGGGTCCTATCACGCGGACGTTTTCCGGCTTGGCACTTTCGTGTGTCGGATCGCCTTGGCGCGTCAGTTCACCGACCATGCGGCCGCTGAGGCCGCACTCGCCGTCCGCGTACAAGAATGGCTGAATGACTACGAAGCCCGGCTTGGCGCCAAGGACACCGGCGCTTCAGATTCCCCAGCGCCATCCCGGCTTGCCAAGGAACATCCAATGTCGTCGAACCACACGGAGCCGAACGTGGCCATCGAGGCGACCCCGACCATCGACGATGCACTTGAGCAGAACAAGCAGGTGACCGAGGAAATCAAGGTTGCTGCCGATGAACTGGGGCTGGTTCACGCAGTGCTGGACAAGCAAATTCCTGGGGACGTTCACCATGGCGACGTGGCAGATGCTGTCGCGCGGACGGACGAACTGGAAAAGCGGTTGAGCAAGTCGACGGAAGCGCTGGACGAGGTCAACGAAACCTTGGAGCGCGTAGCCGACGCGCAGAGCAGGCCGGACGAGCAATCGCTCGCACCGGGCCAGGCCGCCAAGCCTGCGCCCGGCTTGGCCTCTGGCCCTTGACGTGCTGCTCGACCGCGCCGTTGGGCAGTGCTGCGCGAGTTTGCCGGAACGCTCAGCCAGCAGCGAGTACCCGCAGCCGCCGCGCTGGCGCTCACCGAGCCATGTCTGGCGATCACTGTTGACTGACCCGTCTGATCGTCGGCTGATCAAGTCGACGGGGCTCGCTGAGCCCCGGGTCGGTCTTGAGTGATCCGCTGCGGGCCACGCAAAGCCCGCGAACCCTAGCCCCCCTGCTCGCCCGCGGCGCGGATTTCCACGCGGCGGTTCGGCTCGAAGCAGGCGATGAGCTCGGTACGGTTCCTGGCCTTGCCCTGGGCCTTGCAATCGGCCTCGGTGACCTTCAGGTCCGACGGGCCGCGGCCTTCGGTCTGGATCACGTTGGCCGGCACGCCTTGGCTGACCAGGTAGTCGCGCACGGAGTTGGCCCGTGCCACGGACAGGCGCTGGTTGAACTCGAGGCTGCCTATCG